>NZ_CP130610.1:1518079-1821695 GCF_030544485.1 Halomonas sp. HAL1
TAATACGTGCGCTAGAAGTATATTATGCCAGCGGACGGCCAATGAGTGAGTTATGGGCGGAGCAACAGCCTGAAACCTTTCCATGGCGCGTGTTGTCGATAGCGTTGGCGCCTAGTGATCGTGCCCTTTTGCATCAACGTATCGCTAAGCGCTTTGAACTAATGATGGATGAGGGCTTGATAAATGAAGTCACTGCCCTCAAAAAGCGTAATGACTTACATTTAGGCCTACCGGCGATGAAGAGTGTTGGTTATCGTCAAGTGTGGGAGTACCTGGAAGGTGAGTATGATTACGCCACGCTTGTTGAGCGGGGCATAATCGCGACTCGCCAGCTCGCAAAGCGTCAGCTAACGTGGTTAAGAAGCTGGCCATCGCTTGAATGGGTAGATTCGCAGCGCCCTGACGCGCTTGATAAGGTGTTGAAACTCGTGCGTGAAAGCGGTGCTTAGCGTAAGATAGTTCTTCAAGATAGTAATTTAGTAAGCGTATGTTTTCGAATGGCCACTTGGCCTTTTCGGCAACATTAGGCCTTTCGGGCAAAAAGATTGCGGCGTAGCACTAGTAGGGCACGCCATTTGATAATTAACCCCAACGACAGTTTTAGGGAGAGCAACATGTCCAAAGGGCAGTCCCTTCAAGACCCGTACTTGAACATTCTGCGCAAAGAGCGCATTCCGGTCTCCATCTTTTTGGTCAACGGCATTAAGCTTCAGGGCCAGATCGAATCGTTTGACCAGTTTGTTATCTTGTTGCGCAATACCGTCAGTCAGATGGTTTATAAACACGCTATTTCTACGGTGGTTCCGTCTCGTAACGTACGCTTGCCTGCGCAAGACCCGGCAGAGCAAGACGCGGAGATTTAACACCGCTGGATAAGCAAGAGATTCCACGAGGTATTGATTGTTTTTCGAACGCCCAGACGCCGGTGAAACGGCAGTTCTTGTTCATGTCGATTTCCATGATGAGCAAAAACGTGAAGACCCGGGTGAGTTTCTAGAGCTCGTGCGCTCTGCGGGTGCAGAGCCTGCGACTCTACTCACTGCCAGCCGCCACCGGCCTGACTCACGCACATTTATTGGGTCAGGAAAGCTGGAAGAGTTGCGGGCACTGCTCGCGGCTCACGCGGCAGAATTGGTGATCTTCAACCACAGCTTAAGTCCCTCTCAAGAGCGCAATGTTGAGCAAGAGCTCAAGTGCCGAGTGCTTGACCGTACCGGTCTTATTCTCGATATTTTTGCGCAGCGGGCAAGAACGCATGAAGGTAAGCTGCAAGTAGAGCTTGCTCAACTTGAATATATGTCGACTCGCCTAGTGCGCGGGTGGACGCACCTTGAGCGCCAAAAAGGCGGGATTGGCCTGCGCGGCCCGGGTGAAACTCAGCTTGAAACTGACCGACGCCTGCTGCGTGGACGGATTAAATCGATTCACAAGCGGCTGGATAAAGTGCGTAGCCAGCGCGACCAGAATCGTCGCGCCCGTGCTCGCGCTGAAATCCACAGTGTATCGCTGGTGGGCTATACCAACGCGGGTAAATCGACGTTATTCAACGCGTTAACTAACTCTGATGTTTACGCCGCTGATCAGCTGTTTGCCACACTAGACCCAACGCTGCGGCGGCTTGAAATTGAAGACGTCGGGCCTGTGGTAATGGCGGACACCGTCGGGTTTATCCGTCATTTACCGCACAAGCTGGTCGAGGCGTTTCAAGCGACGCTTCAAGAGGCTTCAGAAGCGTCGTTGCTGGTACACGTGATTGATGCAGCAGATCCTGACCGCGAATTAAATGTGGAGCAGGTGGAGCTAGTGCTAAAAGAGATTGGTGCAGATGACGTGCCAGTGCTCAAAGTCATGAATAAAATTGATAAGCTCGACAGCGCGCCGCGTATTGAACGTGATGGTCATGGTGTGCCAGAGGTGGTTTGGCTCTCAGCGCAGCAGGGCCAGGGGCTAGAATTGCTTCATGAAGCGCTAACTGAACGCTTAGCAAACGATGTAATTGGCTTCTCGCTGACACTTAATCCTGAGCAAGGTAAGCTGCGTGCTGGTCTTCACGAACTGAATGCAGTTCGTGAGGAAGCTTTTGATGAGCAGGGGCATTCGGTGCTGGATGTGCGCTTGCCGCGGCGCGATTTTAATCAGTTGATGGCTCAGTTAGGCGAGCGTGCCAATACTTATTTACCGGTAGCGTTACGTGAATCCGATGAGTGGTAGGCTGCTTATTACGAATCTTAAAGCGCTGCTTGTATTCTGCTTTGTATAAAAATGGTACAAGGTTTATAGAGCAATAATATCAAAACGCGATGCTATCGTTTAAAACGTTGGCATTTGCGTTAGCGAATACCTTAGTGGAGACGAAGTATGGCCTGGAATGAGCCTGGTGGTGGCAACCAGCACGACCCTTGGAGTAGTGGCGGCCGACGCGGTGGAAATGATAATGATGGAAACCGTGGCAGTAATAATGGCGGCAACAACGGCAATAAAGGAGGCAACAACCAAGGTCCTCCTGATCTGGATGAAGCGCTGAAAAAATTTCAGGATAAGCTCAACAGTATGCTGGGTGGCGGTAAAAAAGGCGGCAGCAAAAAAAGCGATGGTGGTGGCGGTGGCGGTAAAAGCCGTAACCCTTTCGCTTTGCCTGGCTTACTGATTATTGTTGCGCTGGCGATTTGGGCTGCGATGGGCTTTTACTTAGTCGATCAATCCGAGCGTGGTGTTGTGCTTCGTTTTGGCGAGTTCCAGGGCATTGTAGAACCCGGCCTGCAGTGGAATCCGCCGTTGATTGATGATGTGCGGATGGTGAATGTGACGCGCGTGCGGTCATTGACTCAAACGCAGTCCATGCTGACCCGCGACGAAAACATCGTTGAAGTGGAAATTTCAGCACAGTACCAAGTCGCTAATCCCCGTGATTTCGTTCTAAACGTACGTGATCCCGCTATCTCTATTGAGAATGCGTTGGACTCGGCGCTGCGTCACGTGGTTGGCGGTACTGATATGATCGATATCCTGACCTCGGGTCGTGAGATTCTGGGTAGCTCTGTTTCTAGTCGTCTCCAGTCCTATCTCGATAACTATGGTGCTGGTATTCGTTTACAAACCATCAACATTGAGTCGACGTCTGCGCCTGCGCCGGTCATTGATGCCTTTGATGATGTTATCCGTGCCCGTGAAGATCGCCAGCGTACGATCAACGAAGGTATGGCTTACGCCAATGCGATTATCCCGGCTGCCCAGGGTCAGGCCCAGCGTGTGGTTGAACAGGGCCAGGGTTACCGTGAGTCGGTGGTTGCTGAAGCACAGGGTCAAGCCAACCGCTTTAACTCGCTACTCTCCGAGTACGGTAATGCGCCGGATATCATGCGCGAGCGTATGTATCTAGACACTATGGAAGATGTGTTTAGTAATTCGCCGAAAGTGCTGCTGGATGTGAGCGAAAACGCCCCCTTAATGTATCTCCCGCTCGATCAAATGCGCGGCGGTACTAGTGGCAATCGCAGCAATTCATCGTCTGGCAATAGCGAGAATAGCAGTGATGAGCAGTTGGACGCGGATGTGCTTGAGCGGCTACGCAGTACCCAGAGTAGCTCATCAACGAATACCAATAGTAGTAACTCCATCCGCAGGGAGGGCCGGTAAATGATTAATAATCGATCCCTGCTGATTGTTGGTGGTCTGGCTGCCGTGGCGTGGCTGGCGAGCAACACTCTGTACGTGGTAGACGAAACTGAACGCGCCGTTAAGCTTCGTTTTGGTGAAGTCATCGAAGAGAATATTCAGCCTGGTTTGCACGCAAAAGTGCCGATCGCGCAAACGATTCGTAAGTTTGATACGCGTTTGCTGACGCTGGATACCGATACTAGCCGTTATCTGACGCTTGAGCAGAAAGCGGTAATCGTTGACTCCTACGTTAAGTGGCAAGTTATTAACCCAACGCGCTACTACGAGGCGACCGCTGGCGATGAGTTGATGGCTATTCGCCTGATTCAACCGCGCGTGGATGAAAGCCTGCGTAATGAATTTGGTCGTTTGAATCTTCAGGAAATCATCGCTGAACGACGTGATGACCTGATGACCGGCCCCACCGCCGAGCTCGATGAGCTAATGCGTGAAGAGCTAGGTGTGGCTATCCGCGATATTCGTATTAAGCGGATCGACCTGCCTGAAGACGTCTCGGCAGCTGTTTTTGACCGTATGCGCTCCGAGCGTGAGCGTGAAGCTCGCGAGTGGCGTGCTCAAGGTCAGGAAGAGGCTGAGCGTATTCGGGCCAACGCAGATCGTCGCCGCCAGGTGTTGCTTGCTCAAGCCAATGAGCGCTCCGAAACACTGCGTGGTGAAGGTGATGCCCAGGCTGCTGCGATCTTCTCTGAGGCGTATGGCCAGAATCAGGAGTTCTTCTCCTTCTGGCGCAGCCTAGAAGCTTATCGCGAAAGCTTTGCTGACGATGGCAATCTGATGGTGCTGGAGCCGAATAGCGATTTCTTCCGCTATTTGCGTAACCCAGAGCCGGAAGGTAGCGACAGCGAGTAAGTCGCTTTTGGCCGGTGCACCTCGTCTCGTCATTCCTAGGGCTTGGCGGGGTTTATCCGGCCAATAAACGTGATAGAATTTATCAACCGGGCGTCGCCCGGTTTTTTTGTGGCCCTCATTTAACGCTGGCGTCGGCAATCATATTGCTTCGTTACTGCTTGAGTTTGTTGGGCCTTCATCGTCTTGCAGGATTGTTCACATGACCATCGCTGACCGCTGGCTACTGCCCGACGGCATGGATGAGGTGCTTCCGCCTCAGGCAAGCCGCATGGAAGAGCTGCGCCGCGCGCTGCTCGATCTTTACCATTGCTGGGGCTATGACCAAGTAATGCCGCCGCCGGTGGAGTTTCTGGACTCCTTGTTAACAGGTACGGGTACAGATCTCGATCTGCAGACCTTTAAGCTGACCGACCAGCTCACTGGCCGCATGATGGGGGCCTCCGCTGATGTAACGCCGCAAGTGGCGCGTATGGATGCGCATTCGCTAAAGCGGCAGGGGCCAGTGCGCCTTTGTTATTGCACCAACGTATTGCGTGCAAAGGCGGATCAGCACCAAGGCGGGCGTAGCCCGGTGCAGGTAGGCGCTGAACTGTTTGGCCATGCTGGGCTTGAGGCTGACAGTGAAATTATTCACTTGGCGCTGGCCAGTATGAAAGCGGCTGGCGCTCAGGAGATCCACCTGGCGCTTGGGCACATCGGTATTTACCGCAGCCTAGTTGAAGCAGCAGCGCTCAGTGATGAGCAGGAAAGCGCGCTATTTGAAGCGCTGGCGCTAAAATCACCTACGCAATTAGCACAGCTTGTAGACGCTAGTGTTAGTGACCCGGCATTAGCGGATATGCTGTTGGCGCTTGGTGAGCTGCATGGCGGAGCGGATATTTTAAGCCAGGCGCGCGAGCGTTTTGCGGGCGCTCCTGCCTCAGTCACGGCGGCATTGGATCAGTTGGATGCGCTCTATCAAGGCGTATTGGCGCGCTTTGATGTGTCGCTCTACTTTGACTTGGCTGAGTTGCGTGGCTATCAATACCATACCGGTATGATGTTTGCCGCCTACGTGCCGGGCTATGGGCATGCGCTTGCTAAAGGCGGGCGTTATGACGATACAGGGCGTGCCTTTGGTCGTGCTCGCCCCGCTACCGGTTTCTCGATGGATCTTAAACAACTGGCGTCGTTGGCGCTGGCTGCCCCGAGTCGGGGTAGTATTTGGGCACCCGCCCAGCAAGATGAGTCGCTCAACGCTGCCATTGTTGCACTGCGTGAGCAAGGGGAACGCGTGATTCAAGCGCTGCCTGGGCAGCGTACTGGGCCGGCGGAGCATGAATGTGACCGCCGTCTTGAGCTTATCAATGGTCGTTGGCAGCCAACGGCCCTGACACAAGAGACGAGTGCATCATAATGGGTAAGAATGTCGTAGTGCTGGGCACCCAATGGGGTGACGAGGGCAAAGGTAAGATTGTTGACCTGTTGACTGAATCAGCATCAGCCGTGGTGCGTTTCCAAGGTGGTCACAATGCTGGCCACACGCTGGTCATCGACGGTGAAAAAACCGTTCTTCACCTGATCCCTTCCGGCGTTTTGCGTCCAGGTAAAACCTGCGTGATTGGTAATGGCGTGGTGCTTTCACCTGAAGCGCTGATCAAAGAGATCCGTGAGCTGGAAGCCAAAGGCGTACCGGTACGTGAGCGCCTGCGTCTTTCGCCCGCTTGTCCGCTGATCCTGCCTTACCATGTACGCCTGGATCAGGCCCGTGAAAAGGCCCGTGGTATCGCTAAAATTGGCACCACCGGCCGTGGCATTGGTCCCGCCTACGAAGATAAAGTGGCACGCCGTGGCTTGCGCTTAGGCGATATGCTTCATCGCGAGCGCTTTGCTTCCAAGCTGGGTGAAGTGCTCGACTACCATAACTTCGTGTTGGTGAATTACCACGGCGAGCCGGCAGTCGACTTCCAGGAAGTGCTGGATACCGCGATGCAGATGGCGGAAGAGCTTCGCCCAATGGTCTGCGACACCGTCAGCATGGTGCACGACCTGCGTAAAGCCGGTGAGAACATCCTATTTGAAGGTGCTCAAGGCTCGCTGCTGGATATCGACCATGGTACTTACCCTTACGTCACCAGCTCGAACACCACTGCAGGCGGCACCGCCACTGGCTCTGGCGTCGGTCCGCTCTATTTGGATTACGTGCTGGGTATTACCAAGGCATATACCACTCGCGTGGGTTCAGGCCCATTCCCCACTGAGCTATTTGACGTTGATGGCCGCCACCTCGCCGAGCGTGGCCATGAGTTTGGTGCCACTACTGGCCGTGCACGACGCTGCGGTTGGTTTGACGCCGTAGCACTGCGTCACGCGGTGCAGATCAACTCGGTCTCTGGCATCTGCTTGACCAAGCTGGATGTACTGGATGGACTGGAAAATATCCGCGTCTGCGTTGGCTATCGCAGTAAAGATGGCGACGTGCTGGATAATCCTGTGGATTCGGAAGGCTATGAAGCTGTCGAACCGCTTTATCAGGATTTACCAGGCTGGAAAGAGTCCACGTTGGGCGCTAAACGGGTCGAAGATTTGCCTGCCAATGCCCGCGCCTACATCAGCTTCCTCGAAGAGCAGGTGGGTACGAGTATTGACATCATTTCTACTGGTCCAGACCGTATGGAAACCATCGTGCTGCGTAACCCGTTCGATAGTTAATAACGGTTCAAGCTGGCTATTGATGAGCAGATGAGCAAAAGGGGCAACGGAGTTGCCCCTTTTCTGTATGTATCAGCTTATATTTAAAAGTCGATGCCACGGCGCGCTTGTAAGCCGTTATTGAAGGCATGACGAACTTCCTGCATTTCGGTCGCCGTATCGGCCATGGCGACTAGCTCGCGATGGGCATTTCTTCCCGTAATAATCACCGTCTGTTCCGTTGGGCGTTTCTCCAGCGCTTGTTTAACGGTTTCAATATCCAAGTAACCAAACTTGAGCATATAGGTAATCTCATCAAGCACCACCAGATAGATCTCTGGGTCCGCTAACATACGCTCGGCGTCTTTCCATACTGCGTGGCACGCCTCTGTGTCCGCTTGGCGATTCTGGGTGTCCCAGGTAAAGCCGGTGGCCATTATCGCTACCTCAAGATTGGTATCTTCCTCCAATCGGTTACGTTCGCCGCACTCCCAGAGACCTTTAATAAACTGCACCACGCCAACTTTATAGCCATAACCCAAGGCACGGGTGACCGTCCCCCAGGCTGCGGTGGTTTTGCCTTTGCCGTTACCGGTGTTAACAATGATTAGGCCGCGCTGTTCGTCGGCACTGGCGACCTTCTCATCTACGCGTGTTTTCAACTTCTGCATGGAGGCTTTATGGCGGGTCTCGCGGTCACTCATGATGTCTCCTGGGGGTAACGTTTTTTAAGATGGCAAGAAGGTTATCGCGCTAGCCTAAGTCATCTAACAGGGGTTGAACATCTTTTTGAAGGGCTTGAAGGATAACTTTTGTATAGATTTAGGTGAGTGATAATCAAGTTTTGGTTCAATAAAGCATGCTTCAACACCGAAAAGAACAAGAGATAAACAACAGAATTGGCCCCTAGGGGGCTGGCTGCTCTAGAATAGGTGGTCATGTCTTGTCAGGAATTACATCATGCCTTCATTTGATATTGTCTCAGAGTTCGATAAGCACGAAGGTGCTAACGCCGTTGATCAAGCTAACCGAGAAGTGCAGTCGCGTTTTGATTTTAAAGGCGTCGACGCCAGCTTCACTTTGGAAGGCGATAAAGTGCAGCTAGAGGCTGAAGTTGATTTTCAGCTTAAGCAAATGCTCGATGTGCTGCGAGCCCGTCTTATCGCCCGTGGTATCGATGCCCGCTGTATGGACGTTCAAGACCCGGTGCTCTCTGGTGTCAAAGCGCGCCAGGAAGTCGCTTTAAAGGAAGGGCTCGATGCCGCGGAAGCCAAAGATGTGGTTAAGCGCATCAAAGCTAGCAAGCTCAAAGTACAGGCACAAATTCAGGGTGAGAAGGTGCGTGTAACGGGTAAAAAGCGCGACGATTTACAGTCTGTTATGACACTGCTGCGGGGCGAAGAGGGGCCGGATTTGCCGCTCCAGTTTGATAACTTCCGCGATTAGCAGGGCAGCGCCACTTGCCGCCGTCACCCGTGTTAACTATATAAATATTCGTTTTATACAGGAGTCACGCACTATGTCTGATCCGCAGCCGGTTTATTTAAGCGACTACCAGCCACCCGCTTACCGGGTAACTCATACCGAGCTGACGTTTGATCTTGACCCCGCCGCGACCCGTGTGAAAGCGCGACTGTTGATGGAGCGACATGCGAAGGCTGACGCGAATGCGCCGCTGGTATTAAACGGCGAGCATTTAAAGCTCATCTCCTTGTCAATTGATGCAACGCCGCTGAATGAATCCGCGTATCAAGTAGATGCAGAGACCCTAAGTATTGCCAGTGTTCCAGAGCGGTTTGTGTTGGAGAGTGAGGTAGAGATCGCACCGCAAGAGAACACGGCGTTAGAGGGGCTTTATCAGTCCAACGGCATGTACTGCACTCAGTGCGAAGCCGAGGGTTTTCGACGTATTACCTTTTACCCCGACCGCCCCGATGTCATGGCGACCTTCAAGGTCACGGTGATCGGTGATCAGCAGCGTGAACCTGTATTACTGGCTAACGGTAACCCGTTAGAGCGCGGCGAGCTGGAAGGCGGTCGTCATTTCGTCACCTGGGAAGATCCGCATCCTAAGCCCTGTTACCTATTCGCTCTAGTGGCAGGCAACCTGCATCGAGTAGAAGACCACTTCACCACCATGAGCGGGCGCGAGGTCACGCTGCAAATTTGGGTGGAGCAAGAGAACCTGGATAAAACTGAACATGCTATGGCCTCGTTGAAACGGGCCATGGAGTGGGATGAGCAGGCATATGGTCGTGAGTACGACCTGGATCTATTTATGATCGTGGCCGTCAATGACTTCAATATGGGGGCGATGGAGAATAAAGGGCTTAATATCTTTAACTCCGCCGCGGTGCTGACGCATCCCCATACCGCTACCGATGCCGCCTTTCAAAATGTTGAAGGCATCGTTGCCCACGAATACTTTCATAACTGGTCAGGCAACCGTGTCACCTGTCGTGACTGGTTCCAGCTTTCGCTGAAAGAGGGCTTTACGGTCTTCCGTGATCAGTGCTTCTCGGCGGATACCAATTCTGCACCGGTTAAGCGCATCCAGGATGTCTCCTTTTTCCGCACGGCACAGTTTGCCGAAGATGCTGGTCCTACTGCACATCCGATTCGTCCCGACCACTTTATTGAAATTACCAACTTCTACACCCTGACTATTTATGAGAAAGGGGCAGAAGTCGTACGCATGCTGCGTAATTTAGTGGGAGAAGAGAATTTCCGTCGCGGCTCAGATCTTTACTTTGAGCGATTCGATGGCCAAGCGGTGACTATTGAAGCCTTTGTAGGCTGCATGGCGGAAACCTCCGGCGAAGAGTTAAGCCAGTTTATGCGTTGGTACTCCCAGGCAGGTACGCCGGATATTGATGCTCACGGCGAGTATGACTATGTGCATGGTGAATATCATTTAACGTTGCGTCAGCGCACGCCCGCGACACCAGGCCAGCCCGATAAACTGCCGCTGCATATTCCCGTACGTATGGGGTTAGTCGGTACAAAATCAGGTCAAGACTTAACGTTAACCCTCAATGGCGAAAAAATAGGCAAAGATGCCGTTATTCACCTACGTGATGATGAGCAGACATTTGTCTTTACTGATGTTGCTGAAGCGCCGGTGCCGTCTTTACTACGTGAATTTTCAGCGCCCGTTAAGTTGCACTTCCCCTATTCACGAGAAGATCTGGCCTTTTTGTTGACCCACGACAGCGATGGCTTCAACCGCTGGGATGCTGGCCAGCGCTTGGCGCTCTTGGCGTTGGATGACTTAATTGCTGCCCACCGTAACAGTGTCGAGAAGGTGATGGACAGCCGTGTTGTTGATGCCTTTAAAACACTTCTGAACGGCCCAATGAGCGATAAGGCGGTATTAGCTGAAATGCTGACGCTTCCTTCAGAAGCGTATATAGCGGAGCAGCAGCCTATTGTGGACGTCGACGCCATACACGCGGCACGTGAATTTGTGCGCCAATCGCTGGCGTTAGCCCTACGCGAAGAGTTTATGGCGGTCTATGAGGCCAATGTGACAGAGGAGCCCTACGCACCGACGCCTGAGCAAATTGCCCAGCGTAGTCTGAAAAATGTGGCGCTCTCCTATCTCATGTCGATCGAAGATGAGCAAGGTTTGGCACTATGTGAAGCGCAATTTTCCTCTGATCATAATATGACCGATGTTCGTCAAGCGCTGACGTTACTGGTACACAGCGATCGCGATGATTTGGCCTCACCAGCATTGAAATCATTTGGCGAAAAATGGGCGCATGATCCGTTAGTGATGGATCAGTGGTTCACCATTCAAGTCTCACGCCCGCAGGAAGATGTGATTGAACGCGTGAAGTACCTGATGCAACATCCCGCTTTTTCACTTAAAAATCCCAACAAAGTGCGTGCCCTCATTGGGGCGTTTGCCCAGAACCGAGTCAATTTCCACCGCTTAGATGGTCAGGGCTACCAGCTGTTGGCCGATGTGGTGATTGAACTCAACCGGCTTAATCCAGAAATTGCCGCGCGGCTTATCACGCCGCTAACGCGCTGGCAGCGTTTTGATGAAACCCGCCAAGCATTAATGCGGTCTCAGTTAGAGCGTATTAAGCAAGAGCCGCTATCTTCTAATGTATATGAGGTGGTCGAAAAAGCACTGGCATAATGGGCAAAAGCAGTTAACCAAGGAAAGGAACAACAACGGTGACAGATTCGCAGCAACACTATTTACTTATTATTAATGGTAAATCTGCCGGTAACCCGGCATTGCGTGAAGCAGTCAATGAACAACGCCAAGCAGGGATGCAAATTACTGTTCGAGCTACCTGGGAAGGGGGCGACGCTGCTGATATTGCTGAGCTATCTGACGCCATGGGTATTACGCATGTGATTGCCTGCGGTGGCGATGGCACGGTTAGTGAAGTCATGAACGGGCTGATGCGTTTGCCCCATGATCGTCGGCCGGCATTAGGTATCGTGCCATTAGGCAGTGCCAATGATTTTGCCACTTCAGTTGGCTTGCCATTAGAGCCAGGTCCTGCTTTAGCCGCCGCAAGAGCGCTAAGTGCCTACCCCATTGACGTTGTGCGTGTGACGGCTGGTGCGGGTGGTGAGTCCGCAACCAGCTACTATATCAATATGACGACCGGGGGATTTGGCGCTGAAATTACCTCATCAACGCCGAAAACCCTAAAGCGACTATTGGGGGGCGGCGCGTATTCATTGATGGGCGCGCTCAAAGCATGGCGACATCGTAGCTATCGCGGCACGCTGCATTGGGATGAAAAAGAGGAGAGTGCATCGCTACTATTGCTAGCACTAGGCAATGGCCGCCAATCAGGTGGAGGGCAGGTGCTGGGGCCACGGGCCAAGCTTGATGATGGTCGTCTGGATGTGCTTCTGGTCAAGGACTTTCGTTCGGTGACAGAACTGAGCAAGCTGATTAGCGAGCTGCAAAATTTTCCCTCTGAGGGGCGATTTGTGCGCTATTTCACCACGACTCAACTAACGCTGACGACACAGGCGGGTGATCCGCCCTGGCCATTAACGCTGGATGGTGAGGCACGCTGTTATGACCATTTTTGTGCCGAAGTAGTGCCTCTAGCGTTGCGTGTGCTGTTACCAGAGGAGTGCCCCTTACTCTCTTCCAGCAACCGGCCTTAACTGGTTTGACTCAGATTTTAAACGTTATAAAGGAGAAGTATCTAATGGCAAATCGCGTGTGGATACCTGTAGTTGCCGCAATGGCTCTACTGCTGAGTGCCTGCGGTGACTCCCAGGAAGATCCCACCGTAACACCAGATGATAACTCTGAGGTGACGGATGATGAAGCAGTGCGCGAAGAGGAGTCCCCAGCAGCGGCTGAAAACGCGGCAGAAATGTCTAGCCCCGAAGAAGTAGAGGATGACATTGAGGCACAGCAAGCCGCTGAAGAGCTTGAGCAAGCGGAAGCTCTACGTGAAGGTAGTGACAGCCAAAACGGTGATAACTCTGCTGCCGATGCTGCGATGGTAGAGGCCGAAGAAGATACGCTGGCAGCCGACCCTGACGATGTGCTCGATGAAGAAAGTGCAATGCCAGGTGAGGCAACCCGTTCCGACGTAGACGAAATGATTGCCGAAACTGAACGCCGTTTTGAAGAAGCGGAAAAGCGTCTTGAAGAGCAGTTTCAAGAGGTAGAACAGCAGGCGCCCACGTTAGAGCCGATGGAAAATGAAGATTTCTCGTCTAGCTGGGACGAAGACAGCAGCTTGCCAGAGCGAACGCCGTTGGAAGATAACCGTGAAGCTACCGACGTTGAGGCTTTGATTGAGGATACAGAGCGTCGCTTTGAAGAAGCGCAGCAGCGTCTTGATGAGCAGTTTCAGGAACTGGAGAGCCGAGAGGCCGAGACGGGCCCAGCGATCGAGTCAGACGCGAGTGATAGTGATATAGGCGCTAATGAGATGGATGAGCTTGATACCAGTGAAGATAGCCAATCAGCTAATCGTAATCGTGCGGAATAAACAGTTGCGGCTAAGCTGAGCCTTAAAAATCAGCCATAAAAAAGGCCCGCATTAGCGGGCCTTTGTCCATCCGGTAGCAATTAAGCTGGGCGGATGTTGGAAGCCTGAAGGCCTTTTTTACCCTGAGTCACTTCAAAGCTGACTTTTTGACCGTCTTGCAGGGTCTTGAAGCCTTCAGCTTGAATTTCGGAGAAGTGGGCGAACAGATCGTCTCCGCCGTCATCAGGAGAGATGAAGCCGAAGCCTTTAGTATCGTTGAACCACTTAACTGTGCCAGTTGCCATTTTCTATTTCCTTAACGTGCTTAATATTCAAACGGGCAACTCAATTGTCCACCCGCTACAATTACTCTAGATGCAAACGCGGCTGTCGTCCAGCCACATACCTAAGATTTTTTATTTCTTTGCGAGCAAGCACAAATGATGCAGTTGGGTTTTGTTGATGCGCAGTTTATTTCCTTTCTGGTGGCGATCACGCTGCTCACGATTAGCCCTGGCGTCGACACGCTGCTAGTCATCCGTAACACGGCTCGCGGAGGCATTCGCGATGGTGTGACTACCAGTGTAGCTATCTGCTGTGGGCTGTTTATTCATGCCACCATCTCTGCGTTAGGCATCTCGCTTATTCTGCTGCAATCGGCCTGGGCATTTCATATGCTGAAGCTGGTAGGGGCGGGGTACTTGATTTGGCTGGGGGTCACCAGTTTATTGGCAGCGCGGCGAGGGCAGCCGCTGCCTGTTAATGGGGTATTAAAAGACACGCCTGCTGTTTCTCGCTGGCAACCAGTCAAAGAGGGCTTTTTGTCTAATGTGTTGAACCCCAAAACGGTGGTCTTCTATATGGCATTTTTGCCTCAGTTTATCGCCCCAGGCGATCCTGCTTTGTTGAAATCCCTATGGCTGGCAGGCGTACATTTCATTATTGCCAATATTTGGCAGATCAGTGTGGTAATGATGGTGGGGAGTGCCGGTAAGTGGCTCGCCAATGCGCGTTTTGCGCAAACCTTGAACGCCGCCACGGGAACCGTGTTGGTTATCTTTGGTATCCGGCTGGCACTCACTCAGCGCCCGGTTTAGACCGGGCGCCAAGGCTAGTGGGTAGCAAGTCTAACGACGGGCGAGCAGCGCTCGGTCGTAGCGCACTTGCTGTTCGTTATCGCTAAGCAGTGAAACACCTTCGCTATTGCCACCGTTGGCGAGACTTTCAAAAATGACTCGATAGCTAAGCACTGCTTGCACATAGTCGCGGGTTTCGCGGAAGGGGATGCTTTCCACAAATAGGTCAAACGCCTCCACGCCATCACCTAGCCATTGATCAACGCGACCAGGGCCAGCGTTATAAGCCGCAGCGGCTGCTAAGCGATTGCCCTGGTAGCGTTGCAGCTTGTCACGCAAGTAGGTGCTTCCCAAGCGGATATTTAGCTCTGGCTCCAGCACGCCGTAGGGGCCAGGATCACTAATGCCCAACTCGCGGCTGACTTGGCTAGCAGTGCCTGGCATTAGTTGCATTAAGCCTCGCGCGCCTGCAGGCGAAAGGGCGTTTGGATTGTAAGCACTTTCGCGGCGGGTAATGGCCATCAGTAGGTAGGGATCAACGCCGGTGAGCCGGCCCCAATGCTGAAAGCTATCGTGGTAGGCCTGGGGAAAACGCCAATCCAATGCGTCCCACATCTCGGCGGCAATGGTGGTTTGCACTAGGCGTGCGTGCCACTGCTGCTTGGCGGCATAATCGGCTAATGCGCGTGCCTGCTGTGGAGTGCCACTTTGCACCGCGTGTAACCACTCACTATTGGCAAGCCCATCTTCACCAATGCGAAGTAATGCCTCGGTGCGCTGAACGGCAGGTAGTTGCGCTATACGCTGCCGCGACGCGTCGTCAAAATGATTGCGTTCCATATTTAACTGATAGGGCTGTCCGAGTTTTTCGGCGGCTGCAAAGCCGTAAAAACTGCGATCTGTCGCCGCGTGTTGGTAACGTTCCTGGGCGGCTGTATGGTTGCCAAGCTGGGCGTTGGCACGGCCCAGCCAGTACTGCCAGCGACTGTTTTCCTGTTGGTCTACCGGCATTTCGGCAACCCAGTGAAGCACCCCGTTCCAGTCACGATTAGCCAATGCATGGCGGACACGCAGTTCTAAGACACGCTCGCTATCAAGGGTTGGTAGCACGCTGTCGACCCAGCTAAGTGTACCCGGCACATCGCGAACCAAAGCGTAAAAAGCCAGCTCTTCCTCAATGGCTGCACGGTCGCTGGGCAGCAGGTTTAGGCGTGGTGATAGCGCTTGCCAAGCAGCAAACGCTGCGGGGGTATCTTCTCGTGTAAATCGCTGCATGGCCGCCTGATAAAAGCTAGCGGTAGCCGCACACTCCGGGCCTAGGCACGAAGGTGCCTGAGTGATTGCGTGACTGCTGGTGGTGATACTGTCGATGGTATCCAGCGCGGTTTGCCACTGACCATTTAATAGCCCGCCCAGATAATTTGAAAGGCGCGTTTCTCCGGCTTGCCAAGCCAACATTTTGCGTTCCCAGATGGCCGCGGCATCAATAGTGCCGTTAGCGCGCAGGCGGTTAAACAATGGATCGCAAGCCTCAGGCTGTGAACTGCCCGTACGCCACAGTTTAAGGCCTGCTTCGCTGGCCTGCTGGGGCTGAGTAGCCAGTAGCGCCGTGTAGTAATAGCATTGCCGCGCTGTACCTGCTGGCTCGCCATCAGCGACCGCTAGTAAGTCGTTGTAACGTCCTGCATGGCCATACTTAGCAATCGCTTGGCCACGCATCCAGACCGCTAGTGGTGAATCAGCATACTGGTTGATAAAACCTTGCACGCTGTCAGGCGATAGATGGGGCAGTTGCCCCCTCAGCCGGTGATATTCCACATAGCCTTTTAAGGGATGGCTTTCTATTGAGCGGCTATCAACCTGCTCCCACTGTTGCTCTCTTGCGGCAGCGAGGGCATCGCGTAACTCACTGTCTGAGGCGGCCCACGAAAACGCGGGTAGCCCCACCAGCAGGGTTGTGCATAGTGCGCGAGCGGTATGGCGAAATGGTGAAGCCAACATGGTGCTCTCTCTCTATCAATTTAACTCTGTTTAAGCTCGGTGGAGGTAGTCCACAGGTATTATCGAGCAACCGCTATACTGAACGAATGTAAATAACCATGATCTGACTGCCCAGATACTAGGAGGATTTAATTACGATGGCCCCATTATCCACTTGGTGGTTCCTACGTCGACTCAAATCCCGCGTTTGGGCGGCAAAACGTATTGTGCGTGCGCTAAAACTGTTTGTACCAATGTCACGTGACGTGATCCGTGGTGATTTTCGCCCCATCCCCTGGTCGGCATTTGGCATGATGGCCTTAGCCTTGGGTTACTTGGTACTGCCGTTTGATCTGATACCCGATTTTCTCATGCTGATCGGTGTGGTGGACGATGTGCTGATTGTCGGCTGGTTGCTCAACCGGATCGACCAGCGCTTAGAAGGTTATCGTGCTTGGAAATACGGTGACCCCGACCTAACGCCTACTTAACCTCTGTTGTTTCTTAGCCCCAGCTGCTTGAAAAAGTGCTGTTTATCCCCATATTTGATCCACGAAACCTTTTTATGCCTCTGCTGAATAGCGCAGGGGCAATTGACCAACGTGATCCAGAAGGGATAAGCGCATGACTACTGCTACCCACGAACAAGCGACTGATAAATCGGCTAACCACGAAGAAACGCTAGGCTTTCAGACGGAAGTTAAGCAACTGCTGAATTTGATGATCCACTCTCTGTACTCTAACCGAGAGATTTTCTTACGCGAGCTTATCTCAAATGGCGCCGACGCCTGCGATAAGCTTCGCTACGCGGCCCTTGATAACGATGCGCTCTATGAAGGCGACAGTGAGTTGCGTATCGAAATCGAGCACGACCACGAATCCAACACTATCACCCTGCGTGATAACGGTGTAGGCATGAATCGCGAAGATGTGATTGCTAACTTAGGCACCATCGCGCGTTCAGGTACCGCTGAATTTCTCAAGCAACTTTCCGGTGAGCAGCAGAAAGACGCCAAGTTGATTGGTCAGTTCGGCGTTGGTTTCTACTCAGGCTTTATTATTGCTGATGAAATCGCGGTGCGTACCCGTAAAGCAGGTACCGATGCCAGCGCAGGTGTCGAGTGGCGTTCCAAAGGGGAAGGCGAGTTTACCGTTGCTGATATTGAGCGAGCCCAGCACGGGACCGAAATTACCCTGCACCTGAAAGAGGACGCCAAAGAGTTCGCCGATGATTACCGTCTACAAAGTCTGGTACGCAAATATTCGGATCATATCGAAGTGCCCGTGCGTATGCCGAAGATTGAAACGGCGAAGGACGACGAAGGCAACAGCATTGAGGGTAGTGAAGTAACGACCTGGGAAACCATTAATGAGGCCACGGCGTTATGGTCGCGTCCCAAGAGCGAGGTTTCCGACGATGAGTACAAGGCGTTCTACAAGCACGTTGCCCACGATTTTTCCGACCCGCTGACCTGGAGTCACAATAAGGTCGAAGGCAAGCTTGAATATACCAGCCTACTGTATGTGCCAGGGCGTGCACCGTTTGATATGTTCGATCGTGATGGGGCACGAGGAGTGAAGCTCTACGTTCAGCGTGTCTTCATCATGGACGATGCTGAACAGTTCCTGCCGCTCTATCTGCGCTTTATTAAAGGCGTACTGGACACTCGTGAACTGTCGCTCAACGTTTCTCGTGAATTGCTCCAGCAAGACCCCAATGTCGATAAAATCAAGTCGGCGCTCACCAAGCGCGGCTTGGATATGCTCAAGAAGCTTGCTAAGGACAAAGAGCAGTACCAAACCTTCTGGAATACCTTTGGTAGCGTATTGAAAGAAGGGCCGGGGGAAGATCCGTCTAACCGCGAAAAAATCGCTGGTTTGTTGCGCTTTGCTTCAACCCACACCGATACGGCTACCCAGGAACATGCGTTGGCTGACTATGTCGAGCGCATGAAAGAAGGCCAGAAGAAGATTTACTACGTCGTGGCTGATAGCTTTAATGCAGCGAAAAATAGCCCGCATCTGGAAATCTTCCGTAAAAAAGGCATCGAAGTACTGCTGTTGTCGGATCGTATTGATGACTGGTTGATGAGCCATCTGACTGAGTTCGATGGCAACACCTTTGCCGATGTCGCCAAGGGCGAGCTTGATCTTGGCGATGTAGAAGATGAAGCAGAGAAGAAAGCCCAGGAAGAGACCGCTAAAGCGAAAGAGGATCTGGTTAAGCGCGTCAAAGAAGCGCTAGGCGACGGCGTGCAGGAAGTGAAAATCACGCATCGCCTGACCGACTCGCCAGCCTGTGTAGTGTTACCCGAGCATGAGATGGGCTATCAGATGCGCCGCATTATGGAAGCGGCAGGGCAGCCGCTGCCCGAGGTGAAGCCGATTCTTGAGCTGAACCCCAGTCATGCGCTAGTGGCCCGCTTGGAAGGGGCTGAAGGTGATCTGTTCACGCAGCTTTCCTACATCCTGCTGGATCAAGCCATCATTGCTGAAGGCGGTCATTTGGATGATCCTGCCGCCTACGTGAAGCGTCTTAACAGTGTGCTGACCGCCTAGTAGGTTCTTACACTAAGGCGCTATTGCTTAGGCGTTAGTAACTAACGCTCATATTTATCAGCGCCCAAGACGGCCCGTTTGGTTACCCAAGCGGGCCGTCTGTTTTAGTAGGCTAGTTTTGATAAAGTGGGCGTGTACGTTCTGCGAGACTTATTAGGACACCATCATGGCTGAGCAGCAAATCAAGGTCGCCGTACTCGGAGGCGGTAGTTTCGGTACGGCATTAGCAAGTATTGCCGCCGATAATGGCGCCCGCGTCCGTCAGTGGATGCGTGACGAAACGCTGGTCGCGCAAATAAATAATGAACACCGTAACGGTCGCTATCTGCCTCATTACGCAATGAATCCAGCCGTAGAAGCTTCAACCGATATGCAGGCTGTATTGGCTGATGCCTCCCTGGTGCTGATTGCGATTCCCTCAAAGGCCTTTCGCAGCGTGGTGCAAGCAGCAAAAGCGTGGCTGAGACCGGAGCAAATTCTGGTAAGTACCACCAAAGGGATTGAGCAGGACGGCTTCTTGCTCATGAGCCAAGTACTTGAGCAGGAGACAGGCTTTAGCCACATTGGTGTGATTGCAGGGCCTAACTTGGCGTCTGAAATTGCCGATAAACAGTTAACCGCTACGGTCATTGCTAGCGCTGACCCGTTAACCCGCACGCGGGTTCAGCAAGCGCTGGGCTGCCGTTATTTCCGCGTTTACGCCAGCGATGATCGCCACGGTGTTGAGTTAGGTGGCGCACTAAAAAATATTTACGCCATTGCGGCGGGCATGGCGGCGGCGCTGGGTATGGGTGAAAACACCCGCAGTATGTTGATGACCCGCGCACTGGCTGAAATGAGCCGCTTTGCGGTTGCCCAGGGTGCTAACCCGATGACTTTTTTAGGCTTGGCAGGCGTAGGAGACTTAATCGTTACCTGCTCGTCTAATTTATCGCGTAACTACCGGGTTGGTTATGCCATGGGGGAGGGGCGGACGCTTGAAGAAGCCGTTGATTCACTTGGTCAAGTGGCGGAAGGCGTTAATACAGTGAAGCTGGTATGTGCTAAAGCGAGCGAAATGGGTGTTTATATGCCGTTGGCGGAAGGGCTTCACCACGTACTGTTTGACGGCGTGCCTGCTCAAGATATGGCGCGTACCCTGATGATGGGTGAGCAGAGTAGTGATGTAGAGTTTATTCTGCCTCGTGAGGCCGTTCAGCAGGCTCATCGCGACCAAGCCCATCATGACCAGGCTCCTCCCTCTCAAAAAAACGGAGGCTCGAATGCCTGATATGTTGATCATGCGCCATGGCGAGGCTGGGCCAGGGTATCCCGATCATGCGCGCCGCTTAACGCCCCGCGGTGAGCGTGAGGCGGAAAAAATGGCGCGCTGGCTGGCCGAGCGTGTGGCGGCTGGCGAACTGCCAATGCCAATACTGTATGCCAGCCCCTACGCACGAGCGCAACAAACCGCGCAAACGCTGTGCGACGCGCTGGGTACTCCCCTTGAGACGCTAGATTTTATCACCCCTGAGGACTCACCCAGCGCTGTGAGCGACTGGCTGCTTGAACAGCCTGAGGGCACACCGATTATGCTGGTTAGTCATATGCCGCTGGTGGGCGATTTAGCGGGGCTGTTGGTCGAGGGTAGCCCTGCCCAAGGCATTGGCTTTCCTACCGCCGCCATCGCCGAGTTTGAAGCCGAGGTATGGGCGGCAGGCTGCGCGCAGCTGAAGCGGTTTACCCAGCCCAGCCAGCTTTGATGGCCATAAAGACCAAAAAGCGGCTGCCGGGGCAGCCGCTAATGTCTTGCATCGCCCACCGCTGATATTACAACAGCGCGTCGAGCTTCTCTTTTAGCAAGCCATTGACCTGCTGCGGGTTGGCGGTGCCACGCGAGGCTTTCATTACCTGACCGACAAAGTAACCGATCATCTTGCCGCGTTTTTCCGGCTCTGAATCACGATACTGGGCAACCTGGGCGGGGCTGTCGGCGATTACTTGATCAATCATCGCTTCAATCGCGCCGGTATCCGTTACTTGTTTGAGCCCTTTGGCATCAATAATAGCGTCGGCGGACTCGCCCTGGCCATTCCACAGCGCCTGGAAAACCTCTTTTGCCGCTTTACCGTTGATGGTGTCGTCCAGCACGCGACTGATTAGCTCGCCTAGCTGGTGCGCCGAAATCGGGCTGTTGGCAATGCTCAGGTTTTCGCGATTAAGGGCGCCGGAAAGCTCGCCCTGTACCCAGTTAGCCGACTGCTTGGCATCGCCACACTCGTTATGCACGGCCTCAAAGAACTCGGCCATATCGCGGCTGGCTGAAATGACATTGGCGTCATAAGCAGATAGCCCCAGCTCGTTTTGGAAGCGTTCGCGCTTATCGGCAGGCAGTTCAGGCAATTGGCTGCGTAAGTGATCCAAGTAGGCTTGATCAAGCACTACCGGCAGCAGGTCAGGGCAGGGGAAGTAGCGATAGTCGTTGGCTTCTTCCTTGGTGCGCATGCTGCGGGTTTCATCGCGATCTGGGTCGAATAGGCGCGTTTCTTGAACCACGCTGCCGCCATCTTCGATTAGCTCAATTTGACGCTCAACTTCAAACGCAATTGCACGTTCGACGAAGCGGAAGGAGTTAACGTTTTTAATCTCTGCGCGCGTACCAAAGGCCTCCTGTCCCGTGGGACGCACTGAAACGTTAACGTCGCAGCGCATTGAGCCTTCCGCCATGTTGCCGTCAGAAATGCCCAGGTAGGTGACGATCGAGTGAATCGCCTTGAGATACGCCGCGGCCTCTTTCGCGCTACGCATATCGGGCTCTGAAACGATTTCCAGCAGCGGTGTGCCCGCCCGGTTCAGGTCAATGCCGGTCATGCCATGAAAATCTTCATGCAGCGATTTGCCAGCATCCTCTTCAAGATGAGCATGGTGAATGCGGATACATTTGGTGCTGCCATCTTCCAGGGTAATCTCAATGTCGCCAGGCCCGACGATGGGATGGTACATCTGGCTGGTCTGATAGCCCTTGGGTAGGTCGGGGTAAAAGTAGTTCTTACGGTCAAACACCGACACTTCAGCGATATCCGCATGTACTGCCAAGCCGAACTGGACGGCCATCGCCACCGCCTGTTCGTTAAGCACCGGCAATGTGCCGGGCAGGCCTAAATCGACCGCGCACGCTTGGGTGTTGGGCTCAGCGCCAAACGCCGTTGAGGCACCGGAGAAAATTTTTGAACGCGTTGCGAGCTGAACGTGGACTTCAAGCCCAATCACGGTTTCCCATTGCATTAGGCGTACTCCTCGGCAAAGGCAGGACGTTGTAGGTGCCAATCGGTCGCTTGTTGAAACTGGTGAGCGACATTCAGCAGCTGTGCTTCGGCAAAGTGGGTGCCGAGAATTTGCAGGCCCACCGGTCGACCATTGGAAAAGCCAGCCGGTACGCTGATGCCGGGGATGCCCGCCAGGTTAACCGCGATGGTGTAGATGTCCTGAAGGTACATCGACACGGGATCTTTTTTAGCGCCTAGGTCGAAAGCAGGCGTGGGAGAGGCCGGGCCCATCAGCACATCCACATCTTCAAAGGCGTCTAGGAAGTCTTGGCGGATCAAGCGGCGTACTTTTTGCGCCTTGGTGTAGTAGGCGTCAAAAAAACCTTCCGACAGCGTGTGGGTGCCGATCAGGATGCGCCGCTTGACCTCTTCACCGAAGCCTTCAGCCCGCGAGCGGGTATACAGATCAATCAAATCGCTGGGATTGTCGCAGCGATGGCCAAAGCGCACACCGTCATAGCGCGACAGGTTCGAAGAGGCTTCGGCAGGGGCGATAACGTAGTAAGCCGGAATCGCATAGTGCGTATGCGGTAGGCTGACTTCGCGCACTGTCGCGCCCAGGGACTCGTACACTTTCACTGCTTCGCGGACGGCCTTTTCAACATCGGGATCTAAGCCATCGCCAAAATACTCTTTAGGCAGACCAATCTTTAAGCCTGAGAGCGGAGCGTTAAGGCTTTCCACGTAGTCCGGTACGCCGCGGGTGACGCAGGTAGAGTCACGGCCGTCGTGACCGGCAATAACGCCCAGCAGGTGTGCGCAATCTTCGGCGCTGCGCGCCATGGGGCCTGCCTGATCAAGGCTTGAAGCGTAGGCAATAATGCCAAAGCGTGACACTCGGCCATAAGTAGGCTTCAAGCCAGTGATGCCGCAAAACGCCGCCGGTTGGCGGATGGAGCCGCCGGTATCGGTGCCCATGGCGGCAGGTACCAAGCCAGCCGCGACCGCTGCCGCGCTGCCGCCGGAGCTGCCGCCCGGCACCGCGGTCAAATCCCAAGGGTTTTTGACCGGGCCGTAGTAGCTGTTTTCGTTGGACGAGCCCATGGCGAACTCATCCATATTGGTTTTGCCCAGACTAATCGTGCCCGCTGCGTACAGCTTTTCAACGACGGTGGCATTGTAGGGGGCGATAAAATTATCCAGCATTTTTGAGCCGCAACTGGTTTTTACATCGCGAGTACAAAAAATATCTTTAAGCGCCAGAGGAATGCCTACCAGCGGCCCTGCAGTGCCCGCCGCCCGGGCGTTATCTGCTATTTCAGCTTGCTTCAGCGCTTGCTCAGCGGTCACGCTGATAAAACTGTTCAATTTGCCGTCAGCTTTTTCAATGCGCTGCAAATAGTGAGCGGTCAGCTCTCGGCTTGAGAACTCGCCGCTTTTTAAGGCAGCAGCGAGTTGCGTTAATGTTTTCTCATACATGACCCGGAAGCTCCGTTCAGGGGCGAAAAAAAGAGGCGGTGTGGGTGGCTCGGGTTAGCTCGGCAACGTTGTTATTCAACGACGCGAGGCACCAGATACAAGCCGTTTTCCACTGCCGGAGCACAGCGCTGAAAAGTGTCGCGCTGGTTAGATTCGGTGACTTCATCGGCGCGCAGTCGCTGGGTTGCATCTAAGGGATGGGCGAGCGGCTTAACGCCTTCAGTATCAAGGCTTTGTAGCTGGTCGACCATGTCCAGAATCCGGCTTAGGTCTTCTACAAAGCCGCTGGCTTGGTCATCGCTGACGGCGAGTCGGGCCAAGTGAGCGGCCCGGCGCACATGAGATTCTTCAAGCGCCATGATCGATATTCCTCGTAAACGTAATTGAACAATACCCGCTTTAAGCGGTATACATACCGATATCAAAAAAACGTCTTGTGTCGCAGACGTGGAAAATAGCCGCAAAAGGTACCACATCTTGGCCTTAACGGGCAGTATTAGGCACGACTCGTGCTTGCTGCCAGGGGGTTGCGGTGATACCGTTTGCATCCGCACAGGGTTCCCGGTCTGCACTAGGTAACAACATCCATGTTTAAACGTTTAAGGGGGCTGTTTTCCAGCGATCTATCGATTGATCTGGGTACGGCCAACACACTGATTTATGTACGCGGTCGCGGCATCGTGCTTGATGAGCCGTCCGTGGTTGCTATCCGCCAGTCAGGCAATATGCGTAGCGTCGCGGCAGTCGGTACTGATGCCAAGCGAATGCTGGGGCGTACGCCTGGCAACATTACGGCAATTCGGCCGATGAAAGATGGCGTTATTGCCGATTTTACCGTCACCGAGCAGATGCTTCAGCACTTTATCCGTAAAGTTCACCAGAGCACCTTCTTAACCCCTAGCCCACGCGTGCTGGTGTGCGTTCCTTGCATGTCAACGCAAGTCGAACGTCGGGCGATTCGTGAGTCAGCGGAAGGTGCCGGTGCTCGCGAGGTGTTCTTGATTGAAGAACCCATGGCCGCGGCTATTGGTGCGGGTCTTCCGGTTGATGAAGCGCAAGGGTCAATGGTGGTGGATATCGGTGGTGGTACCACTGAAATCGCGATTATTTCACTTAATGGCGTGGTCTATTCCGAGTCTATCCGGGTGGGCGGCGACCGCTTTGACGAAGCGATCACCGCTTACGTGCGTCGTCACTACGGCAGCTTGATTGGTGAAGCGACGGCTGAGCGCATCAAAGAAGAGATCGGCTGCGCCTACCCAGGTGGAGAGCTACGTGAAATTGATGTGCGTGGCCGTAATCTGGCTGAAGGTATCCCACGCAGCTTTACGCTCAATTCCCACGAAATCCTGGAAGCATTGCAGGAAACGCTGGGTTCCATTGTGGCAGCGATCAAAAGCGCGCTTGAACAGTCGCCCCCTGAATTGGCGTCCGATATCGCCGAGCGTGGCTTGGTGTTAACGGGTGGTGGTGCTTTGTTGCGCGATTTGGATAAGCTCATTGCTGAAGAGACAGGTTTGCCGGTGATTGTGGCTGAAGATCCGTTGACCTGCGTTGCTCGTGGCGGTGGTAAAGCGCTGGAAATGATTGATCAGCACACCTTTGAGTTGCTGTCGAGCGACTAATCGCAGCGGTTAATTGCGGGGGATTGCCTATTAAACCGCTGTTTTCGCACGGGCCACTGCCGGGCTATCGGCTGTTTTTTTGCGTATTGGCTGCCAGTGCTTTGATGTTTGTCGACCAGCGTTTCACGCGTATGGAACAAGTGCGCGCGCAACTGTCGACAGTTGTTGCCCCTATCCAATGGGTGGTTAGCGTGCCTAGCGACCTGTTGAATTGGGGGTCGCTGGCGCTTTCTGATCAGCAGGCTCTGGTGGATGAAAACCGCCGCCTGCGTGAGCAGATCCTTACCCTTTCCCATCGTGGTCAGCGAATGGCGAATTTAACAGCGGAAAACAGCGAGCTGCGCGAATTGCTGAGGGCCGCTGAACGTCGTGATATTCCCTATATCACAGCGGAGCTTTTATCGCTGGATAATGACCCTTTTAGTCATCAAATGGTGGTTAACCGTGGGCACCGTAATGGCACCTACGTGGGGCAGCCGGTGATTGATGCCTCTGGCTTGGTGGGTCAAATTACCGCTGTC
Organism: Halomonas sp. HAL1; assembly: GCF_030544485.1. Lineage (NCBI taxonomy): Bacteria > Pseudomonadati > Pseudomonadota > Gammaproteobacteria > Oceanospirillales > Halomonadaceae > Halomonas > Halomonas sp. HAL1. The sequence goes on from NZ_CP130610.1 coordinate 1,543,731, forward strand.
TCTGCCTACTCTAGTCGCGTGCTGCTGTTGGCGGATGCCAGTCATGCCTTGCCGGTCCAGTTAAATCGTAATGGTTTACGCTTTATTGTTCAGGGGGCAGGGCGTTACAGCAGTGTTAATGTGATGCATGTCCCCGATACGGCGGATATTCGCGAGGGTGACTTGCTGACCACTTCAGGGTTAGCGGGGCGTTTCCCGCCGGGTTATCCCGTCGCACGCGTAACAGAGGTTTTCCACGACCCTGGTCAGCCCTTTGCGCGTGTAACGGCCGAACCCATGGCGCAGTTACAACGTTCGCGCCACTTCTTGCTGCTTTTTCCGCCTCCGCGAGTGGAAGTGGAAGAGCATGCGTGGGATGAAACGCTGGATATCTCGGCGGAGGCGTTACGCTCCTCGCTACGGCTTGCTAATCCCGATCAAGAGGTGCCCTGATGGCGCGCGCACCGGTTGTGCCTATTTTAGCTATTTGGCTAAGCCTGCTATTGGCGTTATGTTTGCAAGTCATGCCGCTGGCCGATGGCTGGCAGGTATATCGGCCTGAATGGCTGGGGCTTATGCTAATTTACTGGTGTATGCGAGCTCCCGACAGAGTCGGCGTTTTTCATGGCTTTGTGCTAGGCATTTTGATGGATTTAATCGAAGGCACCGCGCTTGGGCAGCATGCCCTCATCTATTCGCTCTTAGCGTTCCTTTGTGCATTGGTGTACCCACGCTTCCGGGCTTATTCACTGGTACAACAGTCGGCTCTCGTGTTGGTGTTGCTCGGCTTAGTGCAGCTCGTCGCGCAGTGGCTGCGCACCATCGTGGGTGATTTTTCGATTCACCTGGCCTTTTTAATTCCCTCGCTGATCAGTGCATTTTTATGGCCGTGGCTTTCTACCATGTTCCAAGCATTTGAGCGTCGGTTGGCCGCTTCATGACTGCACCTGTCTTATGCTTAGCGTCTGCCTCACCACGCCGTCGCGCCTTGCTGGAATCTATTGGTGTGTCGGTTACGGTTCACCCCTGTGATATTGATGAGACACCGCTGGTTGGTGAGTCGGCCCAAGCGTATGTACAGCGCTTAGCGATTGCCAAAGCCAAGGCGGCATCCCCCCTAACTGACTTACCTACGTTAGGGTCAGATACCGCTGTCGTCGTTGATGGGCGAATTCTAGGTAAACCGGTGGATGCCGAGCAGGGGGCTGATATGCTGCGGCTGCTTTCCGGTAGGCAGCATGAAGTGCTGACCGCCGTGGCGGTGAGTGGGCCTGAAGGTATGCTCTCCTGCTGCGTGACCACCCAGGTGACCATGCGAGAATTAGAAGCACATGAGATTGTTGCCTACTGGCGTACCGGCGAGCCCGCTGATAAGGCAGGTGGGTACGCAATACAGGGATTAGCAGCCATATTTGTAAAACAGATTCATGGCAGTCATTCGGCGGTGGTAGGGCTACCACTGTTTGAGACGACACACTTGCTACGCCGACAGGGAGTCCCCATCTGGCAGCGCGTTTAACTCCCTCTGGATGAGAGCGCCGCCTAGATCGCTGGCAAGGAATACGTCAACCAACAAGGAATTTTGCATGAGCGGTGAAGTTCTCATCAATTTAACGCCAATGGAAACCCGCGTCGCGCTGGTTGAAAATGGTGTTTTGCAAGAGGCACTGATCGAGCGTTCCCGTCGGCGTGGTATCGTGGGCAATATCTACAAAGGCAAAGTAGTGCGTGTGCTGCCTGGAATGCAGGCTGCTTTTGTTGATATTGGCTTAGAGCGGGCGGCGTTTATTCATGCCCATGAAGTAATGCCGCCAGGTACGCCTCCAGATGAGCAGCAAACTATCGGTCAGTTGCTTCACGAGGGGCAGGCGCTGGTGGTACAGGCCACTAAAGATCCTATTGGTAGCAAAGGGGCGCGCTTAACCACGCACCTTTCGATCCCTTCCCGTTATTTGGTCTACATGCCGGACTCGCCGCACCATGGCGTATCGCAGCGCATTGAAGATGAGCGTGAACGCGAGCGCTTAAAGGCACTGCTGGATAGCAGCGTAGCAGAGCAAACGCTGGAAGTGACGGGTGGCTTTATTGTTCGCACCGCCGCTGAAGGGGTGGGCGATGAAGAACTGAAAGGCGATATGTATTTCTTGCTGCGTCTATGGCGCAAGGTAAGTGAGCGTAAAGTTACCGCGACGCCCCAAAGCGTGATTTATGATGATTTACCGCTCTTTATGCGTACGCTACGCGACGTTATGCGCGACGATATCGAAAAAGTGCGTATCGACTCACGAGAAAACTTCGTCAAGCTGGTAGAGTTTGCTGAAGAGTTTATGCCTGCTGCGGTTGAGCGTATTGAGTACTACCCCGGCGAGCGCCCCATCTTTGATCTCTACAGCGTCGAAGATGAGATCCAGAAAGCGTTAGGCCGTAAGGTACAGCTCAAGTCTGGTGGCTATTTGGTCATTGACCCCACTGAGGCCATGACCACCATTGATGTGAATACCGGTGGTTATGTGGGGCACCGCAATCTTGAAGAGACCATTTTCAAGACCAATCTTGAAGCAGCGACGGCGATTGCCCGCCAGCTTCGGCTGCGTAATCTGGGCGGCATTATCATTATCGACTTTATCGATATGATTGATGTTGAGCATCAGCGGCAGGTATTGCGGGTGCTGGAAAAAGCCTTAGAGCGCGATCACGCCAAAACCAAGTGTACCGGCGTCACCGAACTAGGCCTTGTTCAGCTTACTCGTAAGCGTACCCGGGAAAGTTTGGAGCAGACGCTCTGTGAAGCCTGCCCCACTTGCAGTGGCCGTGGAACGCTGAAAACCCCGGAAACGGTCTGCTATGAAATCTTTCGCGAGATTCTCCGAGAGGAGCGCGCCTACAGTGCCGAAACTTACATGGTGCTTGCCTCGCAGTCAGTCGTTGATCGTCTATTAGATGAGGAGTCAGCTGCGGTAGCAGACCTGGAGACATTTATTAATAAAACGATCCGCTTCCAGGTTGAACAGCACTACTCCCAAGAGCAGTACGATATCGTACTGATGTAATCATGCAGACTAGTTCGCTGGTGCGTTGGAGTTTACTGATAGCGGCTTGGCTGCTGGGTAGCGCCGCTGTGTTGCTGCTACTGCTTCGCTTGGCTTTTAGTCAATCCGACGCTCTTACCCCCCGCGTTGAAGCGCTGCTTGAAGCGCGTATTGGCGTGCCGGTTACTATTGAGCGGTTATCGCTTTCCTTCGCCCGGAGCGACCTGCTGTTACGCCTTGATGGGTTGAACGCAGAAACGCCTGATGGCCAAGCACTGTTTTCCCTGGACCATGCGGGGCTGCGTTTGGATACCTGGGCGTCGCTTGTCAATATGGCGCCGATTTTTAGCGACGCACGCATAAGCGGAACCGAGTTTCATCTCTATCAAGGCACGGGAGCCTCTTGGCAATGGCCTGAGCCGGCCGAGTTGCCGCTATTAATGGCGGCTGAACCGGAGGTCGATCTGACCGCTATTGATGACTGGGCTGAACTCATATTGCGCCAGCGTCTATGGGTAGATGACACCCGCGTGGTGCTGCATGGTAGACACGATACCGTGATGTTGCATGCCGAGACGCTGCTGCTGACTGGCGATGAACGGCGCACACGGCTGGAAGGCGCGATCAATATTGCAGAATCCCTCCAGCAGGCGCGCAAGGTTGCCCTTCCCGCGGCTGAAATTAAGGTTGAGATGCAGCCCGGTCAACATGGCTTGAGCGACTTTTCTGCAGCACTGCAGCTGGATATTCAGCTTGACCAATTGGTAGTGTTGGCCGCTATGTTCCGTCCTGATCATGCCGCCTATTTAGAGCAGGCTGGGGGGAGTGCGCGGTTATGGGGCCGCTGGAGCGCTGGACGTCTTGAGGAAGCCCGTGTTGCCGTCAATGTGCCCCAGTTAACCCTTCGCCATAATGTTCAATACGCGGTGCTAAGGGATATTGCAGCGAATGGCTTATGGCAGCGTGACGGCGACGGGGGCGAGGCCTGGCTAAGTGGTGACGCCGAGAGCGTCGAGTGGGCGCAACCCCCCGGGGGCAGCGTTGGCCCGGCCTTGCCGCGATACTGGCACGCCACCCATCAACCAGGGATGTGGGAAGTTCGCACCAGTGCCTTTGAACTCGCCTCGCTGACAGCCTGGCGCGATTATGTATTGCTACCTGAGTCAGTAACGCGAGTATTGCAAACCCTTGCCCCCCGCGGGCAAGTGCAGGGGTTGCACGTTGGGCAGCAAGATGGTCGCTGGGGAGTCGATGCGGCCCTAACCGGTGTCGAGGTCTCGCCTTGGCAACAGGCCCCAGGCGGTGGCCCGTTGGATGCCTGGGTGCAGGCGCGGGATTTTCGTGGCCGTGTACTGTTTAGCAGCGACGGCGACAGTACCCTCTATTTCCCCGAGTTTTTTGCCGCTCCCATGCAGTTAAGACGTGCCGAAGGAGAAGTAGAGTGGGTATACGATGGTCCCAATACCATGGTGAGTGGCAAGAACCTCAGCGTTGACTGGGATGGCGCTCAGGTGTCGGGTGGTTTTGGTTTAGTCACCGGTAATCAGCGCGGCCATTTTGGCTTAGATCTAGATTTTAGTGAGGTGGACGCGCTAGACAGACCACTGGCTCAATGGCTGCCGCTTAGTGTGATGGATGAAGGGCTACGCGATTGGCTGCTCAACGATATCGGTGGCTATGTCACCGAGGGGTCGTTACAGCTAAGCCAGCCCTTAGGAGAAACGGTAACCGTTGAGGATTTTACCGCCACACTTGCGCTGGCAATTACACAAGGCCATTTGCCGATTGCGCCAGGCTGGCCACGCCTTGATGACGTTGAAGGTCGTCTAAAATGGCAAAATAAGGTGTTAAAGGCTGAAGTTGAACATGCTCAAAGCCATGGTGTTACTGCTTCAGAGGGTGAAGTGGTGATGGAGAATGAGATACTTAATCTATCGGGCCAGTTGAAGGCGGATGGTTCGGCGTTAACGACCTTTTTACAGGCGATGCCCGATATTGATCTTTCCCCACTGAGTGATTTGCGCGTAACGGGCGATGTTAATGGCGATATTGCCTTGTCGCTACCGCTGGAAACGCCTGATGCGCTGCAACTGGAAATTAACGCCTTGCCACGCTTCTCCGAAGTGGTTTACCAGCCGCTGGGTTTACGGCTTCAGTCGGTCCAGGGTGACCTCGCTTGGCTGCAGGACGGAGAGAGCAGCGGGCTGGTGGGTGACGCCAGTGGCCAATTGCTAGGCGGGCAAATAGCCGCAGATATCCACACCCAAAACGACAGAATACAGCTGCAGGGTAATGTAGCGACCTCTGCACTTTTTGAGCTTGCTGGGTTAAATGACAGCCAAGGGCGCCTGCCGTTAGAAGGGCAGCTACAGTGGCAAGGCAATGTCAGCTTAATGCCCACGCCAACCCTGCGCCTGGAAAGCCGTCTACTCGGTGTCACCAGCCATTTACCGGCACCCTTTGCCAAGTCGGCCCAGCAGCCATGGCCCTGGAGTGTGACGGCTGACATTGAAGCTGGACGGATCCAAAGCCGTTTGGCTGATATTGCTTCCGCGCGACTTCAGCAGCGCAATGGCTCTATTGCTGGGTCGCTATATCTAGGCAATGAGGCAACGCGCACGCACGCTTGGCCTACTCAGGCTGGATTTAGCATTGATGCCGATGTGCCACGTATTGACCCGCTGGCTTGGCAGCAGGCGATTGCACTGTTAATGGCAGAAGGCGCGTCTACGCCCAGCAATGGTAACGGCCAGGTGCCCTTAACAGTAGCGTTATCGACACCCTGCGTGGTTTATCAAGATGAGTGTTTAGGCAGCCTTAGTGCCACCGGTGGCATGAACGGTGGCCTCATTGATATGGATTTAAGCGGTAATCTTGTGACCGGGCGTTTGCAGTATAATGCGCAATCGCCGCAGCCTTTGGATATGACGATTGAAGCGTTGTCACTCGATCGTTTGCTGGCGTTAGCTAACAAGCAGTATGACAGTGATGCGCCTACGCCAGACTCCTGGATGCAAGCGGTTAAAACCCAGCGCCAGGCGCCAGCCGCCATTCCTGATTGGCTGGCCGATGTGCCTGATGGGCGATTACGGTTAGCCGAAATTTCCATGGGGCCACGCCGTTTCGGTCCGTTGACCGCCTACTGGAAAACCGATGGAGAGCGCTTTTCGCTCACTCCGGTTGGTTTGACCCTGGGCCAGCTCTCCGCGCGAGGCGAGCTGCACTGGGAGGGTAACGCCGCTTCCAGCCACACCCGTGCGGACATCTCAATTCAAGGTGGGGATATCGGCACCGCCCTTGAGCGCCTAGACCAGCCTGTGGCCATGCGCAGCCGCAGCACCGATGTGGTGGCCTCGCTGGATTGGCCGGGCGCCCCCTGGCAACTAGCGTTAAGGCATGCCGATGGCTATATCAGCACCGACATTCGTGACGGCAGCTTCGTCACCCTGGAATCGGCACCGGCGCGGTTAATCGGCTTGCTCAATTTCGATAACATCTTACGACGGCTGCGCTTGGATTTTTCTGACGTTACCGGCCAGGGCACTGCATTTGACCGTGTCAACGGTACCGCCGATGTAACCGGTGGACTGTTAACCCTTCGCGGCCCATTGCAAATTGACGCCCCGGCCACCACCCTAACGTTGACAGGCAACGTCGATCTTGTAACGCGTGAACTTGACCAGCGGCTTGGCGTCACACTGCCAGTGACGCAAAGTTTGCCGATTGCGGCCATTGCCGTTGGTGCGCCCATCGTCGGCGGCGCGCTATTCCTCGCCGATCAACTGTTTGGCGACGCCCTAGATCGCGCCACAACGCTTCATTATCGCGTGCGAGGCCCTTGGACCTCGCCGCAGGTTACTTTAGAAGGCCCCCAATGACCGCATATAAAAGTGATGTAGATACCGCTGCAGCCATCCTGTTGACTCCCGGAGGGTTGGATTTAGACGCTCTGGAAACAGGGCTGGGCTACGCCATGGGCGCGGGTATTGACTACGCCGACCTTTATTTTCAGCGGACTTGGCAAGAGGGCTGGGTGCTGGAAGATAGCGAGGTAAAAGAGGCCAGTTATAATATCGATGGCGGTGTCGGCGTGCGTTCGCTGGCGGGTGAGAAGACCGGTTTTGCCTACTCCAACCAAATTACCGCTGATGCATTGATGGATACCGGCCGCACCGCGGCTGGCATTGTGCGCAGTGGTAAGCGCTTGCCTGGGCAGCTGGTTAGTCCGGTGTCCGCCATGTCGCGCTATGCAGGGATTGATCCCTTGGCCGGCCTGAGTGCTGAAGAAAAAGTCGCCATGCTGAAACAGGCTGACCGTGTGGCGCGTGCTGCCGATCCCAGTATTAGCCAGGTAAGTGCCTCCTTATCGGGCACTTATGAAGTGGTTTTGGTAAGGGCTAGTGATGGCACGTTGGCGGCCGATATCCGCCCGCTGGTGCGCTTCAATGTCAGCGTGATTGCAGTTAAGAATGGGCGTCGCGAACGCGGCAGCGCCGGTGGTGGCGGTCGTTACTCCATGGCTAAACTGCGCGATGATCAAGTGGCGGAGCATTACGCCAAAGAGGCGGTGCGTCAGGCATTGGTCAACCTGGAAGCCATCGATGCACCCGCAGGGCAAATGCCTGTGGTGTTGGCATCCGGCTGGCCGGGGATCTTGCTGCATGAAGCGGTAGGGCACGGCCTGGAAGGTGATTTCAATCGTAAAGGCAGTTCCGCCTTTGCCGGCAAGATGGGCGAGCGCGTGGCCGCTAAAGGCGTCACCATTGTCGATGATGCGACGATATCGGATAGCCGTGGCTCGATGAGCGTGGATGACGAAGGGACACCGGGTCAGTATACGCCGCTTATTGAAGACGGCATTTTAACGGGCTATATGCAGGATAAGCTCAATGCCCGATTAATGGGCATGGCGCCCACAGGAAACGCGCGACGTGAATCTTTCGCCCACTTGCCGATGCCACGCATGACCAATACGGTCATGCTGGCTGGTCAGGATGAGCCTAGCGATATTATCAAAAGCGTAAAGCGCGGTATTTACGCGGTCAGCTTTGGCGGCGGCCAGGTGGATATTACCTCGGGTAAATTCGTGTTCTCCGCCAGCGAAGCCTACCTCATTGAAGATGGCAAAGTAACGGCGCCGGTGAAAGGAGCCACGTTAATTGGTAACGGCCCAGAAGCGATGCAGCGGGTATCCATGATTGGTCATGATATGGCGTTGGATACTGGTATTGGCGTGTGCGGTAAAGAGGGGCAGGGCGTGCCGGTCGGTGTCGGCCAGCCTACCCTCAAATTGGATGAGCTGACCGTTGGCGGCACGCAGTCTTAAAAAAGTTTTTTTTAAAGCGCTAAGGTTTCGCGAAGGTGTTTGAAGAGCTTACGCGAGCTGGTCGGTGGTTTGCCCTGCTCGCGCTCCCGCTGGGCGTTGCGAATTAATTGACGCAGCGTTTGGCGGTCCGCATCGGGATGCTCCGCCATGAACAGGTCAACAGCATCATCGCCTTCGTCAATTAAGCGTTCACGCCATTTTTCGAGACGGTGAAACGCGTGGTCGCGCTGTTCCTGCTCTTGATCAATGGAGTCGAACACGCCTTGGATGGCGGCGAGGTCCTCTTTACGGATAAGTTTGCCGACGTACTGCATATGGCGGCGGCGGCCTTCATGAGAACGAATGCGCGAGGTTTCCTCGATAGCGCGCAGCATATCGTCAGAAAGGGGAAAGCGGGCGCGCTCTGCCGGTCGCATAGCGATTAACGTTTCCCCAAGTGCCTGTAAGGCATGCATTTCGCGTTTGAGTTGCGACTTGCTTGGGCGTTCTTCCTGCTCTTCTACTTCAACGGGGTCGGGACGTTGCTTACGCATAGTGTGGCTCACAGATAAAATTCGTTGCGGCATTATACCAGCTGCGAGTACAACATTGATTCGCCGAAGACATTCTCTTGGAGACATTCGGTTGAGAAAGGAGGCCATATGGCACAGGCATTTGATGCATCCGCGCAGCAGTCGTTACTAACCGCGCGGGCCGAAGAGGCGCTAGCGTTGGCAAAGCGCTTGGGCGCGGATGCTGCCGAAGTAGGCGCAAGCGTCGATCAGGGAATAGGTGTTAGCGTACGCCAGGGTGAAGTTGAGACGGTTGAGTTATCCCGTGATCAGGGCATCGCCGTGACGCTTTACGTAGGCCAGCGTAAAGGTAGTGCCTCATCAACGGATGCTAGCAGTGCCTCGATCCAGGCTGCGGTAGAAAAAGCGCTGGCGATTGCCCGCTATACCGGAGAAGATCCGGCCGCCGGGTTGGCCGATGCATCGTTGATGGCCACCGAGTTACCCGATCTGGAAGTGCATTACCCCTGGGCACTCACAACCGATGAGGCGATCGAGCTAGCGCTTGCTTGCGAGCAGGCGGGGCGTGATGTTGACGGTATCTCTCAGTCGGATGGCGCATCACTTTCGAGTGGCGAAGGCGTGCGCGTTTATGCTAATAGCCACGGCTTTTTAGGCACCCAAAAGGGCAGTAGTCACTCTCTTTCATGCATGCTGATTGCCCAGGATGCGAGCGGTATGCAGCGCGACTACGACTACACTTCTGCACGTGATCCCAAGGCACTGCGCGACCCCGCTGCAGTAGGGCGCGAAGCTGCCGAGCGTACGCTGCGCAGGCTCGGCGCAAAACGTCCGCCCACGGGTACCTTTCCAGTGCTATTTGACCCGTCGCTGTCCAGTGGCTTGATTGGTCATTTACTGAGTGGTTTAGCCGGTGGTGCTTTATATCGCCAAGCCTCGTTTCTGTGTGACCGGCTTGGCACGCCGCTGTTTCCCGATTGGTTCAGCCTTGAAGAACGTCCAATGGAAATCGGTGCCACAGCGAGTTCGCCGTTTGATGGCGAGGGCGTGCAAACCCGTAATAATCGTTTTATCGATCAGGGTAGCATTGCCAGCTATATGCTCTCTTCCTACAGCGCTCGTCGGCTGGGTATGCAAACCACGGGTAATGCCGGTGGGGCACGAAATGTGCGTTTGGTGGCACCACTGCAATCCCGTGACAGTCTATTAAAAGAGATGGGCCGGGGGATTTGGGTAACCGAGCTGATGGGGCAGGGCGTTAACGGCGTGACCGGTGATTACTCACGTGGCGCTGCAGGGTTTTGGGTAGAGGATGGAAAAGTACAGTACCCGATCGAGGAGTTTACGATCGCCGGGAACCTGGAGCGGATGTTTGCCGGGTTAGTGGGGATTGGCGATGACACCGATACCCGTGGCAGTGTTCACACGGGTAGTTGGTTAATTGATGCCATGACCGTAGCGGGAGATTAAAAGCTACTGATCTTCTTCAAAACGAGCATCGAACAGCGCTTGAATAGCATCAAGCGCCTGTTCGGCGTCATCGCCTTCAGCGTTGATGGTTAGCTCGGTACCGCAAGGGGCGGCGAGCATCAGCAGTGACATGATGTTGGCGGCGTCAGCGACCTGTTGCTGTTTTTGAACACGTATTGTCGCCGTGAACTGTTGGCCGCATTTTACCAGTTTGGTCGCCGCGCGTGCATGCAGGCCGCGTTGATTGGTAAGTGTGAGAATTCTTTCTGGCACCCTGGTTCCTTTTCGCCGAGTGGTGTCATTAATGGATAGAAGCGCTTAAGAAGTTGCTTGCTGCTCGTCGGTTTGGGATGTGCTGGCGGGCGGAGCAGCTAGCTGTTCATTTAATGTGTACTGCAAGCCTAACTCGCGATGACGTAATTGAATTTCGCCCATACTGTGTACTAATCGCTCTGCTAGCTGTTCGACCATATAGACCGAGCGGTGTTGCCCACCGGTGCAGCCAATCGCGATAGTCATGTAGCTACGCTGGCTATCTTGGTAAGCGGGCAGCCAGCGCTCAAGCCAAGCCTGAATATCGTTAGTCATGGCGTCTACGATAGGATAACCGCTTAAGAAGGCCACTATGTTCGCATCGCGGCCTGTGAATTGGCGTAGCGTTGGGTCCCAATATGGGTTTGGCAGGCAGCGCACGTCGAAAACCAAATCAGCATCCAACGGTACACCGCGCTTATAACCAAACGACTCAAGCGTCAGCGTGAGCTTGTCGCGCCGCTGATGGGCGACTTGGTCGGTAATGCGACGACGCAAATCGTGAACTGATAGCCGCGAGGTATCGATCAATAAATCGGCTAGATCACGAATGTCGAGCAGCGTTTCTTCTTCTTTATTGATAGCCTCTTCAAGCGTCATTTCGCTATCGCGCGTCAGCGGGTGCCGCCGCCGTGTTGCGGAGTAACGCTCAAGTAAGATGCGCGCATCAGTGGTCAGATAGATCACTTGAAAATCAATTTTACGTTGCCGCAAATCCTCTAATAAAGAGGGCAGTCGTGCCAGGGCGCCAGGCAAGTTACGGGCATCAATACTGACCGCCAAATGGGCGCGGTCGCCCTGGTCGCGTAATTCGTCCACCAACGACCCCAGCAACATGGCAGGGAGGTTATCAATCGCATAGTAGCCAAGATCTTCAAGCGCTTGTAAGGCGATAGATTTACCTGACCCAGAGCGGCCGCTAATGATCACAAGTTGCATAGAGTCTCTCTTTGCTTTGATCAAGCTGCGTTAAGGGTGGCGAGCGCAAAACAACCTGCCGTTGAGTACCGCTTGGCAGGTTTAGGCTTTCAGGAGGTTGTTTGCTCACGAATTTTAGCGGTAAGCAACTCAAGTAGTTCGCGCTGGCTGCCTGCTTTACGCAGTTTCTGACGCGTATCCGCATCGTTCATGATGGTAGCTACCTGGCCGAGCAGAGAGAGATGTGTGTCATCAGCCTCTTCTGGAACTAGCAATACAAACACCAGATCCACCGGGTCGCCGTCGATAGCATCAAAATCAATCGCTTCTGCGAGTTTTAAAAAACCAGCAATCGGGGCCGAGCAGTGAGGACTACGCGCATGGGGAATAGCCACGCCGTTACCAATCCCGGTACTGCCTAAGCGCTCACGGCCAATTAAACGGCTAAACACTTCTTGGCTGTCCAGACTGGGGATATTTTGGGCAATAAAGGTGCTGAAAAATTCCAGCACCCTTTTTTTGCTGCCCCCGGGTACGTCAAAGAGAACCCGTTCCGGGGGGAGTATGGTTTCCAACGTCATTGAATTAACGCACGCCTGCGCCTTGGGCGCGAGCTTGTGCTTTTTCCTTATGTTTAACGAGTTGCCGATCAATTTTGTCCGCTAATGCGTCAATAGCGGCGTACATATCACTGTCTAGGGCTTCCGCATGTAAATCAGCACCTGCTGCGTGCAGTGTACAGGCGGCCTGCTGGCGCTCTTTCTCCACAGATAAGGTGACTTGCACCGTGGTTATGTTGTCGTAATGGCGCTCTACACGTTCAAGCTTTTCGTTGACATAGTCACGCAAGGCGTCAGTCAGTTCTACGTGATGACCAGTGATATTAACTTGCATTGACGTACTCCTTATCCATCGGACTGTACTTCGATTGTAACCCTTTTTGCCGCGTTGCAAAGCCCTTGTCGAGAGTTTCCCTAAAACGTTGATTTGTGCTAGCGCAAACGACGTCGCTCGCTAGAGGAGGGAATGCCCATGGCTTCACGGTATTTAGCCACCGTTCGACGCGCTACTTGAATTCCCCCCTCTCCTAATAGCGTGACTAAGCGGCTATCAGAAAGCGGCTTGCCTGGCGGCTCCTCTTGAACCAATTTCTTAAGCCGAGCGCGGATAGCGGTGCTTGAATGGCTGTCTCCATCCTGGCCGCTGACTTGGCTTGAGAAAAAGTATTTGAGTTCAAATACGCCGCGAGGCGTATGAATAAATTTCTGAGTGGTTACCCGGGAAATAGTCGATTCGTGCATTTCCACGGCCTCGGCGATATCGGCCAATATGAGCGGCTTCATGGCTTCTTCGCCGTGTTCTAAAAAGCCAATTTGCCGGGTGATAATCTCGCGTCCAACGCGCAGTAGCGTATCGTTGCGGCTAGAGAGGCTCTTGATCAGCCAGCGTGCTTCCTGCAAGTGTTCTTTTAAAAACTGATTGTCCTGACTTTTATCCGCACGCTTTATTAAGCTTGCGTAGTCGGGCTGAATGCGCAGCCTTGGCAATGCCTCAGGATTGAGCTCTAAGTGCCAGCCTTCGTGGTCATGGCGTACGACCAGGTCGGGCGTTACATAACTATCATCGGTATCGCCATAGGCGCTGCCCGGGCGTGGATCAAGGCTACGAATGAGGAGAATGACATCAGCCAGCTGGTTATCATCGAGTCCCAGGCGGCGTTTTAGTAAGCGCATGTCATCTTTGCCGAGCGCTTCCAGAAACTGCCGTACTAAGCGGCGGGCAGGAACCAGCAACGGCGTATCATCGGGAAGAGTGGCCAGCTGCAGCATCAGGCACTCCCGCAGGTCGCGGGCGAATATTCCTGTTGGCTCAAATTGCTGAAGCTTAAGCAGAATGGTTTCTACTTCGCGCTGGCTAAGCCCGTCGATACCTTGAGCGCGAAGCCCTTCACGTATGTCGTTGAGCGGCTGAGTTAAATAGCCATTAGCATCTAACGCGTCGATAAGACTTTCTGCGACAAGTTGCTCTCGCGCGCCAAAATCAGTCATGGCTAGCTGCCACAGCAAGTGCCCATGAAGACTCTGGCCAGCCGCTTGGCGCTCAAAATCAGGTCCTTCGCTGCTGGTGCCACCGTGACTGCCCATATCTTGGTAGGTATCAGACCAGTCACTATCTACCGAGAGCTCGGTGGGAATGCTCTCTGACCACTCTTCCTCTTTGGGCTCGCTGACAGCCTGTTCGCCAAATTCATCCTCTTGTTCCAGCATGGGGTTGGCATCTAGGGCCTGCTGAATTTCTTGACGTAAGTCCAGCGTTGATAGCTGTAACAGGGCAATGGCCTGCTGCAGCTGAGGTGTCATGGTCAGCTGTGTGCCCATGCGCAGTTGAAGAGAAGCTTTCATGACCATCTGAGAACCACTCGTTAATCAGAATGCTCCACCCTAGTGCGAGTAGGTCTCAGGTGCAAGTGCAATAAGCATGCCATTGGTAGTAAAGTTGTTGTAGAGCGCTAATTAGAAGTGAAAAATAAGCTAGAGGCGGAAATCAGCGCCTAAATAAACCTCCCTCACTTTCTGGTTAGTGAGTATCGAGGCTGGAGAGCCGCTGGCGATGATTTGACCATCGCCCACGATGTAGGCGATATCACAAATATCCAGGGTTTCGCGAACGTTGTGGTCGGTAATCAGTACGCCGATGTGGCGCTGCTTTAATGCCCGAATAATGGTTTTGATCTCGCCCACCGAAATGGGGTCTACGCCAGCAAAGGGCTCGTCCAGCAGAATGAATGCGGGTTCTGTCGCCAGTGAGCGAGCAATCTCCACACGCCTGCGTTCACCGCCTGAAAGGCTCATGCCCAGGTTGTCGCGAATATGGGTAATGTGAAAATCTTCAAGTAGCGCTTCCAGGCGCTGCTCGCGGTCGCTACGGCTGAGTTCTTTGCGTGTTTCGAGTATCGCCATAATATTATCGGCAACCGATAATTTACGAAAAATAGACGCTTCTTGCGGAAGGTAGCCGATACCCGCCGCAGCGCGTTCATGCATTGGGGCGCGGGTTAGATCTACATCGTCGATACCCACTTTGCCAGCATCGGATTTCACCAGCCCCACAATCATATAAAACGAGGTGGTTTTGCCCGCGCCGTTAGGGCCCAGTAAGCCCACGATGCTGCCTTGGGAGATCTCTAAATTGATGTCTTTAACGACTCGACGTCGCTTATAGCTTTTGGCCAAGTGATGGGCATATAGGGTTTTGATTGGCGCAGTGTCTGTAGTTGCCAAGGCTTGGCTCCCTATTGTTCAGGCTGAAGGGTCATACGTATGCGCTGGGGCTCGCTGCCGTCAACGTCAGAGCGTGCTTGAATCACTTCACGGTCAATAAAATACTCAAGGCGCCCGCCGGTGAACGTATCCTCGAGCTGGATCAGCTCGGCTTGGTCAATCAGCTCTACGCGGCGCTCAGCGACGTGATAAATAATCCGTCGCGCCCAGCCTTCAGTGGGGCCATCTTGGCCTTCAACTTGATGACGCAGGTAGGCGCGTTCGCCGGTGGATGTCGCTTTCGATAGTTCGCCAGCCTCGTTGCGTTCGATCTCTACCCGTTCGCCTCGCAACTGCATTTCGCCTTGGCGAATATCTACATCCCCGGTGTAAACGGCGGTGCCCGCCCGCTGGTCCAGATCTAAGCGGTCGGCTTCTACTTCTACAGGGGCTTGTTGTGACGTTTGGGCCATTGCCGATAACGGCATCGTGAGGGCAAAAAGAGTGGTGGAGAAAAGGGCTGTATAAATAATGGCTTTCATGGCGGCTCCTCTTAAGGTTGCGTGGCCGGGGGGTGTGTGCCGCGCACATTATCATTTAGGCGGACCTGGCTGGTGTTAAGCCACGCGTCCATACGTGAAGCGCTCATTTGCTGGGGTGGTTGCTGCAGTAATACCGGTGTTTCACTCCAAGCATGTTGATTAAGGCCATCATAATGCAATAGCTCGGTATCAAGCTGCCAGCCTTCATCCGGGGCGATCAGTCTGGCCGAGCCAGACATCAGCAGGGCCTGTGTAACAGTGTTGAGCGTGCCTACTTCGGCGCTAGCCAGCCACTGACGATTCTCACTATCATACAGTACCGCTTGAGGTTCTTCCGTCCAGGTTTCGCTTCGCTGCGGCGTATGAATAAGCCGCGGCGTTTTTAGCGACTGCATAACGTTGCCGTTATCGCCGAACAGGGTGATTTCAGCATTTTCCAGTACGTGGCCTGGCTCTTGAGCCTGCGCGTCGGGATCGATGCTAATGTCTTGAGGCCCGCGGGGGTCAAGCCATACCAATAAAGCCCCTAAGGCAATCACCAGTCCGGCTAACCAGATGCGTACTTTAAAGCGTTTAACCATTTAATTGCGGCCGTGCAGGTAGGTGTCGAGCACCGCGCTCCAGTGCCCTTGAGCTTCAAGCAGCGTATCGCAGATTTCGCGGACGGCACCGTGGCCACCTAGACGTTCCGTGGTCCAGTCGGCGTGGGTATGCATGTAATCGGGCGCATTAGGGACGGTAATGCCGACGCCGCAACGCTTAATAGCGGCCAAGTCAGGTAGGTCGTCACCACAGTAGGCCACCTGCTCTAACTCTATATCGAGACGCTGGCAAAGCCCGCGCAGGATGGCAAGCTTGTCTTCACAGCCTTGATGGACCAGGTCGATGCCCAGTGATGCGGCGCGCTGGCTCACCATGGGAGAGTCGCGGCCCGTCACCAGCGCTACATGTATACCCACTCGCTTGAGAAGCTTCAGCCCATGACCATCCTGAGTATGAAATGCTTTGATTTCGATACCGTCAGCCTGGAAGTAGAGGCGGCCGTCGGTCAGTACGCCGTCAACATCCAACGCTAATAGGCGCACGCGGCGGAGTCGATCAAGTAGCGCATTAGGTAAGGTCATAGAACCTCCTTATCAATAAATTCGTAAAGCGGGTCGGTAATATTGCTGAATGACGCCGCTGTCTTAAATAACGCCGCTGGCAAGCAGGTCATGCATATGTAGCGCCCCGATAGGACGCTGTTGTTCATCAACCACTGCTAGCGCCGTAATGCGGCTCTCTTCCATGATGCGTACCGCTTCCGCCGCAAGGATATCGGGGCCGATGCACTTGCCCGGCCGGGTCATTACATCGTCAACGATGACATCGCGCAGGTTGTGAAACTGGTCGAGCGTGCGTCGAAGGTCACCGTCAGTGTATACCCCGGCCAGGCGGCCATCGCTATCTACCACGCAGGTAAAGCCTAGCCCTTGACGGGTGATTTCCAATAACGCGTCGCGCAGCGGGCTTCCCAGGGGGACTTGGGGCAGTCGCTCACCGTCGTGCATAAGATCTCTAACGCGCAGCAGCAAGCGTTTGCCTAAGCTGCCACCAGGGTGGGAAAGGGCAAAATCTTCAGCGGTAAAGCCGCGCGCTTCCAGCAGCGCCACAGCCAGAGCGTCGCCCAGGGCGAGCGCCGCCGTGGTGGAGCTGGTGGGGGCCAGGTCGAGCGGGCATGCCTCACGCTCTACGCCGCTGTTCAGGTGCGCATCAGCGTGTTTAGCCAGCGTGGAGTTGGGGCGGCCTGTCATACTGACTAGCGGCGTACCCAGGCGTTTAAGCAGCGGTAAGAGCGCAGTGACTTCGGCGGTTTCACCCGAGTTAGACAGCGCCAATACCACATCGGAACGGGTGATCATGCCTAAATCGCCGTGGCTGGCTTCACCAGGGTGAACGAAAAAAGCTGGTGTGCCTGTGCTGGCAAGTGTGGCCGCCAGCTTACCTGCGATATGCCCCGACTTGCCCATGCCGGTCACCACCACGCGGCCTTGGCAGGCGAGAATTAGCTCGCAGGCACGGTCAAAACTTTCGTCTAGTTTGGCTTGAAGGCCGCCAATGGCTGCCTGCTCAATTTGCAGCGTACGCAATGCACTTTCGCGTAGTAGGCTGGGTGGAGCGAGAGGCTGGCGCATAGCGTTTTCTCTTAATCCTTGAACATATAAAAAGTAGTAACCACCAAGAATAACATCTTGGCACCCTTTATAGGCAGTCGTTGAGATAGTAGTTGGAGACGTTAGCCCGGGTGCGTTTTGACGATAAGGCGGCCTGCTACCGGTTCGCTATCAATAAATGGGTAGGCCAGTAGAAACACTCAAGCGTACCGACGTGTTTTGTAGCGTTATAGTACAATGTTTGATAATGTTTTAGAAACACTGTTTTATAATCGCGATAGCCGCAAGTAGGGTATGATGGCTAACCCAAGTGCGCCTCGTTAAGAGTCAACTGATCCATGATAGATGCTCCATTTATTGAAATTGAAGACCTCCATTTTTCACGTGGCGATCACGAGATTTTTCGCGGCATAAATATGACGATTCCTCGCGGCAAAGTAACCGCGATTATGGGGCCAAGCGGTACTGGTAAAACCACACTGCTTAAGCTAATCGGCGGGCAGTTGACCCCTGAGCGTGGGCGGATAGTGATTGATGGGCAAGATGTTCATCGGCTATCTCGTAAGGCGCTATTTACGTTACGTAAGAGAATGGGAATGCTATTTCAAAGTGGCGCGCTGTTTTCCGATTTAGATGTATTCGAAAACGTTGCCTTTCCGTTACGCGTACATACTGATTTGCCCGATACCATGGTGCGCGACCTAGTGCTACTTAAGCTGCAGGCGGTCGGGCTGCGCGGTGCGCGTCACTTGACGCCCGCAGAACTGTCGGGAGGCATGGCGCGTCGGGTCGCACTGGCTCGCGCCGTGGCGCTGGATCCGGAGTTGATCCTGTATGACGAACCTTTCGTTGGTCAGGATCCCATCTCTATGGGCGTTTTAGTGCAGCTTATCAAGCGCCTTAATCAAGCGCTGCAACTCACCTCTGTGGTGGTATCTCACGATATTAAAGAAACTCTGAGCATTGCAGACTATCTCTATTTAATTGCTGATGGTCAGGTGGTTGCCCATGGTACGCCGCAAACCTTAGATACGAATCAAGATCCCAGGGTTAGCCAGTTTATTCATGGCGAGCCCGATGGCCCAGTGCCGTTTCACTATCCCGCTGAGGCGTTTTATCGCGATATTTTGGGCGAGCCCCCGATGGCAAAGACAGGCTAATGGCTTCAATGCAGGGTAAATACAGGGCAAGGACAAATGCAGTCAAAATTTTCTAACGGTACCGCGCGTATTACCCGATTGGGGCGTCGAGGGTGCGATTTAATGGAAGCATTAGGCCGTGCGGGGGTGTTTCTCTTCCAATCCGCTGTCGGTGTGCCATCCCGTGCGGGTTGGCGCTTATGGTTGCATCAGATGCATTTTGTCGGTGTGCTTTCGCTTGCCATCGTGTTGGTGTCTGGGCTGTTTATCGGCATGGTGCTGGCACTGCAGGGCTATACCATTCTGGTCGATTTCGGCGCTGAACAGGCGCTTGGGCAGATGGTGGCGCTGTCATTGCTGCGTGAGCTTGCGCCTGTGGTGGCCGCGCTGCTGTTTGCTGGCCGTGCGGGCTCGGCATTGACTGCTGAGATTGGCTTGATGAAAGCCACCGAGCAGCTCACCAGTATGGAGATGATCGGTGTTGATCCGCTGCGCCGGGTGGTCGCTCCGCGGCTATGGGCGGGCTTTGTATCGCTACCCATTCTAACCGTAGGTTTTAGTGTGGTGGGTATCTGGGGTGGCTACTTGGTGGGCGTAGAGTGGTTGGGTGTTTTTGAGGGCTCCTACTGGAGCAACATGCAGGCCAATGTGGCTTTTGTCAGTGATATTGGCAATGGCATGATCAAAAGCGCTGTGTTTGCGCTGGTGGTGACCTGGATTGCTGTCTTTCAGGGCTACGACCTGGTGCCGACCTCAGAAGGCATATCTCGTGCTACCACACGCACGGTAGTGTATTCGTCGCTTGCAGTTCTGGGGCTTGATTTTGTGTTGACTGCCGTCATGTTTGGCGGCCTTTAATGGGTGGAGCAGTTTCATGAGACGCAGTAAAACCATGGAGTTCGGTGTTGGCCTGTTTATGATTGCTGGCATTTTGGGACTTGTATTCCTCGGCTTGCGTGTTAGTGGGCTGACACTCTCCGCACCCGCTCAGTCGTTTCAGTTGGAGGCCAATTTTGCCAATATTGGCAGCTTAAAACCTCGCGCCCGGGTCACTATGGCGGGGGTGACGGTGGGGCGCGTTGAATCTATTGAGTTGGATACGCAGTGGTTCGATGCACGGGTGGTGCTAAGCCTGGACAGCGAGCTGGAAGGCCAGCTCTCCAGAGACACGATAGCGTCTATTCTTACTGCTGGCTTATTAGGTGAGCAGTATATCGGCCTTAGCGTAGGCGGTGACCCTGAGGTGTTGGAGGAGGGTGACACGATTCGTGATACCCAGTCGGCGCTGGTGTTGGAAGAACTTATCCAGCAATTTGTGTCCAACATGGCAAGTAATTAATGTTTCAAATAATGAGACACGAACCCAGTGCATTAACGGGTCGGGAGATAATGGTTATGAAAGGAGTAAACGGGATGGTAAGTCGTTGGTTGCTGGTGGGTATGATCATGGTGGGGTTAGTGGTGCCGCTACAGGCCCTAGCACAGAGCCAGTCCCCTGAAGCATTGGTTCGCGATAATGTTGAATCACTAATGGAAGACCTTGAGGGTCGTAAAGATTATTACGCTAATAATCTTGGTGAGCTTGAGGCATTAGTGGATAGAAATCTCGATCAAGTGGCTGATTTTCGCTATATCGGTGCCAGTGTGATGGGTAATTATTTCCGTAACGCCACCCCAGAGCAGCGCAGCCGTTTTGCCGATGTGTTTCGTCAAACATTGATTGATACCTATACCCGTGGACTGGTGACATTTGATTATGACGAGCTGCGAGTGCTGGATGCCCAGCAAGCACAGCGCTATGACGATCAAGCCAGTGTCGCGATGGAAGTGGTGGCGAATAACGGGCAAGTATATCCCGTGAGCTATAGCTTAAGGCTTTCTAATGGCGAGTGGCGGGTGGTCAATGTGATCGTAAATGGCATTAACCTGGGCTTGACGTTCCGCAATCAGTTCGACCAAGCCATGCGTGATAATAATCGCGATTATGATGTTGTCATCGACGGTTGGTCGCCTGAGGTGGGTGTTGAAGAGCTTGAGCAGGGGGGCGATGCGTGACAACCCTTTTTTCACGCCCCGGTGTCACGGTGGATGCTGAAGACGCTACCTTGCAGGTAGTCGGTGATGTGGATGTGACGTTGGCGGCCGATTTGGCCGCCAGCGGCGTTACGTGGCTCAAGCAAGCCGAGTTAACTTCACTAACACTGGATTTTAGCCGCGTTGAAAAAGCCAGCAGTGCTGCCATCAGCGTGCTGTTTGAATGGTTGCGCACGTGCCGGCAGCGTGAAATCCAGGTTCAGGCTATCCGCTTTTCAGCCCCTCTACGCCGACTTGCCTCATTAGCCGAACTGGATGCATTAATTGATCATCCATCAGCGACCTTGGCTGTTTAAAGCTACGCCATCGCCAAGCGCGTTGCTTTTCTTTATTATGTCGACCCAATTACGTTTATTAATATCGACGACCCCAAAGGAGTTTTTTGCGCCATGCAACCCAACGAGGTAAAAGCACTGCTTGAATCCCGTATAGACGGATGTCAGTTCCATATTCAGGGTGAAGGCTGTAATTTTCAGGTGATTGCGGTTGGCGATGCCTTTGAAGGTCTCTCTCCAGTCAAACGTCAGCAGCTCGTCTACGCTGCTCTCAGTGATGAGATCGCCTCTGGCGCGCTCCACGCCATTAGTATCAAAACGTTTACTCCGGCGCAGTGGCAAACTGCACCGGAAAACGTCCAGTAACGGTCGCTCCATGGATAAATTAATCATTACCGGCAATGGTTCGGTAGACGGTGAAGTGTGGGTGAGCGGTGCCAAAAATGCAGCGTTACCCATCTTGTGTGCCAGCCTGTTGGCCGACGGCCCCGTAGTGATTGGTAATTTGCCGCACCTGCAGGATATTACCACCACCTTAGAGCTGCTTGGTCGTATGGGGGTTGAGCCGGTAATGGGTGAGAAGCTGAGTATCCAGTTAGATGGTTCTCAGGTGACCCAATGCCACGCACCTTATGAGCTGGTTAAAAAGATGCGTGCTTCCATCTTGGTGTTAGGGCCACTGCTTGCCCACTTCGGTAAAGCCGATGTGTCGCTGCCCGGTGGCTGCGCGATTGGTTCGCGCCCGGTGGATTTGCACATTCGTGGTTTGGAGGCCATGGGTGCTGAGATTCGCGTTGAAGCGGGCTACATCCGTGCGCGGGTCGATGGCCGCCTGAAAGGCGCGACGATTTACTTTGATACCGTGACAGTAACCGGTACCGAAAACCTATTGATGGCGGCGACGTTGGCCGATGGCAAAACCGTTCTAGAGAACGCTGCCCGCGAGCCAGAAATCGTCGACTTGGCAGAGTGTTTGATCAAGATGGGCGCTAAAATCAGCGGCCAAGGTACTGACACTATTACCATTGAGGGCGTTGAGAAACTTCACGGCTGCGAACACGATGTCATGCCCGACCGTATTGAAACGGGCACGTTTCTGGTAGCCGCTGCCATGACAGGTGGGCGAGTGAAGGTAAAGCGCACCCGGGCGGATATCCTGGATGCGGTCATCGCCAAGTTGGAAGAGGCGGGTGCTGAGATTACCAGCGGTGACGATTGGATTGCTCTGGATATGCACGGCAAACGCCCAAAGGCGGTGAATATTCGCACGGCGCCTTATCCTGCGTTTCCAACCGATATGCAGGCGCAGTTCGTAGCTATGAACGCAGTGGCCGTGGGGCACTCTCGAGTGGTCGAAACGATCTTCGAGAACCGCTTTATGCACGTTCAAGAGCTTAATCGCATGGGCGCCAATATAGTGCTGGAAGGTAATACCGCATTAATAGAAGGGGTCGAGAAGCTTTCCGGCGCGCCTGTCATGGCGACCGATCTACGCGCTTCCGCTTCGCTGGTGATTGCAGCGATGATGGCCGAAGGCGAAACCCTGGTCGATCGTATCTATCACATTGACCGTGGCTACGAGTGCATCGAAGAAAAATTGCAGTTACTAGGCGCGCGCATTCGCCGTATTCCTGGCTAAACTATGCGACCAAACTCGCTTGCTACTAATTCTGCATGCTACTGGCGCTGCATGCTATTAACCACTGGCCTAAACGATGAGTAAGCAACTGATTTTAGCCCTCTCGAAGGGCCGCATTCTGGAAGAAACGCTGCCACTGCTGGCCGATGCGGGCATCACGCCCGTCGAGGATCTGAGCAAAAGCCGTAAGCTGCTGTTTGACACCAACTTGCCAGACGTCAAGCTGGTGATTATCCGCGCAACCGACGTGCCCACCTACGTTCAGTTGGGTGCCGCGGATGTCGGTATCGCTGGGAAAGATGTACTGCTTGAGCACGGCGCTGAAGGGTTATACGAGCCGCTGGATTTGGAGATTGCTCGCTGTAAGTTGATGACGGCGGGCGTTACCGGCCAGTTGCCTGCGCGTGCCCGGCGCCGGGTAGCCACTAAGTTTGTGAATGTGGCCCGTCGCTATTACGCCGAGCAGGGCATTCAAGCCGAAGTGATCAAGCTTTATGGCGCCATGGAGCTTGCGCCCCTGATGAACCTAGCGGACGAAATTGTCGATATCGTTGATACCGGCAATACATTGCGGGCGAATGGTATGGAGCCGCGTGAGCTAATCGCCCATATCAGCACCCGACTAGTAGTGAATAAGGCGGCCATGACCATGAAGCATGAGCGCATTAAGCCGTTACTGGCTCGCCTAGACAGCGCGGTCAAAAAGCGTCAGGCACAGCTTGCTGAATGACATGAGGTGACCCATGAGCGAACAACGTAATGCCACCATTTCACGCCTGTCGACAAGCGATGCAGACTTTAACCATCAGCTTGATGCGCTGTTAGATTGGGAAGGGGTGTCAGACAAAGCAGTTCAGGCGCGCGTAGAAGAAATTCTTGCCAGTGTTAAACAGCGAGGCGACGCCGCAGTAATTGAAGCTACCAACCGCTTTGATCGGCTTTCTGTTAGCTCAATGGACGAATTGCAACTCACACCTGAGCAGTTGAAGCAGGCGTTTGATCACCTGCCTTCTGAACAGCGTGAGGCGCTATCCAGTGCCGCCGAGCGCATTAAGCAGTATCACGAGCGCCAAAAGCCCAGCTCCTGGCAATACGAAGAGGCTGACGGCACGGTGCTGGGGCAGAAAGTCTCACCACTGGATCGCGCCGGTATCTATGTGCCGGGTGGAAAGGCGGCTTACCCCTCTTCGGTGCTGATGAATGCGATTCCTGCCCATGTGGCCGGTGTACGTGAGATCGTCATGGTAGTACCTACGCCGGATGGCGTGCTCAATGAGTTGGTGCTGGCGGCGGCCCATCTGGCCGGGGTCGACTATGTGTTCACGATTGGTGGGGCTCAGGCGGTGGCTGCGCTTGCTTATGGCACAGAAACAGTGCCTCGCGTCGACAAGATAGTGGGCCCAGGCAATATTTATGTAGCCACGGCTAAGCGCGCGGTGTTTGGTCAGGTGGGGATCGATATGATTGCCGGCCCTTCGGAAATCATGGTGGTGTCCGATGGGCTGACTGATCCTGATTGGTTGGCAATGGATCTGT
Source organism: Halomonas sp. HAL1 (assembly GCF_030544485.1). Lineage (NCBI taxonomy): Bacteria > Pseudomonadati > Pseudomonadota > Gammaproteobacteria > Oceanospirillales > Halomonadaceae > Halomonas > Halomonas sp. HAL1. The sequence goes on from NZ_CP130610.1 coordinate 1,567,915, forward strand.
TCTCCCAGGCCGAACACGACGAAGATGCTCAGGCGATCTTGGTGAGCTGGGATAAAGCGCACTTAGCTGCCGTTGAGGCCGCGATTGAGCGCCTACTGCCGACTTTAGAGCGCGAAGAGATTGTGCGTGAATCGCTGCGCCGACGTGGAGCGCTAGTACACTGTCAGGACGCCCAAGAAGCGATTACGCTAATTAACCGGATCGCCCCTGAGCATCTGGAGCTTTCGGTGGCTGAGCCAGGCACTTGGTTGGACGATATTCGTCACGCCGGGGCGATCTTTATGGGACGTTACACTGCCGAAGCGCTGGGAGATTATTGCGCGGGCCCCAATCACGTGCTGCCTACCTCTGGAACGGCACGTTTCTCGTCACCGCTGGGTGTCTATGATTTCCAGAAGCGCTCTTCGATTATTCACTGCTCGGCAGGCGGTGCGTCTGAGCTGGGTAAAATTGCCTCGGTATTGGCGCGGGGCGAGTCATTAACCGCCCACGCCCGCTCAGCTGAGTACCGTATTCGCGATTGATGCCCCCCTAGCACCTTGTCAACGCGCTCAAGCTGTTACCGCTATGAGTCGCGTTGGCCGGGCACCTCTTCATTAATCGGAATAGCGGGAAGCGGGCGTTCGCCTACTTCCAGTGTCATTTCCATACGCTCACCGCTGCGCACAATGGTTAATGGTAGCGACGTGCCGGGCGGTATTGAGGCGATCTCGCTCATCGTGGAGCGAGCATCCAGAATGGGCTCTCCGTCCACGGCGAGTAGTACATCGCCAGGCTCTAGGCCTGCTAGCGCAGCCGGGCCGCCGCTGACGACACCGGCAACAATAACGCCTTGAGGTGTTTGCAGCCCAAAGGAGGCCGCTAGCTCACGTGACAGCGCTTGTGCCTCTATACCCAGCCAGCCACGAATCACACGCCCTTGCGTAACCAGTTCATCTAGGATGCTGTGGGCAAGGTTGGCGGGGATCGCAAACCCAATACCCTGGGAGCCACCTGAACGTGAGAAAATGGCGGTATTAATACCCACCATGGCACCGTCAGGGTTGACCAGCGCGCCGCCAGAATTGCCTGGATTGATCGCAGCATCTGTCTGAATAAAATCTTCATAGGCGTTGAGCCCTAGATGATTACGCCCCGTGGCGCTAATAATGCCCATGGTGACGGTTTGGCCGACCCCAAAAGGGTTACCAATGGCCAGCGCTACGTCGCCCACTGCTACATCGGCAGAATCGGTCAGTTCAATAACCGGCAAGTCGTCCAAATTAATGCGCAGCACGGCTAAATCACTTTCAGGGTCGGTGCCAATCACTTCGGCCAACGTTTCGCGCCCATCACGTAACGCCACCTGAATTTCGTCGGCGCCATTGATAACGTGGTGATTGGTTAATACGTAGCCGTCTTCACTCACAATAACCCCAGAGCCTAGGCTGGAAAGCATCCGCTGGTGAGTCGTCGCATCGTCGCCCTGGCTATCAAAAAATTGCTGGAAGAAGGGGTCCGACATCAGTGGGTGCTGATCGCGTTCCACAATACGTGATGAATAAATGTTAACCACGGCCGGCGCTGCTTGTTCGACTGCTCGTGAATAGCTCACCGGGCCCTTATTGCGGGATAGAGGTGCAGCTTGGTGTATTTCTGGAGCTGGGCGATTAGGGTTGGGTTCCACTGCCGCTGGGACCGTAGAGATCACCGGGGCCGGAGATTGAGGCGCCTGTGGCGGTGAATCACGAAATGGGTTGGGAAGTTGCTCGGGGAGCGCAAACAGAATCACCACAGCGAGCAGTACGCCAGTAACAACAGGCCATAGGTAAGGCAGCACATAGCGTCGCATGTAATAAATTCCTTAACGAGTCAGTCTCACTGTTCGCGATAAAAAGCCGCGAGTTTTACAATGTTTTAATGGTAACACTTTCTTAGCAAGTTCCTCACGGGTGCAGTTAAATCAATAAAAGGACGCAATATGATTCATCGTGACCAATTAGTGGCAGCCTGTGACCATCAGCTGCGCGCTGCTCAGTTTAAAGATTATACGATTAATGGTTTGCAAGTGGCGGGTAGTGAGCACGTTAAACGCGTTATGACGGGAGTGACAGCCTGTCAGGCTTTGCTGGACGAAGCCGTTGCTTGGCAGGCGGATATGGTGTTGGTCCATCATGGCTATTTCTGGAAAAACGAACCCGTTGCGATCACCGGTATGAAGCAGAAGCGGATTAAAACACTGCTTGATAATGATATCAGCCTGCTGGCGTACCACCTACCGTTGGATGCTCACGCCGAAATGGGCAATAACGCCGAATTGGCCAGGCGCCTAGGCTGGAAAGTGGAGGGGTGTATTGATGGCGAGCTAGGAGAAGGGCTTTTATGGTCAGGACGTTTAGCGCAGCCACTTTCTGTACAGGATCTCGCAGCGCAAGTTGCGCACACCCTTCAGCGTGAGCCTTTGGTCATTGAAGCCCCGCAGGTGGGTGATATTGAGCGCATTGCCTGGTGCACCGGTGGGGCGCAAGACATGATTACGGCAGCCTTTGAAGCGGGGGCGCAGGTTTTCGTGTCGGGTGAAATATCAGAGCGAACCACCCACTTGGCGCGCGAAATGGGAATCCATTACATCGCTGCTGGCCATCACGCTACCGAGCGTTATGGAATCCAGGCCATGGGTGAGTGGTTAAGCGATGAGTATGATGTTGAGCATCGCTTTGTGGATATTGATAATCCTGCTTAACACATTAAGCGCCCCGAAAGATCGTTGACGAGAATCGGGGCAGCTTACTGTGGTTTGGTTACTTAATGTTGTCGTTTAGTTACTTAATAGCGAGGTGGTTGAGGCGTTGCCACCTCATTACTTTTCAAGCCAAAATCCTCAGATAGCGTGCCGCCTTTACCGTCGGCATAGTCGCGCGGGGTAGCGGGAGCCGCTGTATCAGCCTGTGCCTGCTGTTCAGAGGTAGAATTGATGCCAGAAAGATCAAGGCTTGGCTGAATCGCCGCATCGCGAATATCCCATTCCTCAGCGTCCTCTTTTAGCTGAAGTTCTAGTTGGTTGGCTTCATCGCGAATATTGCTGAGTCGCTGATAGATCCCGGTCAAATGGCTGCCCACGCTGTTCTTCATTTCAGCGATTTGATGTTCGCGTTCGAGTAGCTTTTGACGCATGGAAGCAGCCTCACGCTGGCTTTTGCTGAAGAGGCGGTAACTGCCCAATCCAACGATTAAACCGACGATAAAACCGATAATGGCAAAGGTTAATGGTGAGCTTGCGTCCACAGTGTTCTCCCTGGCGCCTTGAATATAACCGCAGACTGCATTAGCCAGCAGCTTTTGAATTAAACAGGCTGCCATTATAGGCGTCAGTCTGCCAGTTGGGTCAATCCACTCATGCGCTTAGACGTCTCTACGGGTATAATCGCAGCCTTCTTAGGGTTGCCAGTCATTGTGCTGGCTGCTGCCTTACATGCTGTGGGAGGCGATTGCATGTCATCAACATCTGCGGATAGGGCAATGTCCAAAACACGCCCGGCATCGCCTATTGAGCGCTACCGCGCGGATTTAGAGCGTGAGGATTTTCAATATGATGCGGCGCAGGAATCAGCAGTAAAACATTTGCAGCGGCTTTATGATGAGCTTGTAGCTGCACCTACGACCGTGCCAAAAACCTTGGTTGCCCATAAGGGCTTGAAAGCCAAAATGGCCGGCTTAATGGGTAAAAAATCTTCCTCTGCCGATAAACCGGTCTTGCCTCAGGTAAAAGGGCTCTATTTTTGGGGAGGGGTAGGGCGTGGTAAAACCTATTTAGTGGACACGTTTTACGAATCCCTTCCTTTTCCTGACAAAATGCGTACCCATTTCCATCGCTTTATGCAGCGCGTCCATAATGAGCTGACACACTACAAGGGTGAAAAAAATCCCCTCACGCTGATTGCGGGTAAATTTGCCACTGAGGCGCGTGTGATTTGCTTTGATGAATTTTTCGTCAAAGATATTACCGATGCTATGATACTTGCCAACCTGCTGGAGGCGCTTTTTGAGCGCGGGGTGGTGCTGGTGGCAACCTCAAATATCGTGCCTGATGACCTGTATAAAGAGGGTCTGCAGCGGGCCCGTTTTCTGCCTGCCATTGAGCTTGTCAACCGGCATTGCAGCGTGGTGAACGTCGATTCAGGCGTTGATTATCGTCTGCGCGCACTTGAGCGGGCTGCTATTTTTCACTCACCGCTGGAAGAAGCGGCTGAGCATGAACTTTCGCGTAGCTTTCGTGAAATAGCGGGGCAGGCGGGCGAAGTAGATGCGTCGCTAGAAATTAACCATCGTGTGCTTAAAGCCCGCCGTTTGCATGATGATATTGTTTGGTTTGAATTTCTTGAGTTGTGTGACGGGCCGCGTAGTCAAAATGACTATATTGAGCTGGCCCGTGAGTTTCACACCGTGTTGGTCTCCAATGTAATGCGAATGGATGCAAAAAAAGATGATCAGGCGCGCCGTTTCATCAATATGGTCGATGAATTTTATGACCGTGGCGTAAAGCTGCTGATGTCGGCGGAAGTGCCAATTGAGCAGCTTTACAGCGATGGCAAGCTGACGTTTGAGTTCCAGCGCACGCTTTCCCGGCTACAGGAAATGCAGTCGAAAGAATACTTGGCGTTGGCGCATAAACCCTAGAAGGCAAAGAGTCTATCGGGCAAGTAAAAAAGTCACGATACGGCTTAACTTGTCGCTGTCCTTACTGTAGAATGCCGCCTCGCTACATGTTGCTTGCGTAAGCTGGCAACCAAAAAGAATAGGGATGGTGCTTCGCCGTATAGCGGTGTGAGTCACCCAATACATTTAATCTGGTGATTTTATCCATGAAGACGTTCAGTGCTAAGCCGCAGTCCGTCCAGCGCGACTGGTATGTTGTCGACGCTAAGGACAAAACGCTCGGTCGCCTGGCAACCGAGATTGCTCGTCGCCTACGCGGCAAGCATAAGCCCGAATTTACCCCTCACGTTGATACCGGCGACTACATCGTTGTTATCAACGCAGAGAAAGTCCATGTGACCGGCAACAAGGCGAAGGCTAAAACCTACTACCGCCACACTGGTTACCCGGGCGGTCTGCGCTCTATGACGTTCGACAAAATGCTTGATCATGCGCCCGAGCGCATCATTGAGTCTGCCGTTAAAGGCATGTTGCCGAAAGGTCCTTTGGGTCGCGCCATGTACACTAAGTTAAAAGTGTACGCCGGTGCCGAGCATCCGCATGCTGCCCAACAGCCGCTTGAACTAGACATCTGAGGAAATCTTCGCCATGACACAGCAGTATTACGGTACCGGGCGCCGCAAGACTTCCACCGCTCGCGTGTTTATGAAGCCAGGCTCTGGCAAAATTACTGTCAATAACCAAGACCTAGACCTTTACTTTGGTCGCGTTACTGGTCGTATGGTTGTTCGTCAGCCGCTTGAGTTGACCGAAACGCTAAGCCAGTTTGACATCTTCGTGACTGTCGCTGGCGGCGGTGGCTCATCTCAAGCAGGTGCTATTCGTCACGGCATTACACGTGCCCTGATGAACTACAATGAAGACCTGCGTCCTTCGCTACGTGCCGCTGGTTACGTAACGCGTGATGCTCGTCAAGTTGAACGTAAGAAAGTCGGCCTGCGCAAAGCACGTCGTCGTCCGCAGTTCTCTAAGCGTTAATTCTTTACGCTATGCGGCAAAACGCCCAGGTCATCGACCTGGGCGTTTTTTATTGAAATATCATAAAATTATATTGCTCGTACCACTATGGTCACGGGCGGTTGTTCTTGTGCATAGCGCTTTGTTTTTTTACCATAGAGCGTATTTGATATTCGTCGCCGCAAGACGCCTTTGCGGCGAAGCGGGTAAGCTGATGGGAGAAACCTGAAATGGCAGATAACGGCGTAAACAAAGGCCGACGCCGTTTCCTCGTAGGCGCCACCTCCGTTGTGGGTGCGGTAGGTGCTGTCGGGGTTGCGGTACCCTTTGTGGCTTCTTGGCAGCCTAGTGCCAGGGCAAGAGCGGCGGGTGCTCCTGTTCAAGCGGATATATCGAGGCTTGAACCAGGACAGCGTATGACCGTTGAGTGGCGTGGTCGTCCTATATGGATTATCAATCGTACACCAGAGATGATTGAGCGCACTGAATCGCTGGGTAGTGACCAGTTAGCTGATCCTGATTCGGAAGTGCCACAACAACCTGCGTACATTGATGGTGGGTTGCGGTCGATTCGACCTGAGATTGGGGTGCTGATTGGTATCTGTACACACTTAGGTTGCTCGCCACTTTTTCGCCCTGAGCCTGATGCAGAGGGCGTAGGCGTCGATAATTGGCCGGGTGGTTTCTTCTGTCCTTGCCATGGTTCTCGCTTTGACTTAGCTGGTCGTGTGTTCAGTAACGTTCCTGCGCCGACTAACCTCGAGGTTCCACCCTACCGCTTTGAGAATGACGACATCATTGTCATCGGCGAAGATGAGGAGAGTGCCTAATGGGTAACCCGAATAAAGCCAAAGCGGAAAAGGGCGTCATGCGGTGGGTAGATGATCGGTTTCCTGCGACTCAAATGTGGCAAGAGCATCTATCTAAATATTACGCGCCAAAAAACTTCAACTTCTGGTACTTCTTTGGCTCGTTAGCGCTGCTGGCGCTAGTTAACCAAATCCTAACCGGGGTTTGGCTGACGATGAGCTTTAATCCCTCGGCTGAAGGTGCGTTTGATTCTGTCGAATACATCATGCGCGATGTGGAGTGGGGCTGGTTGATCCGCTATATGCACACCACCGGCGCCTCTGCTTTCTTTCTCGTTGTTTACCTGCATATGTTCCGTGGCCTGTTATACGGTTCTTACAAAGCCCCCCGCGAGTTAGTGTGGGTCTTTGGCATGACGATTTACCTGGTGCTAATGGCGGAAGCCTTTATGGGCTACCTGCTTCCTTGGGGCCAAATGTCCTATTGGGGCGCGCAGGTTATCATTTCGCTATTCTCTGCCATTCCCGCTATTGGCCCTGATTTAGCGCAGTGGGTGCGCGGTGACTTCCTGATCTCAGGGATTACCCTTAACCGTTTCTTTGCGCTGCACGTGGTGGCCCTGCCCATCGTTATTTTGGCGCTTGTAGTGCTGCATATCATTGCCCTGCATGAAGTGGGTTCAAATAACCCCGACGGTATTGATATCAAGCAGAAGAAGGATGAGGCCGGTGTTCCGTTGGACGGAATTCCTTTCCATCCCTACTACACGGTTAAAGACTTGGTAGGTGTCGCGGTATTCCTGTTTGTTTTCTGTGTGGTGGTGTTCTACTTCCCAGAAGGCGGAGGCTACTTCATTGAGCGGCCTAACTTTGATCAGGCTAACCCGCTGCAAACACCTGACCACATTGCGCCCGTTTGGTACATGACGCCGTTTTACGCCATTCTTCGTGCGATTACTTTCTCGGTGTTTGGCTTAGACGCTAAGTTCCTGGGCGTTATCTTTATGGGCGCGGCGATTGCCATATTGTTTGTGCTGCCTTGGTTGGATCGTAGTCCGGTGCGCTCTATGCGTTATAAAGGCTGGATGTCGAAAGTGATGTTGCTGCTGTTTGCCATCAGCTTCGTTATTCTCGGTGTTTTAGGTGTGTTGCCATCAACGACAGGGCGAACCATTCTGGCGCAAACATGCACCGTGATTTATTTCGCCTTCTTTGTCTTGATGCCTGTCTACACCAAGCTTGAGAAGACTAAACCCGTTCCAGAAAGGGTGACTGGCTAATGAAAAAGCATCTATTAGGACTCCTTTTCGCCTTAGTGCCAGTAACCGCGATGGCTGCAGGGGGGGCAAGTGTGCCTCATTCGATGGAGCCTGATCTTCACGATCAAGCCTCGCTGCAAAACGGCATGAAGCTCTACGTTAACTACTGCATGGGTTGCCACTCGCTTCAGTACCAGCGTTTTGCCCGTGCGGCTGACGACTTGGGGATGCCTCAGGATTTGGTGGAAGAGAATCTGATTTTTTCACCTGAGTTGGCCTATAACGATCAAATGCACATTGCTATGGACAGTGGCGATGCAGAGGGTTGGTTTGGTGCGCCGCCGCCTGATCTGTCGCTGAAAACACGTGTGCGAGGAACCGATTGGATCTACTCCTATCTGCTCGGTTTTTATAAAGATCCCAGCCGTCCAACCGGCGTCAACAACACGGTATTCGATTTGGTAGCAATGCCTAACGTGTTGGAGCCTCTGCAGGGCGTGCAAGAGCTGGTGTGCGCTGAAACGGATCATCCGGTAGAAGGGCAAGAGCCGGATGCGCTATCAGGTAAGTATCAGTCTTGTGACGTGCTGCAAGTCACAGAGCCTGGTGAGCTCGAGCCTGCTGAGTTTGAGGAAGCGGTGTATGATCTTACTAACTTCCTGGCTTATGTAGGCGAGCCCTCCAAGCTCCAGGCCCAGGCACTGGCGCCTAAGGTGCTGATCTTTATTTTCATTTTTGGTGTGATTGCTTACCTGCTCAAGCGTGAGTATTGGCGAGATATCCACTAATTAGTAGTAGCTGATCGTCAGTAGGGCGCACGGCGTGAGCTGTGCGCCTTTTTCTTGTCAGCATGACAATAAAGCAAAGCAAGCTAGCTTCCCCTAAGGGTGTGCTGGCGTGTTATTATCCAAGATTGTTTTGAAGTGAGGATGCTTTCATGGGTGTTGTGGCCAAGCGGTCGTCGATGATCTTTTACTCAGGTGGTGATGATCATTTCAGTCATCGTGTGCGCATTGTGCTGGCCGAGAAGGGGGTCGCCGTTGATATCGTCGATGTTCTCGACGAAAAACCACCAGAAGAGCTGGCAGACCTCAATCCGTACAACAGTGTACCGACACTGTTAGATCGTGACCTGGTGCTTTATGAGTCCAAAGTCATGATGGAGTATCTGGATGAGCGTTTCCCGCATCCTCCGTTGTTGCCTGTTTACCCAGTGGCTCGGGCGCAAAGTCGTCTATGGATGCACCGCATTGAGCGTGAGTGGTGTCCAATGGTTGATCAGATTCGCAGCGGTGGAAAGAAAGAAGCGGATAAAGCGCGTAAAGAGCTACGCGAAAGCTTAATTGGTATATCACCAATTTTTGAAGATATGCCGTATTTCATGAGCGAAGAGTTTACGCTAGTGGATTGCTGTTTAGCGCCTGTGTTGTGGCGTTTGCCGGATCTCAATATTGAACTGCCTGAAAAGCAGGTTAAGCCGTTGCTGGCATATATGTCACGTGTATTTGAGCGTGAAGCGTTTAAGGCATCTTTAAGTGAGCGTGAAAAAGAGATGCGCGCTTGAATTCATTCGGCTCCCGTTCGCTTGTTAGAGGCAGGGAGCCTTACTTGTAAGGAGGAGGGAGTCTAGATGAAATCGAGTCGCCCCTATCTCGCCAGAGCGCTTTATGAGTGGCTGCTGGATAATGAGCTAACGCCTTATCTGGTGGTGGATGCTACTTTGCCAGGCGTCGAGGTGCCTCGCCAGTTTGTTCAGAATGGCCAGATCGTTTTGAACGTGGCACCTACTGCCGTGCGCGATCTTTTTATGGAGAATCAGGCAATAGGCTTTAATGCCCGCTTTGGTGGGCAGCCGATGCAGGTGATGATTCCGACGCCGGCTTTGATTGCTATCTATGCCCGGGAAAATGGCGCTGGAATGGTTTTTGGCCATGAGCCTGAGCTGGGTGAAGACGCCGAATCTTTTGGGGATATTGAGGACGACGAGAAAGCCTCTGGTAAGCCTGAGCTTTCAGTCACTGAGCCAGTTCATGATGAACATGGCGATCCCAAAACTTCAGCCGAAACCTCTGATAAAGCTTCTAAAGCTAAGAAAAAACCAACGCTACGGGTTGTTAAATAACGTGAGTTAAATAACGCCAGTGGAGTGGATTAAAAAGCCTCGCTTTTATCAAGCGAGGCTTTTTTATGCGAGTTGGCAATAAAAGTACGTACAGATTAGTCGATGTAGTCAAACACCTTGACGATTCGTTGTACGCCGCCAACTGCGGAGGCTGCATTGACGATGCGGTCGGCTTCTGCACGCGTCACGCTACCCATCAGATAAACGCTGGCGTTTTCTGTAGTCACTTTTAGTTTAGAAGAATCAATATGGTCATTAGTTGCCAGTTGGCTGATGACGTTGGTGGTTAGCCATGTGTCCGTCAGGCGCTGGCTGGCCGGTAGGCGAGCGGCAATGGTGAGTTCGTTATGAACTTCATTGACCCCACGTAAGCTGCTGGTGACTTCGCCCGCCATCGCGCGAAGCTCTTCACTAGGCACTTGTCCCACCAATAGCACCACACCGTTATAGGCATGGGCGCGGATACGAGCGTCGCCGAGTCGCGCATCGGCACGCTCAAGTGCGTCGTCAACTTCGCGCTCTATGGTGGCATCAATGGCTTCAACGTCGTCGCTACGTTGGGCATAGTTTGACTGATTGGAAGCGGAGTTATTGGCACAGCCGCTGATAAACATTACCGCGCAAAGCGCAGCAGCGATAAAACCGCGAGAGGAGAGGTGCTGGGGCATCGGTATGGCTCCTTGGTGCTAGCTAGCTGTTAAAAATTAATCAAAGTCCGTTTATGTTAACGCTATAAACAAGGACTGCTGGTGTTTAAGCGCTGCCAAACAGTTGTTCGTCGATAAGATCGCATAGGCAGTGAATGACCAAAAGATGAACCTCTTGGATGCGCGCCGTCGAGGTGGCAGGAACGCGGATTTCACAATCATCCTGGCCTAGCAGCGAGGCCATATCGCCGCCATCGCGACCGGTAAGGGCGACAACGGTCATATCACGATCATGCGCCGCCTGGATAGCTTGCACAATATTGCCTGAATTGCCGCTAGTTGAGATAGCCAGCAGCACGTCACCCGGCTGGCCCAGTGCGCGGATCTGCTTTGAAAATACCTCATTATAGCTATAGTCGTTAGCGATAGACGTTAGCGTGGATGTGTCGGTGGTAAGCGCTAACGCAGGCAGGCTTGGCCGTTCGCGTTCGAAACGGTTGAGCAGTTCAGAGGAGAAGTGTTGGCTGTCGCCTGCACTGCCGCCATTGCCGCAGCTAAGTATTTTTCCTTCGCTAACAAGGCACTGCACCATCATTTGGCTTGCCACTTCAATAAAGGGCGGAAGCACTTCGCTGGCATACGTTTTAGTGTCGATGCTGGCGTTAAAGTGGCCGAGTATCCGAGATTGAAAGTCCATCAGGGCTTCCTGGTTAAATTAAAGTGTAAAGACCGTTTTTAAAGACAGTCAAAAGGCATCAAAAGCAGCTTTCACCCAGTGAAAATCAAGATCGGGGGACTTGCCAGTAATCGCCAGGATATCAAAGCGGGATGGCGATGAAAGCCCACCGCGAGCGATATATAACCTGGCTGCACGAACCAATCGCTGCTGTTTCTGGTGGGTGACCGTTTCTAGAGGATGTCCATAGCGCGTCGTCGTGCGATGTTTAACTTCGACAAAGACGAGAATATCGCCATCTCGCATTACCAAGTCAAGCTCACCCCCTTTCACGTGATGATTCTGCGTGACGAGGGTGAGTCCCTGTTGGCGCAGCCATTGAGCAGCTATCTGCTCAATGGCTGCGCCGCGGGCACGAGCGGTATGGGCGTTATTCGTCACTGACGTTACGGTTAGGGATCAAAATAGGCGATGGAACACCGTTTTGGAATTTTGCCCAAGGCAGCTCACGGTAAATGCGGCCGTCGTCGTTTAAGTAAAGCATGCCGGTACTGCCGTTCAAGCCGTTGAGCTCGTTAAGATTTGAGAAGCGAATTGCCAGCTCGTAAGCATCAACACCCATGGCCATTAGGCGGAACATAGACGCATCCGATTCATCGCGTAGGCTCTGATAGGTGGATGCAAAAGGAAGCGCTTCTTCACCACCAACCGCAGCATCGGGGATTTGCCAGGGGATATCCATAAACATGACATCGTTTAAATCTTGATCAAGGCGCGTTTGCAAGCGGCCTTCATGTAAATGCGATGTGGCATAAATTGGCAGATCGGGGGCGTAATAATAGTCCATGGTGGGCGGCACTTGGCGCGCATATTCCGGTAACGCGAGTAGGAAAAGTGCGTCAATATTGCTTAGGCGGGCGCGTTCGCCGCTGACATTGAGAGCGGTTTGTACCGCATTAGAGACTGAGCTATCAGGGTTATAGCGTACGGCGTTGGCAACTTCACCGCCTTGGCTATGCCACTCATTCCAAAAGGCTTCACCTACGCGGCGCCCCCAGTCGTTATCAGGCACCATCATGGACATTTGGCGGTGGCCATCCTGCCACGCACGGCGAGCCGCTTGGCGTGCTTCATCTTCAGCGGAGAGGCCGTACTGGAATAGCCGCTGTGCTTGGTTGTTATCGCCACTGCCATAGTTGAGCGCCAGCGTAGGAAGGGGAACACTATCGCGTTGCTCTAGCTGGGTGACTTGGCTTTTATCTAATGGGCCAATCATTAGTTGCGCGTTCATTTGCTGGGCGCGGTCATAGAGCTCATCAAGTGAGTAGCGCGACGCGTCGAGAAAGCTGAGTTCGGTATTGCCGCCTTTAACATCATGGTGCTGACGCATGGCGGTAGCGATGGTGTTAGCGACGCTGCTAAGTGGGCCAGATTCGGGCAGTGCAACCACGATACGGCGTATTGCCTGACCTTCAAGCTCAGGCAGTGCGACCGTTACCGCGCCAGGTTGGTCAAGCGCTTCACGAGCCCAGCGCTGACGCTCTGCAAGCCTCTCTTGCTGGCTAGCCTGCATTGGTAGTTCGTCGTCGAGTACTTGTGTGGCGCGTAACACGGCGCGTGGTTCGTCCAGTGCGCGGGCAAGTTCGGAAAATAGCAACGCCCAGCGCACACGATCAGGCTCTGATAGCAGGCTTTCATCGATTCCGTCGGCGGTTTCAAAGGCTCTGTCGCGCTCACCCTGCCTCGCCAGAATGTTGGCTGCTTCCAGGCGCGTTTTAGCTGCTTGTTCGGGTGCCTGCTGTTCCGCTTGGTTGAGTAATTGACCTGGGTCTTCAACAGGCACGCGGTCTACCACGCTTGGCGACTGCATCGCACAGCCAGCAACGAGAAATGCCACAAGGGCAGCGGCGAGTAAGCCACGTAATGACTGTTTCATGTATCCTTCCTTAAGTTTCCATTTGCGCTGTCGCTGCTTGCCAGCGTTTGCCGAGGCTACGGCACAAGCATAGCGCACCGATAGAGCAAGCCATCAACGAATTGAGAGTCAACAATGCCAGACCATAATCCGGGTACATTGTACGTGGTTGCCACGCCAATTGGGAATTTGGACGACTTAACCGCACGTGCCGCTCGGGTATTAGGGCAAGTCGCGCGGGTTGCAGCTGAAGATACCCGCCATAGCGGCCGCCTGTTGGCGCACTTAGGCTTGAATAAGCCGATGGTCTCCTTACACGAACACAATGAAGCGCGTCGTGTGGATACCTTGGATAGCTATCTCGCCGCAGGAGAAGATATTGCCTTAATCAGCGATGCAGGAACACCGTTGATTAGCGATCCAGGTTTTGTGTTGGTTCGTGAGCTGCGGGCGCGAAACCGCCATATCGTGCCGATTCCTGGCCCCTGTGCGTTGATCACCGCGCTGTCAGGAGCCGGGCTGCCCACCGACCGATTCGTATTTGCTGGCTTTTTGCCCGCTAAGCCAGGTGCTCGACGTCAAGCACTAGAAGGCTGGAAAACCCGTGAAGAGACGTTGGTGTTTTACGAGTCGCCTCACCGTATTGTGCACACCCTTGAGGCGCTGCAGGAGCAAATGGCCGGGCGGGATGTGGTATTAGCGCGTGAGCTAACCAAAACTTTTGAGACATTTTTGCACGGAACGCCTGAGAGTTTGCTTGAGCAGTTGGCGGCTGACCCTAATCAAGCTCGCGGCGAATTCGTCATTATTGTGGCTGGCGCTCCGCCGGTTGAGCAGAGTGAACATCAGAATATATCAGCGGAGGCCTTGCTAGAGGCACTGCTGGCAGAGGGCGTGGGCGTTAAGCAGGGCGCTGCGATTGCCTCGCGAATGCTCGGTGGGCGTAAGCAAGCTTGGTACGCTCGTTTGCAAGCAATTAAAGGCGAGCATTGAGGCAAGTCGAGGGCGCTGGTATGCTTGCCGCCGGAGTTGGCCAGACAGTCGCCGCTAATACCTCTTAAAAGGTGTTGGGGGAGGAAAGTCCGGGCTCCATAGGGCAGAGTGCCAGGTAACGCCTGGGCGGTGTGAGCCGACGGAAAGTGCAGCAGAGAGTAGACCGCCTAAGCCCCTGAAATAAACCTCTGGGGCCGGTAAGGGTGAAAGGGTGCGGTAAGAGCGCACCGCGCGCCTGGTAACAGTGCGTGGCATGGTAAACCCCACTCGGAGCAAGACCAAATAGGGACCCAATGGCGTGGCCCGCGCTGGGTCCGGGTAGGTTGCTTGAGCGCTGTGGTAACGCAGCGCCTAGAGGAATGGCTGTCCACGACAGAACCCGGCTTATCGGCCGACTCCCCCATTTCCACATCAGGGCGTGCATGCACGCTCTTTATTACGTTGTCTCTAACATCTTGTGTGAGAAAAAAATGCCTTCTCCTGACGCTGAACAGGTTGCTTCCCGCTTTCGCCATACCAGCGTACTACTGGAAGGTGCTATTGATGCCCTGGTGCATGACGATCAAGGCGTCTATTTAGACGGTACTTTCGGGAGAGGCGGTCACTCAAGGGTAATTCTTGACCGTCTGACCGAGCAAGGTCAGCTGCTCGCCATGGATCGCGACCCCCAAGCCATTGCCGCAGCGGCTGACATTGATGATTCGCGTTTCCAGATTACCCAGCGTGAGTTTGCCCAGCTTGCCGAGTTTGCTCGTGAGCAAGGCGTGTTCGGTAAGCTTTCAGGGGTGCTGCTTGATGTAGGCGTTTCCTCCCCTCAGCTTGATGATCCCGAGCGCGGTTTTAGTTTTATGCGTGATGGCCCGCTGGATATGCGCATGGATCCTACCCAGGGACAAAGTGTTGCTGAATTCTTGGCGCGTGCCAGTGAGGCTGATATTGCCTACGTGTTTAAAACCTATGGTGAAGAGCGTTATGCCAAGCGTTTAGCCCGGGCGGTGGTCGCTCGTCGAGTCGAGAAGCCATTCACCCATACGGTGGATTTGGCTGAAGTACTTAAAGTTGCTCACCCCGCCTGGGAAAAAGGGCGTCACCCAGCCACCAAAGCGTTCCAAGGGCTGCGTATATTCGTCAACGGCGAGCTTGAGCAGTTAGACAGTGCGCTTGATGCGGCGCTTGAGGCGCTTGCCCCCGGCGGTCACTTAGTGGTGATCAGTTTTCACTCGCTGGAAGATCGCCGCGTGAAGCGTTTTATCCGTCATCATGTGCGCGGTGACACTGACCTTCCGCGTGGGGTGCCTATTCGCGACGATCAAATGAATCGGCGTCTTGAGGCGTTAGGTAAAGGCGTGCGGCCAAGTGAGGAAGAAGTGGATGCTAATCCTCGCGCACGAAGTGCCGTCATGCGGGCTGCACGCAAGCGGATGTAATCACGGATGTCATCACGGATGTAATCATGAGCATGGATCGGATTGAGCAGTGGGCAACCACGCTACGCACCGAATGGCCTTTCAAGCTACGTCTGCGCGCCTGGCCACTGGTTATTAGCCTGCTATTTTTACTCTGCATGGCCTCTGGGTTAGCTGTTGTCATTACTACGCATATGACGCGGGTGCAATTTGCTCAGCTGCAACAGCTAGAGCAAGAAGAGAACCAGCTGCAAACAGAGTGGGGGCAGCTGCTGCTTGAAGAGGGCGCATGGTCAACGCCCGCCCGCATTGAGCAAATTGCCACTGAGCGCTTGGGCATGAGAATCCCCGATGTCCATGATGTTGAGGTGATTAGGCCATGAGAAGCGAGCGTCGCGGAGGCACCTCTCGTCAGGCCCCGATTGCACCTCCTCTTGGAGGCGGCCGGTTCGTATTTATTTTATTGGCGATTGGTTTGGCATCCGCTATTTTAATCGGCCGCATTACGCTGCTTCAGGTTATTGACCGCCCCTTTCTGCAAAGCCAGGGCGACGCACGTACTCTTCGTCACGAAACTATCCCCGCCCACCGCGGCATGATTACAGACCGCAATGGCGAACCGTTGGCGATTTCCACGCCAGTGGTCACCCTCTGGGCCAATCCGCAAGAACTGCCCGACGATGCTATACAGCGTGTAATGCTAGCCCAGGCGTTAGGGATGACGCTGGATGACTTTGAGTCGCGTGTAGCACGCTTTAGCGAGCGTGAATTTATGTACTTACGCCGCCAAATGACGCCCGCCGCGGCCCAGCAGATCCTTAATCTACGGACCCCCGGTGTCTATCCCCAGCGTGAATACAAGCGCTACTATCCTGCTGGTGAAGTGGCGGCGCAATTATTGGGCGTCACCAATGTTGATGACATTGGACAAGAAGGTTTAGAACTCTCCTATCAGCCCTATTTGGCCGGCCACCCTGGACAGCGACGGGTAATTAAAGATCGCCGCGGGCGTCTGGTGCGTGAGCTTGGCGTGATTAACGAAGCCCAGCCGGGGGGGGGGCTCACCTTGGCTATCGATCAACGTATTCAGTATATGGCCTACCGCGAGCTGCGCGCGGCGGTTGCTGAGAATGAGGCTGATGGTGGCGTGCTGGTAATGATGGATGCGCGCACGGGGGAAGTGTTGGCAATGGCGAATTTGCCCTCCTATAACCCTAATAACCGGGCAGGACTCGATCCGCGTGGGTTACGTAACCAAGCACTGGTGGATGTATTTGAGCCTGGCTCGGTCATGAAGCCGCTGGCCATGGCAGCTATTTTGGAAAGCGGGGTGGTAGACCGCGATGCCATAGTGGATACATCGCCCGGTTGGATGCGGCTGGACCAATTTACGATTCGCGATTTTCGTAACTATGGCAAGTTGGATCTGGCCGGTATCCTGGAGAAGTCATCGAATATCGGTATGTCACGCTTAGCGCTGCAACTGAGCGATACTGCCCTTTGGGAAAAATATAACCAGTTAGGGTTAGGACAAGCGCCCGGTACAGGCTTTCCTGGTGAGTCGACGGGTAGTTTGCCCGCACCGGTGCGCTGGTCGCGCAGTGAGCGAGCGGCGCTCTCTTATGGCTATGGACTCTCTGTTTCCGCGGTGCAGCTAGCGAGTGCTTACACAGCGTTAGCTAATGATGGTGTTCGTTTGCAGCCCTCTCTTTTACGCCTTTCTGAACCCCCTCAGGGCATTCCTGCTATATCGCCTACGGTTGCGAATGATCTGCTCAATATCTTGGAAACCTCGGTAGCCGCTTATACCGGTGGTCGGCGAGCCCGTGTGGAAGGTTATCGCGTGGGAGGGAAAACGGGCACCGTGCGTAAGACCGGACAGCAAGGCTATACCACCGATGCTTATCGCAGTGTGTTTGCAGGGATTGCGCCTATTTCTGATCCGCGTATCGTCACTGTAGTCATGATTGATCACCCCAAGGCCGGCGAATTTTATGGTGGTGCTGTTGCCGCCCCGGTTTTTTCCAGCGTAACGGGTAATGCTTTGCGCTTATTGGATGTTCCGCCGGATCACGATGCCGAGTAGTTTTTCTAAGGAGTTTGCATGACGCTGAGTTCAGTCGATGTGGTGTCGGCGCTTGCGCACGTATGGCCTAATTCACCACTGCCCGCCGACCTGCCTGATCGAGTACGCATAGAAATGGATTCCCGCAAGCTACAAACGGGCGATGTTTTTGTGGCAGTACCGGGCAGCCAGCGTGATGGTCGCGATTTTATCGAGCAAGCGCTCGAGGCGGGTGCTGCGCTTGTGTTAGCGCAAGGCGAGCCCGGTCAGGTGTTGCTTGAAGGCCGCGTGCTGAAACTGCCGCATCTTTCGGTGCGCTTGGGTGAGTTAGGGCGCGCCATGTTTAAAGTGCCTAATGATCTTGAAGTGATTGGCGTGACCGGTACCAACGGTAAAAGCTCCGTCACTCATTATATCGCTGCACTTAGCGAGACATTAGGAACGCCCACCGGACTGATTGGTACGTTGGGTGTAGGGCGCCCCGGTGAGTTGCGCGATAGCGGCTTAACCACGCCTGGCTCCTTAGCGCTGCAGGCGACATTGGGTGAGCTTGCCAGCCAGGGTGTGCGGCGTGTGGCGCTTGAGGCCTCTTCCCATGCGCTGGATCAGTACCGCTTGGAAGCGGTAAACGTAAGCGTAGGCGTGTTTACCAATCTGACTCGCGACCATTTGGACTACCACGGCAGTATGGCCGCCTATGCGGCATCCAAAGCGAAGCTTTTCCGGCGCTCTGAGCTCCGTCTAGCGGTAGTCAATGGCGATGACCCCTTAGCACGCTTAATGCTGGCAGGTTGCAACAGTAATGTACGGGTGCTGGCGACGGGTAAAGATGAAGCCGTTACCTTGCGCGTGCTGGACTGGCAGCCCTCTGAGCAGGGGCAGCAGGCAATGATTGCGACACCCGATGGCGAGAAAATGCTCAGCTTAGGCTTAATGGGGCGTTTTAATTTAGATAACGTGCTGTTAGCGATGGCTGTGTTGTACGGATTAGGCGAATCACTCGACGACCTCTTCTCCTCCGCCTCTTCGCTGACGCCGGTGCCGGGCAGGATGGAGCGCTATGGTGATGACAGCACGCCTACCGTGGTGGTGGATTATGCGCACACGCCGGATGCGCTTCATAGCGCGCTACAAGCGCTGCGTGCCCATCTGGGTGATGCTGGCAAATTGTGGTGTGTATTCGGCTGCGGGGGAGAGCGTGATACGGGTAAACGAGCCGAAATGGCTAAAGCTGCCGAGGCGCTGGCCGACCACATTATCGTTACCGATGACAATCCTAGGCACGAGTCCGCTGAGCAAATCCGCCAACAGATTTTGTCTGGGTTCTCTGATACCGCGCACCCTATTGAAATGGGGGACCGCCAGAAGGCCGTGGCCACCGCTGTTCAGCAGGCGGCTGTTCAGGATGTCGTGCTTATCGCCGGAAAAGGCCATGAGGCGTATCAGGATATCCAAGGGGTTCGCCATGCCTATGCCGATAGCGAAGAGATCCAGCGTGCCTTCGCTGGGCGGAGAAGCGACTAATGCAGTGGACACTTGGCCAGCTCGCCTCTGTGCTGGGTATTGAGGCGCCTGCTGATAAGGCGCAGCTGCTAGTCAGTTCAGTCGTAACTGATAGCCGCAAGATCGAGCCTGGCTGCCTGTTTGTTGCCCTTAAAGGCCCCCGCTTTGACGGTCATGATTTTGTTGCGCTTGCCCACGAGCTCGGTGCCGTAGCGGCATTGGTAGAGGCGCCCGTTGCTGTCGACTTACCCCAGCTGGTATGTCCGGATACACGTTTGGCCCTGGGGCTGATTGCCGGTGCGCACCGGCGCGCATGGCATGGTCCCGTGGTAGCCGTCACCGGCAATAGCGGTAAGACGACCGTCAAAGAGATGTGTGCTGCTCTGCTAGCGCCTTTAGGCGACGTATTAGCCACTCAAGGTAATCTGAATAACGACTTTGGCGCGCCGCTGACCTTATTACAATTGCGGCCGCATCATCAAGCCGCGGTGATTGAGCTGGGCGCTAATCATTTAGGTGAAATCGCCTGGACAGCCCCGCTGTCCAAGCCCGATGTGGCGATTATTACCAATGTCACCGGTGCCCATGTGGGCGAGTTCGGAGGCATGGGGCAGATTGCCCAGGCGAAAAGTGAGCTGCTGGTCGGGCTGGGCGAGCAGGGTACTGCTGTTCTGAATAGGGATGATCACTATTTTACGTTTTGGGCTGCTCGTGCGGCTCCGCGGCGGGTGGTGAGCTTTGGTTTTCACCCCGAGGCGGATGTGAGCGCCGCAGCGCTTTCCTGTGATTCGCAAGGGCGGTATGCTTTCACGCTATTGCAGCATGGTCGAGCGCTGGGCCAAGTGCGTTTGCCGTTACTGGGCAAGCACAATGTCAGTAATGCGTTGGCCGCTGCAGCTGCGGCATTAATGCTCGGCGTGCCGGAAGAGCAAGTTATATCACGCCTGGAATCGCTGCAAGCGCTTGCCGGTAGGTTGGTCGTGGTATCCGGATTGCGGGGTGGCACTGTGCTGGATGACACTTATAATGCCAATCCTGGCGCGGTCAAAGTGGCCCTGGATACCTTGGCCAGCTTTCCTCCGCCACGCTGGTGTGCGTTAGGGGCGATGGGCGAACTGGGGGAAGCATCGGCTGCGCTGCACGCCGATATCGGCCACTACGCCGCCGAGCTTGGTATTGATGAGCTGTTAACGCTGGGCGAGGCCGCACGTCCCGCCAGCGAAGCCTTTGGTCGTGGGCTGCACTTTAACGATCACGAGACGCTAACGCGTTATGTCACTCATACTTTGCCGCCTGACACCACGTTGCTGGTGAAAGGGTCGCGCAGTGCGGGCATGGAACATGTCGTCAATGCACTGCGTTCGGATAAATAAGGTAAACGCCGTTCATGTTACTTCACTTGGCGAATTTTCTGTCGCAGTACCAATCTGATTTTCAGGTCGTTAACTATTTAACCCTTCGCGTAATTTTAGGCGCTCTCACGTCGTTAATGCTCTGCTTATGGCTGGGGCCATGGATGATTCGGCGCCTGGTGGAAGGGCAGATCGGGCAATCCGTGCGTGACGATGGGCCGCAGTCCCACCTCTCAAAAGCGGGCACCCCCACCATGGGTGGGGCAATGATTTTGCTGGCCATTGCCATCAGCACCTTGTTATGGGGTGACTTAACCAACCTTTATATCTGGGTGGTGCTAGGCGTCACGCTCGGCTTCGGCGCCATCGGTTGGGTCGATGATTACCGCAAAGTAGTGGAAAAAAATCCACGCGGTTTACCCGCTCGCTGGAAGTATTTCTGGCAGTCGGTGGTGGGTTTGGGGGCGGCGCTGTTGCTCTATTTAACCGCCTCCACGCCGGTCGAGACCAGCCTGCTGGTGCCGCTGTTCAAAGAGGTGGCGCTGCCGCTCGGGGTCTTCTATATCGTGCTTACCTATTTCGTGATTGTAGGGAGCTCCAACGCCGTCAATCTAACTGATGGCTTAGATGGCCTAGCTATTATGCCGACGGTGCTCGTGGCCATGGGCTTATCGGTATTCGCTTATGCCAGTGGCAACACCGTTTTCGCCGAATATCTGCATATTCCGTTTATTGCCGGAACCGGTGAATTAGCCGTGTTCTGCGCAACGATTGCTGGCGCTGGGCTGGGGTTTTTATGGTTTAACACTTATCCCGCCCAGGTCTTTATGGGCGACGTAGGTGCCTTGGCGTTAGGGGCTGCGCTGGGTGTGGTGGCCGTGATCGTACGCCAGGAGATTGTGCTGTTTATCATGGGCGGTGTTTTTGTCATGGAAACGGTGTCGGTCATCCTTCAGGTGGGATCCTACAAGCTCACCGGGCGTCGTATCTTCCGAATGGCGCCTTTGCATCATCACTATGAATTGAAAGGCTGGCCTGAGCCACGGGTCATTGTCCGTTTTTGGATTATTACCGTGGTGCTAGTGCTGCTTGGTCTCGCAACGCTCAAAGTTCGTTAATGCATCTGACCATGAGTGCGTCGACTGATCGTTGGCATGATGCGAGAGGGAGCTTGTAATGGTTCAAGTAGCTAAGGGAGTAACGCTGGTTGTCGGGCTGGGGCTTTCCGGTCGGGCGATCTGCCGTCATTTAAGTCGCTTAGATGTACCTTACATGGTAGCGGACACGCGGGCCGAACCGCCGGGGCTTGATGATTTTCGCGCCGCGCATCCGGGGGTGGAAATTCACTGCGGCTCGCTTACTGAGCTGGACCTGCGCGATGTGGAAGAGGTAGTGGTAAGCCCTGGGCTTGACCCAAGAATGCCGGGCTTAAAAGAGCTGGCGGATCAGCTAAATCCTCGCACTGGGGAGCCGATGGTGGTGGGTGAGATGGCCCTGTTCGTGCGTGCCGCGAAGGCGCCCATTGCTGCTATCACCGGTTCTAATGCGAAGTCGACGGTGACCACACTGCTCGGTGAAATGGCAGCGGCGGCAGGCGTGAATGCGGCAGTGGGCGGTAATTTGGGCACCCCCGCGCTGGACTTGTTGGCCAGCCACCCGGATGCCGCGCTCTATATCCTTGAACTCTCGAGCTTTCAGCTGGAGACGACTCCTTGTCTGGGGGCGAGCTGTGCCGCGTTCCTGAACCTGTCCGAAGACCACCTTGATCGTCACGGTGATATGCAAGGTTATCGAGCTGCAAAACAGCGTATCTTTATCGGCGCCCAGCACGCGGTGGTGAATGGGGATGACCCTCTGACATGGCCTGACTATCCCGTTGACCAAGTGGCCTACTTTTCCCATGACGCTCCGGTGGAGGGCCAGTGGGGGCTGGCGCGTGATCAAGGTGAGTTAATGCTGATGCAGGGTGACACGCCCTGGTTGAGCATTGACAAGTTACGCATGACTGGGCAGCACAATTACCTTAATGCACTGGCTGCGCTGGCGATGGGGCAGGCATTAGGGTTTGCAGCGGCGCCCATGTGTCGCGCACTGCGTGACTTTAAAGGGCTGGCACATCGCAGCGAAATGATAGCGCGTATCAACGATGTCACCTGGGTTAACGACACCAAGGGCACCAATGTGGGCGCTACTCTGGCGGCCATCAATGGCATTGGCGTTACGCTGGAAGGACGTTTGATTTTATTGGCCGGTGGGGTTGGCAAGGGCGCGGACTTTACCCCGTTGGCCGGGCCTTTGAAGAAGTGCGCGCGTCATGTGCTGCTGTTTGGGTTGGATGCTCCGCGATTGGCGGAGGCGTTGGATGGTCACGTAACGACTCAGCAAGTAGACGATCTAACTCAGGCCATGCAAGCAGCGTTTGAAATCGCTCAGCCTGGAGACTGCGTGCTGCTATCACCTGCCTGTGCAAGCCTGGATCAGTTTGCTAATTACCAAGAACGCGGCGAGGTATTTCGCCGCTGGGTGCACCAACAGGCAGCGTCCACTACTGGGGGAGCGTCATGAGCCGACTTCAGCGTCTGCGTACTGTTCTTTCCACGCGGGATTTGCCCTGTGATATCTGGCTGGTGATGGCGGCAGTAGCCTTAGCGGGTTTGGGCTGGGTAATGGTGAGTTCGGCATCAATTGGCTTACTGGAAGATACTTACCACTACTCCCGCCAGCACGGCGTTTTCCTAGTACTCGCTATCATGGCATGTGTATTTATGCTCTGTGTGCCGCTGGAAGCCTGGCGCCAGAATGCTGCGCTTATTCTGCTTGCCTCTATCTTTCTGTTGGTTCTAGTACTGATTATTGGACAGGAAATTAACGGCAGTAAGCGCTGGATAGCATTGCCGGGGCCATTGCCTAGTTTGCAGGTCTCTGAATTTGCCAAAATCGGGCTGATTTTTTATATGGCGGCGTTCATGTCGCGTTTTACTTATGACCTGCGTCGCCGGGCGTTCAGTATGTGGCGCCCGCTTGCCGTGCTGGCAGTGCCTGTTGGGCTGCTTTTCTTAGCGCCTGATTTTGGCGGCATGGTGGTCTTTACCATTTGTGTGATTGGCATGCTGATGATGTGCGGTGCGTCGTTGGTGCTGTTAATGGGTAGCGGGTTGTTGCTAGGTTCTGGTGCGGTTGTGATGGTGTTGATTGAACCCTATCGGCTAGCGCGTTGGACCAGTTTTTTGGATCCCTGGGCCGATCAATTTGCGACTGGCTACCAATTAACCCAGGCGTTGATTGCTTTTGGGCGGGGCCATGTAACCGGTACGGGTCTGGGTAACAGCGTTCAGAAATTGCACTACCTGCCTGAGGCGCATACCGACTTTATCTTTGCGGTGATCGCCGAAGAGTTGGGTATGATCGGCGCGATTATTGTCGTGCTGCTGTTTACGCTATTTATTGCGCGCGCTATGTGGGTAGGGCGCAAAGCGGAGATGGCCGGGCATCTTTTTGGCGCTTATGTAAGTTACGGCATTGGGTTTGTTGTGGCTGCGCAGGCATTTATTAATATGGCGGTAAGTTCGGGGCTGTTGCCAACCAAAGGTTTAACATTGCCGCTAATGAGCTATGGCGGTTCTAGTCTATTGGTAACTGGCGTGATGGTGGGGCTGCTGCTGCGCACGGATGCCGAAACGCGTCATCGCCCCCGACGTGCGTCCACCCCGTATAAATCGCGCCATGAACCGCGTTTATCGTAACGTTATGCCGCTTGGTGCTATCAGGAGTTTGATGTGAAGACTAATGTTAGGCGACGAGTGCTGATAATGGCAGGTGGCACCGGCGGCCATGTGTTCCCAGCGCTTTCACTCGCTAAAGCACTGCAGGCGCAGCAGGTGGATGTTGAGTGGCTGGGCAGCCCCAGAGGGATTGAGAACCGACTGGTGCCTGAAGCGGGTATTAAATTACATACTATTGCCATTAGCGGGCTACGCGGCAACGGCATAGCCGGCTGGCTGAAGGCGCCGTTGAACCTCTCCCGTGCAGTCTTAGAAGCGCGGACGGTGATTCAAGAGTTCAAACCGCATGTTGTGGTTGGCCTGGGTGGTTTTGCCAGTGGCCCAGGCGGGTTAGCGGCTTGGTTGACACGTATCCCCCTGGTTATCCATGAACAGAACGCTGTGGCAGGGCTGACAAATCGCGTTTTATCGCGACTGGCTAAGCGTACCTACGCCGCCTTCCCAGAAGCCTTTGGCTCGCGCGCCGAAGTGATTGGTAATCCCGTACGTGACGATATTGCTGCCTTGGGTAGTACACCGCGGAATGTTGACGAGCTCTCTGCACGGCCACTGCGTCTGCTAGTGGTGGGGGGCTCGCTTGGCGCAGTGGCACTAAACGAACGCTTGGCGCCAGCGCTTGCTGCACTGCCTGTTGAGCAGCGACCCGAGGTCCGCCATCAGGCGGGTAATGATCGTGATGTTGCGACTGCCGAAAATTATCAGCAGCACGGCGTAAACGCTGAGGTTAGTCCCTTTATTGATGATATGGCTGCTGCTTATGAGTGGGCCGATTTAGTGGTATGCCGCTCTGGTGCGCTCACCGTGGCCGAGCTGGCTGCCGCCGCCAAGCCTTCACTGCTGGTGCCTTTTCCCTTTGCGGTCGATGACCATCAGCGTATCAACGCGCAGGTGTTAGTTAAGGCGGGCGCCGCCAAGTGCGTTGTACAGTCTGAGTTGACGGTTGAGCGTTTAAGCGACTTTTTAAATGAATTGCTCGTCCCCAATACCCTGGCTGCGATGGCGGCGAACGCCCGTCAGGCCGCGCATTTGGATGCGACTCAGCGCTTGGCTGAAGGGTGTTTGGCGATGATAAAGCTAGGAGATTCTGCGTGATCGATAAAGACAAACCCACGGCACCCTCACGTGGCACTCCCGCTGGCCCAGGCATGCGTCGCATTCGACGCATTCATTTTGTGGGTATAGGTGGCGCCGGTATGTGCGGTATCGCAGAGGTGCTAGCCAACCAGGGCTACATCGTCAGCGGTAGTGATATGAAAAACTCTTCAGTCGTAGAGCGGCTGCGCCAATGCGGTGTATGCGTGGCGATCGGTCATGCTGAAGAAAACGTAGAAAGCGCCGACGTGGTGGTGGTGTCTAGCGCAATCGATGAAACCAACCCTGAAATTCGCTGGGCCCACGAGCATCGTGTACCGGTCGTGCGCCGGGCTGAGATGCTCGCCGAGCTGATGCGCTTCCGTCACGGTATTGCCGTGGCGGGTACCCATGGTAAAACCACCACGACCAGTTTGACGGCGACGCTGCTGGCAGAGGGGGGGTTAGACCCGACCTTTGTTATCGGCGGCAAGCTGACCAGCGCCGGTACTAATGCTCGCCTGGGCGAGGGCGACTATCTTGTTGCCGAAGCCGATGAGTCCGATGCCTCATTTCTGCACCTGCAGCCAATGGTATCCATCGTTACCAATATCGATGCTGACCATATGGCGACCTATGGCGGTGATTTTGAGCGGCTGAAAAGTACCTTTATCGAATTTCTGCATAATCTACCGTTTTATGGCCTGGCGGTGCTGTGTATCGATGACCCGCATGTCCGTGTGCTGTGCGATCAGGTGAAGCGGCAATTTGTGACCTATGGGTTTGATAGCGATGCTGACTATCGCATTGTCGATTTTGCCCAGCGCGAAGGAGAAGTTTCGTTTACTGCGTTACGCCCAGGTGGCGCTGAGCCGCTAGCGGTACGCTTGGCCATGCCTGGGCGGCACAATGCTCTCAACGCCATGGCGGCCATTGTGGTGGCTACTGATGCAGGCGTCAGCGATAGTGCAATTTTGAGTGGGTTGGCGAGCTTTGCAGGCGTGGGTCGTCGGTTTCAGGTGCATGGGCATTTCCCTGCACCTAAAGGCGGCGGCGACATCATGCTGGTGGATGACTACGGTCACCATCCGCGTGAAGTCGACATGGTTATTCAGGCCGTTCGCGCTGGGTGGCCCGAGCGCCGCCTGGTGATGCTTTACCAACCCCATCGCTATAGCCGTACCCGCGATTTGTATGAAGACTTTGTACGCGTACTTTCCCAAGTCGATACGTTGGTGCTGCTCGATGTTTACAGCGCCGGTGAAGCTATTATTCCTGGTGCCGAGGGAAGGACCCTGGCCGGGTCGATTCGCCAGCGCGGAGAAGTCGATCCACTCTTTGTCGAGCATAAGCACGAGTTACCGGTGCTGTTAGCCAATGTGTTACGGCCAGGCGATATTTTAATTACCCAGGGTGCTGGTGATGTGGGGGGGATTTCCCTGCGTCTGGCACAGGCACAGCTAGCGATGAACGAGGTAGACTTGTGAGCGTTGACGTAACAACCCCTGAGTCGCATGGAAAAGTCGTTGTCGTTTACGGCGGTACGTCTGCTGAACGCGAGGTATCGCTTAAAAGCGGGGCGGCAATACTTGAGGCCCTTCAGCGTAAGGGCGTCGATGCCTGTGGTTATGACCCCCGCGAAAGCGGCCTGGTGGGATTAGAGCAGTTGGCTCCTTCAGTGGTCTTCGTTGCCTTGCATGGGCGCGGCGGTGAAGACGGCACGCTGCAGGGGGCGTTGGAGTTACTCAATATCCCTTACACCGGTAGCGGAGTGCTCGCTTCAGCGCTGGGCATGGATAAGCAGCGCACCAAGCAGGTATGGAGTGCGGTTGGCTTGCCGACACCCGAGAGCATCATGCTGGATGCCGGTTCGGATTGGTCAGCCGTGGTCGCCCGGCTTGGCTTGCCGCTGATTGTGAAGCCCGTGCATGAAGGCTCAACGCTAGGTATTAGCATTGTCAAAAGTCAGGCGGCGCTTGAGGCTGCGTATCACGAGGCGGCGCAGTTCGACGCACGCGTAATGGCAGAGCGCTTTATCGTCGGCGACGAGTACACGGTCGCGCTGCTGGGTAGCCAGGTATTGCCAGCGATTCGCGTTGAAGTGCCGGGCGGTTTCTACGACTACGAAGCGAAATATATCGCCAATACCACTCAATACCATTTGCCGTGTGGGCTGCCCACGGAGCAGGAGGCGGCGTTAGCGGATATATGCCAACAGGCGTTTGCCGCGATTGGCGGCGTTGGCTGGGGGCGAGTGGATGTCATGCGCGATAGCGAAGGGCGTTTCTGGCTGCTGGAAGTTAATACCGTGCCTGGGATGACCGACCATAGCTTGGTTCCCCAGGCAGCGGCACATGCGGGTATCTCATTTGACGAGCTAGTGATGGAAATTTTGAATACCGCTGGCAGGCAGTTATCGCTATGACGAGTTTGTTATGAAGGGTGCCTTATGAAAAGGCGTAATGCCTGGTTGGGCGTTATTCTATTAGCCTTGCTGATGGGCGCCGGTGGCCGGGCGCTTTGGTTGTGGCTAGACCGCCCGATTGAGCGGGTGTCAATTCGCGGTGAATGGGAATATGTCAGCGCTGACTATCTGCGTACCCAATTGGCGCCCTTGGTGGTCGATGCCACCTGGCTTTCGGCGGATCTGGGTGAGCTGCGCGACCGCGCTTTGCAAGTGGGCTGGTTAAATGAAGTGCGTATTACCCGTGAGTGGCCCAATGCGTTAGTCTTTGAACTAATTGAACAACAGCCGGTCGCACGCTGGAATGATGATTTTTTACTTAACCCAGAAGGCGAGCCTTTCGCATTTGCCCCCTTAAACCCGCCCTCAGGTTTGCCTGATTTGGCCGGTCCCGGCGGTAGCAGTGAAGAAGTGTTAACCTATTATCATCGTCTAAAGCGTCACTTTGAGCAGTTATCGCTTGATCTTACGCAACTCCGTTTAGAGCCACGCGGCGCATGGCGGCTGCAATTAAATGAAGGCGCTTGGGTGATGTTAGGACGTCGGCAGCATGAAGTCCGTTTGGCACGTTTATCGGCTTCATGGCAACGCGAGTTGAATTCGCTAAGCGAGCAAATTCGCTATATAGATCTGCGTTACCCTAATGGTGTCGCTGTCGCTTGGCACGGAGAAAGTGAATTTGCTGTGCAAGATGAGTAACTCTTCTATTACTTGATGCAAATAAGGTGTAAAAGTGAGTGGTTGCCATCGTTGAAAAAGCCAATAATCGGCTTTAAATTGCTTTCTATGCCTATTATTGTGGGTTGATGCTAGTCGTATTGCGACTATTGTTTCTATACTATGGGCCAGACGCTGGTTAAGTGGTTTTTAATTTCAGCTATTTGTAATTAGTGAGTGTCAGAAAAAACCACTGTTTATTTTGGATAGCACGCTTTCAATGTTAAGCGCTGGATTAAGCGGCACCCAATTAATATTTATTTTTTAACAATCACGCAAGGAGATTTCCCGACTCATGGCAGGCTCACCCAACGCATCCAATATGGTGGTCGGGCTGGACATTGGAACGTCCAAGGTCGTCGCGATAGTCGGTCAACCCACCGATGACGGCGGAATTGAAATTGCCGGTATTGGTTCGCACCCTTCGCGTGGTATGAAGCGTGGTGTTGTGATCAATATTGAATCAACGGTGCAGTCTATCCAGCGCGCAGTTGAAGAAGCCGAGTTGATGGCTGGCTGTGATATCCATTCAGTATATGTTGGCGTGGCCGGTAGTCATATCAGTTCAATGAACTCTGACGGTGTTGTTGCTATTAAAGAGCGTGAAGTGACACCTTCTGATATTGAGCGCGTTATTGATTCTGCTCGGGCGCGCGCTATTTCTGAAGGCCAGCGGGTATTGCATGTATTGCCCCAAGAGTTTTCGATTGATGCTCAGGGGGGGATTCGCGAGCCGCTAGGCATGTCCGGGGTGCGCTTGGAAGCTCAAGTGCATTTAGTGACGGCCGCCTTAAACGCAGTGCAGAATATAGAGAAATGCGTACGTCGCTGCGGGCTAGAGGTAGATGCTATTATTCTGGAGCAGCTAGCCTCAAGCATGGCAGTGCTGACAGAGGATGAGCGTGAGCTGGGCGTCTGTATGGTGGATATCGGCGGCGGCACGACTGATATGGCTATTTTCAGTGAAGGCGCCATACGTCACACGGCGGTTATACCTATTGCTGGTGACCAAGTGACTAACGATATTGCCATGGCCCTGCGAACGCCAACCCAACACGCTGAAGAGATTAAAGTTAAATACGCTTGCGCGCTAACTCACTTAGCGTCAAGCGATGAAATGATTAAAGTACCTAGCGTAGGTGATCGACCTGCGCGTGATCTATCGCGCCAAGCACTGGCTGAAGTGGTAGAGCCGCGCTACGAAGAGCTATTTACGCTAGTAAGAGATGAATTGCGCCGAAGTGGCTATGAAGACATGGTGGCTGCTGGGATTGTACTTACCGGTGGAACCTCGCGCATGGAAGGGGTTAGCGAATTGGCGGAAGAGATTTTTCATATGCCGGTTCGCATCGCATGTCCGCAGAATGTAAGAGGTTTGGCGGACGTGGTTC
This sequence comes from Halomonas sp. HAL1, assembly GCF_030544485.1. NCBI lineage: Bacteria > Pseudomonadati > Pseudomonadota > Gammaproteobacteria > Oceanospirillales > Halomonadaceae > Halomonas > Halomonas sp. HAL1. The sequence continues at coordinate 1,597,739 of NZ_CP130610.1, forward strand.
GTAACCCAATTTATGCGACGGGCGTAGGTCTGCTGCATTATGCCTTGCAGGAAACGCGTTATGGGCAAGGCCTAAAAAACCACGGGGGAGTGGTTGCTGCCCATAAGGGGCGCAATGAGCTTTCCCGGCGTGATATCAAGGAAGACCATTCGGCGCTGGCTAGAATTAAAGGCTGGTTCAAAGGAAATTTCTGACAGGGCCGCAAGCGCGGTTCAGGAGACGGGGCTTATGTTCGAATTGGTAGATAACGCACCCTCGAGCAGTGCGGTCATCAAAGTGGTTGGTGTTGGCGGCGGTGGCGGCAATGCTGTTAACCACATGGTCGAAAGCAATATTGAAGGCGTTGAGTTTATCTGCGCTAACACTGACGCTCAGGCGCTTAAACGCTGTTCAGCAAAAACCGTGCTGCAGCTGGGTAGCGAAATCACTAAAGGATTAGGCGCAGGTGCCAATCCCGACGTGGGACGCCAGGCGGCTATGGAAGACCGTGAGCGTATCGCGGAATTGCTGGTAGGCGCTGATATGGTGTTTATCACTGCTGGCATGGGCGGGGGTACCGGCACTGGTGGTGCTCCTGTAGTGGCACAGGTCGCCAAAGAGCTAGGGATTCTCACCGTCGCGGTGGTGACTCGCCCCTTCCCCTTTGAAGGGCCGAAGCGAATGCGTGCCGCTGAGGAGGGCATGAAAGAGCTTTCCGAGCATGTTGATTCGTTGATCACTATCCCTAACGAGAAGCTGCTTTCCGTGCTGGGCAAAAATGCGACATTGCTAACGGCTTTCAGTGCGGCTAACGACGTGCTGCTGGGCGCTGTGCAAGGTATCGCAGAGCTGATTACCAGCCCAGGTATCATTAACGTCGATTTTGCTGATGTTCGCACCGTGATGTCTGAAATGGGCATGGCGATGATGGGTACCGGTGGGGCGACGGGCGAGAATCGTGCTCGTGAAGCTGCCGAAAAAGCCATTCGCAGCCCGTTGCTGGAAGATATCGATCTTCATGGCGCACGGGGTATTCTGGTCAACATCACCGCTGGCCCTGACTTGTCCATCGGCGAATTCAATGACGTCGGTGCCACTGTTCAAGAGTTTGCGTCTCCGGATGCAACTATAGTGGTGGGCACCTCCATAGATATGGAAATGTCCGACGAGCTACGTGTAACCGTTGTGGCTGCTGGTTTAGATGGGCAAAAACCTAAGGCTTCTTCGCGCGAGCCTGCCCGTCGGTCAGCCGCAGAATCCTCGGATTACCGCAAGCTACAACAGCCAACGGTAATGCGTCAGCAGGCGACAGCGCGCGCTGAAGCAACCGAAACTGCCGCTAAACCTCGTCCTGAAAAGCGTCGCTCTACTGAAGCCGATGACTATTTGGACATCCCCGCGTTTTTACGCCGTCAGGCGGATTGATTCTACAAAACAGCTTTATTGCAACAGTTGGCGAGCGTTTTATTGGCTAAAACGCTCGCTTGCTGTTAAAGTGAACACTGTTTGATAACTTTTTCTCTACGGTCACTGCCGTCACCAGAGTTCGATTACTGCCCATGATCAGACAACGCACCCTACAAAACGTCATTCGCGCCACCGGAGTGGGCCTGCATTCTGGCAAAAAAGTCCACTTAGCGTTGCGTCCGGCGCCCGCCAATACTGGGATTGTGTTTGTTAGAACCGATCTGGATCCTGTCGTACACGTGCCAGCGCGCGCTGAATTGGTTGAAGATACCAAGCTGTGTACAGCACTCTCCAATAATGGGGTTAAGGTTGCTACCGTTGAGCACCTTATGTCGGCTTTTGCAGGGCTGGGGATTGATAACGCTTATGTGGACGTAAGCGAACCTGAAGTGCCGATTATGGATGGAAGTGCTAGCCCGTTTGTATTTTTGATTCAGTCAGCGGGTATTTTGGAACAGGATGCTGCGAAGAAATTTATTCGCATCAAGCATCGTGTAGCGGTTACCGATGGTGATAAAGAGGCTGTTTTCTTGCCCCACCAAGGTTTTAAAGTCTCGTTTGCGATTGATTTTGACCACCCCGTTTTTGAACAGCAGAAACAGACGGCGCTGATCGATTTTTCGACCACATCTTTTGTCAAAGAAGTGTCGCGCGCGCGTACCTTTGGTTTTATGCGTGATTTAGAGTTTTTACGCTCTAACAATTTGGCATTAGGCGGCAGTTTAGACAATGCGATCGTGGTAGACGATTACCGCATTGTTAACGAAGGTGGTTTGCGCTACGAAGATGAGTTCGTCAAGCATAAAGTATTAGATGCCATCGGGGATTTATACCAGTTGGGTTACAGTCTGATTGGTGAGTTTCGTGGTGTTAAGTCAGGACATGCGCTGAATAATCAGCTGTGTCGTGAGCTGATGGCTCAGCCTGACGCTTATGAAATAGTGACGTTTGAAGAAGATAAGGCCGTGGCGCCGATCTCTTATGCTGCGCCCGCAATGGCATAATATAGCCGCTTATAGAAAAGCGGCTATTAGCTAATAAGGTAGTCCGAAGAGTTATCGTAGCAATGGTAATATCAATAAAGCATCGCTTAGGCGGTGCTTTATGCATTTTGCCGCCAGCATACGTTTTACGCCAAGAGCGTTATAGCCGGTAAATTTGTTTGCCATAGCCCTTATGGCAACTGTTACTCGTTGGGTGGCCGAGCATGAGAGGCAAGCCGTTCAAGGGCGCGCTTTAACGTGGGATTGGTCGTGTCTTCAGCGCATTCAGCCAGTGTTTTGCCTGCATCTGCTGAAAGGCTGCGTGTATTACGTGGCGGGGGCACGATAGGGTGCACTGGGCGCACTTTAAAGGTAAAGCCGCTCACGCTTTCAAAGCCAGGTAACTGATGAAGTAGCTCTAATAGGCGACGCTGCTCAAAACGTAACCAGGTTAGCCAGCCTGCTTGACCACTGATCAGTGTTAAGCGACCTTCGCGAAAGCCACCGACAAAAATATGTTCACGCATCTCTTCGGGCAGGTGCGCGCGAAGATGCTGCTGCGCCTGGTCAATTAAACGAGATAGGCGCATTAACTGACTAATATCGCCCGACTTTGAGAGTAGGCGGGCAATGGGCTGTGCGCGAGAACGCTTAACCTTTATACTCATACGCTTAATTCCTAGGGCACCGCTATCCTAGGGTGCCGCTAATGATGACGTCGGAGACATTAACCGATCTCATTTTAGCAGATTTTACCACGCTCAGGAGCCGGTCTACAGCATGTCACCTACGCTTGATGTTCAATCAGCTTTGCCGCGGCGCCATCGCCGCTATGGCTTAGCGCGTTGGTGGCTGGCCGGCTTGTTAGTGAGCTGCCTATTACCCGCGAGTTTAAGCCCCGCGGATGCTTTTCGCAGTGGCGAACGCAGCGTTACTATCTGTTTATGGGTACCCGCGATTTTACGTGCGCAGTCGCACTGGGTTGCTAAACGGCAGCGCGCCCTGCGCCGTTGGGCTCAACGCCCTAGGCGCTTTGCCCCGGTGCGGCGTCTAAGCAGTTGGCTTGCGCCGATGGCCCTGCTGGTGGCAGCGCGCGATGTCTTGACTCAGCGCGGCCCTCCTACCCATCAAGTATGCCGTTAAGATACTTACTTTGTCCCTACGCTGGTAGGTAAAAGACCTGAAGAAAAAGGGTCTGCCGTATATAGGCAAAGTCCGATGGGTTGTTCGTGAATACTTGGATATTTCATGCTTAATAATTTATTACGTAAAGTCGTTGGTTCTAAAAATGACCGCGATGTTAAACGCATGCACAAAAATGTGCCTCAGATTAATGCCCTAGAAGCAGAGTTTGAGGCATTAAGTGACGCTGATTTGCAGCAAAAAACAGCGCAATTGCGCGAACGCCTGGCGTCAGGTGAGCCACTCGATGCGCTGTTAGCTCCCGCCTTTGCAATCGTCCGCGAGGCCAGTAAGCGCGTTATGGGCATGCGCCACTTTGACGTGCAGATGGTGGGTGGTATGACCCTGCACCGTGGCCGTATTGCAGAAATGAAAACCGGTGAAGGTAAAACCCTGGTGGCAACGCTGGCGGTGTATCTGAATGCGCTGACGGAGAAAGGCGTTCACGTGGTGACCGTGAACGACTATTTGGCCCGTCGTGATGCTGAGTGGATGCGGCCGTTGTATGAATTTCTAGGCCTTTCCATTGGTGTTATTTTCTCCGGCCAGTCTGGCGAAGAGAAGCGTCATGCCTATCAGTGCGATATTACCTACGGTACCAATAACGAGTTCGGCTTTGATTATCTACGCGATAACATGGCGTTTTCGTTAGAAGACAAAGTGCAGCGTGGCTTGCATTTTGCGATTGTCGATGAAGTTGACTCGATTCTTATCGATGAAGCGCGTACGCCGCTGATTATTTCGGGCGCGGTAGACGAAAATACGGATCTCTATAAAGTCGTTAATCAGTTGGCTCAGCAGCTTGAGAAAGGCGAAGAGAGTGAAGATGACGATGCCCCGGTGGTCGGCGACTTCTTAGTTGACGAAAAGCAGAAACAGGTAGAGCTAACGGAACAGGGGCATAACAAAGTTGAAGAGCTAATGCGCGGCGAGGGTTTATTGGGCGATGAAGAGTCGCTCTATGCCGCGCAAAACCTCAATTTGCTTCAGCATATGCATTCGGCCCTGCGCGCCCGCTACCTCTATAATCGTGATGTCGATTATATCGTTTCTGAAGGTCAGGTAGTCATCGTCGACGAACACACTGGCCGTTCTATGCCAGGGCGCCGTTGGTCGGAAGGCTTGCACCAGGCTGTAGAAGCCAAAGAGGGCGTTACGGTACAGCGCGAAAGCCAAACGCTTGCCTCGACCACCTTCCAGAACTATTTCCGTCTGTATGAGAAGTTAGCCGGTATGACCGGTACAGCGGATACTGAAGCCTTTGAATTTCGTCAAATTTATGGCCTCGACGTGGTGGTTATTCCTACCAACCGTCCATTGGCACGTAAAGACCTGAACGATCTGGTCTATTTGAGCGCTGAAGAGAAATACGAAGCGATCATTAAAGATGTCAAAACTGAGACAGAAGCTGGGCGCCCTGTGCTGGTTGGTACGGCCTCAATTGAAACATCGGAGTACCTTGCCAACCTGATGCGAGAGGCCGGCCTCGCGTTCAACGTGCTTAACGCCAAACAGCACCAGAGTGAAGCCGAAATTATCGCTCAGGCAGGCCGCCCAGGGGCAATTACCATCGCCACCAACATGGCTGGCCGGGGTACCGATATTGTGCTGGGCGGCAATTGGGAGGCTGAATCGGCCAAGCTACAAAACCCAAGCCAAGAGCAGGTTGATGCGTTAAAGGCTGAGTGGCAGGCACGCCACGATGCTGTGTTGGCCGCCGGCGGCTTACATGTGGTGGGGTCTGAGCGCCATGAGTCTCGGCGTATCGACAATCAGCTGCGTGGCCGTGCTGGTCGCCAGGGCGACCCCGGCTCCACGCGGTTCTTCTTGTCGCTTGAAGACAGCCTGATGCGTCTGTTTGGCTCTGATCGTGTTAAGCGCTTGATGCAGGCGTTAGGGCTTGAGCATGGTGAAGCCATTGAGCATAAGATGGTCTCCAATGCGGTTGAGCGTGCCCAGAAAAAAGTCGAAGGGCGTAACTTCGATATTCGTAAGCAGCTGCTTGAGTACGATGACGTTGCCAACGACCAGCGCCGGGTGATCTACGACCAGCGTAATGAAATTCTCGCCGCGGACGATGTGGCTGATGCCGTTATCGGTATTCGTGAAGAGGTAATGGAAACGGCAATTAGCAGCTATGTTCCTCCTCAGAGCCTGCCCGAACAGTGGGATTTGCCCGGTTTGGAAGCGCACCTGAAAACAGAGTTTAATCTTGATGCGCCCGTGGTTAAGTGGGCTGCTGAGGATGATCGCTTTAGCGAGGAGCAGTTACGCGAGCGACTGCAGACCATGCACCGTGAAGCCTATGCGGCAAAAGTGGCTGCAGCGGGCGAGAAACTGATTCGTCGCTTTGAGAAGCAAGTCATGCTGCAGGTGTTGGATACGCGCTGGAAAGAGCACCTTCAGTCAATGGATCATCTGCGCCGTGGTATTCACCTGCGTGGCTATGCCCAGAAAAACCCCAAGCAAGAGTACAAGCGTGAATCGTTTGAGCTCTTCCAACACCTGCTTGACCATATTAAAGAAGATGTAACGCGCATTCTGAGCCACGTTCAGGTTCGCCAGCCCGAGGAAGTGGATGCCCTTGAGCGTCAACGCCGCGAAGCGCTGGAGCGCGAAACCGCCACCGCCGCTAGTCGCCATGACGCCCCGGCCCCTGAGCAGACTGAGAGCGAACATGAGACGTCAGGCAGTGAAGGGCGTCCGGTGCGTCGCGAAGGCCCCAAAGTGGGCCGTAACGACCCCTGTTTTTGTGGTTCAGGTAAAAAGTACAAGCAGTGCTGTGGAAAATTAAGCTAACGGCGATTGTGTCTGAGATAGCGTCTGACCAAGGTTTGCCTAAAGGAGAGAATCATGGCAGTGGGAAACACTCCCTTTCCAGAGTTGCCACCCCTGCAAGGGGTGCGCCTTGGGGTTGCAATGGCGGGTATCAAAAAGCCGAATCGTCGTGATGTGGTGGTGATTGAACTGCCCGACACAGCGACGGTGTCGGGGGTTTTTACCCGTAACGCCTTTTGTGCAGCGCCGGTAGTAGTGGCCAAGCAGCACCTTGAACAGCGCCGTGCGGAGCACCGCTCTCCGCGTTATTGGTTGATCAATACCGGCAACGCGAACGCGGGCACTGGCGAGGCAGGCTTGCGCGATGCGCGGGCATGCTGTGCTGAGCTTGCCAAGCAGGTGGGAGTTGCGACTGAAGATATAATGCCATTCTCAACCGGTGTGATTGGTGAACCGCTGCCAATGGAGAAACTGCTAGCGGGATTAGCACCGGCGCTTGAAAGTTTGTCCAGCGACAGTGTTGCCTGGGAGCACGCAGGCGAGGGCATTTTAACCACTGATACCCGGGCCAAAGGGGCCAGTGTCACGGTTGAAATAGGTAATCAGCAGGTAACGATTAACGGCATCACGAAAGGGTCGGGCATGATCAAGCCCAACATGGCGACCATGTTGGGCTTTGTGGTGACCGATGCAGCTATCGAGGCACCGCTACTGGATCGGCTTCTGCGTGAAACCGTCGACCGCTCGTTTAACTGCATCACGGTGGATAGCGATACCTCTACCAATGACGCCTGTATGTTGGCAGCGACTGGCACAGGCCCTCGAATCGCTGATGAAGCGCAGATAGCCGCGTTCAGTAACGCTTTACAACGGGTAATGACCGAGCTGGCGCAAGCGATCATTCGCGATGCTGAAGGGGCGACCAAGTTCGTTACCCTGCAGGTTGGCGAAGCGCAAAGTCGTCAAGAAGCACTTGATGTAGCTTTCACCGTTGCTCACTCGCCGCTGGTCAAAACAGCGCTGTACGCTTCTGATGCCAACTGGGGGCGAATTCTAGCAGCCGTCGGGCGGGCGCCGGTGAACGACTTTGACGTTAACCGCGTGGTGATTGACTTAGGCGATGTGCGTTTAGTCGAACAAGGCGGACGCGCGGCAGGTTACACCGAAGCAGCAGGAAGCGCTGTCATGGCGCAGTCAGAAATTACCATTCGCATTAACTTGGGGCGCGGCGAAGAGAGTGCCACGGTGTGGACCTCTGACCTCTCTCATGACTATGTGTCTATCAACGCGGATTACCGTAGCTAGTCGGTCGCTCTCAGCCGAGGGCATTGGTTGGCAGGGGTAATGGACACACGCAGCGAGATAGCGCCGATGGCAAAAGCGTTGGTGCGCGCAGTGGATCAAGACGTAACGAGTATATGAGTATATGAGCATAAAGGTAAAACGACGGGTTCACGTCGCGGCAGCTGCGATTATCAGCGCCGATCAACAGCAAGTACTGATCGCCCGTCGGCCGTCAAACGTTGATCATGGCGGACTGTGGGAGTTTCCAGGTGGCAAACTAGCACCTTATGAGACCGGTCTTGAAGGATTAAAGCGAGAACTGCATGAAGAGCTGGGCGTCGAGATTGTTTGTGCTCAGCCGTTGATTCGCGTTCACCATGAGTATCCTGACAAGCATATCCTGCTTGATGTCTGGCAGGTGCATGAGTTTGCCGGAGAGCCTTTTGGCCGTGAAGGGCAGGCCGTGCGCTGGGTGCCTATGAGCGAACTCTCCAACTATCCTTTCCCGGCAGCAAATTTACCGATACTGCGGGCGGTAAGGTTGCCTACCGAGTATTTGATCACCAACGAAGAGGCTGATGAAGCGCGTTTTGATGCGTTTTTGGAGCGCGCGCTGCGTGAAGACAAGATTCGCTTGGTGCAGCTGCGTGCCAAGCAGTTGGACGAAGCGGCTTATCTCGCCCGTGCTCAGCGAGCTCTGACCCTATGCCGTGAGTACGGCGCGCGGCTGCTGCTTAATGGTGAGCCTACTCTGCTGGATCATATTGACGCTGATGGCATTCATTTGACCAGCGAGCGTTTGATGCAGCTTGAACGTCGTCCGATTGCTGAAAATAAATGGCTTTCCGCATCGACGCACAACCAGAAGCAGCTTACCCAAGCAGCCGTATTAGGCTGTGACTTTGTCAGCCTGTCGCCGCTGCGCACCACGCCATCGCACCCTGAAGTCGCTCCGCTCGGTTGGCATGACTTTCAACAGTTGGTCGAGCGTGCTGGTATGCCGGTGTTTGCATTAGGCGGTATGACGCGCTTTGATGCCAATCACGCTCGTGCCGTAGGCGCTCAAGGGATCGCCTCAATTCGCGATTTCTGGAAGTAATACGCTGCGTTAATCGGTCGTGGGTCATCAAAAACGCCTGCCTGAGTATTGATCCCAGGCAGGCGTTTTGTTTTCTAGGGGGCGGGGTTAGTCGCGGTAACGGCGAGTTAGATCCCCATAGGCATCTACTCGACGATCCCTCAGGTAGGGCCAAATGCGGCGTGTGTTTTCACTGCGCGCCATATCAAGCTCAACGACTAACTGTTCAGTCTCTTCCCCCGCATGGTCCAATAGTTCACCTTGCGGCCCACAGACAAAACTACCCCCCAGAACTGAATGCCATCGCCGACTTCGGAGTGATCTGCCTCAAAACCAACCCGGTTAGCTACCAGCACGGGTAAACCGTTGGCTACGCCGTGGGCGCGCTGAATTACTGTCCAGGCATCTTTCTGGCGTGCCTTTTCAGCGGCACCGTCATTGGGATCCCAGCCAATCGCAGTGGGGTAGAGCAGTAAGTCCGCACCGGCCAGGGCCATCAATCGGGCGGCTTCCGGATACCACTGATCCCAGCAGACCAGTACGCCAAGACGACCTACGGATGTCTCAATGGGTGTAAAGCCTTCACCGCGGGCGCTGTCATGGTCGCCTGGCGTAAAATAGAACTTCTCATAAAACCCAGGATCATCGGGAATGTGCATCTTGCGGTACTGCCCAACGCGCCCCTTGGCGCGGTCATAGACCACGGCGGTATTGTGGTAAAGCCCTGGGGCGCGGCGTTCAAACAACGAACCGACCAGGACAATGTCCAGCTCCTTAGCGAGTGCTGCAAGACGCTGGCCGGTCGGGCCATCCAACGGCTCTGCTAGGTCAAACAGCGAAGGGTCTTCGAACTGGCAAAAGTAATGAGTGGCATGCAGTTCTTGCAGCAGTACCAACTGAGCGCCTTGCTCAACGGCACTGCGAATACCTGCTTCACTGGTAGCCAGGCTTTGCGCTTTATCAGGCCACGCAGGTTGCTGCACAACAGCGACGGTTAGTGTCGTCGACATGGTGACTCCTTTAGCAAATAGCGGTCGCAGAAAACGTACTCTGGGTAAGCGTGCCTTGTGGAAGCTGCATGGTTAAGCAGTGCAGGCTGCCATGTTGGCGAATAACGCTGACGCACTCAATCGGAATTAGGGTGTGTTCGGGAAATGCACTTGCCAGCGCGTGTAGCGCGGTGACATCCGCCGGGTCGCCGTAAGTAGGAACCAGTACGGCTTGATTGATGATCAGAAAATTAGCGTAAGTGGCTGGCAGGCGGTGGCCGTCATCAGGGTCGAAGCAGGCCTGGGGCCAAGGTAGCGCGATTAAACGGTAGGGTTCACCATTGCGTTGTCGAAACGCCTGTAACGCCTGCTCCATCGCCGCCAGTGCCGGATAATGAGGATCATTGGGATCATCGCAGCGTACATAGGCGATGGTGGTTGGATCGCAAAAACGGGCAAGCGTATCGATATGACTGTCGGTATCGTCGCCTTCTAAATGACCATTGGCCAGCCACAATACGCGGTCAACACCAAAATCTTGGGCGAGCTGGGCTTCTACATCTTCTCGCGATAGCGTTGGGTTGCGGTTGGGATTAAGCAGGCATGCTTCTGTAGTGAGCAGAGTGCCTTCTCCATCGGTTTCGATACCGCCACCTTCCAGCACTAAATTCCGTGTCGCTACCGGGCAAGCCCAAACGCCCGCCTCGGCAAGCCACTGGGTAAGCCGATTATCACGCTCAGCGGGGAATTTACCGCCCCAGCCGGTGAAGGTGTAATCAAGCATCAGCATCTGGCCCTGGTCGTCGATAACACTGATCGGCCCATGGTCTCTCGCCCAGGTATCATCAGTGGGTGCGACAATAAGCTGCAGCCGGGAAGCAGGCACGCCGTAAGCGTCAAATGTAGTGGCTAAGCGTTGTTGCGTTAACTCATCGGGCACACAAATCAGCACGCGCTGAAAGCGTGTCGTGGCGATCACAATGCGTTCCAGGGTGGCTTCGATGCGAGCAAGCAAGGGCGCCCAATCGCCGTCTGGCCGCGGCCAGGTCAATTGTATTCCGTCTTGGGGATACCATTCGGGTAGCAAACGATAAGTCATAAAAGCGCAGGCCCACGGTCAGCAGTAAATCGGCGCAATGTAGGCGGTGGCGGGGCAAGTTGCAAGCATAAGGTTTTTAATCTGAACGCTCGCAGGGCTGATCGCTCTAATGGCCGTTTGGAACATGCAGCGAGACTAAAAAAACCGTACCATGAGCGCTTATTGATAAGGAATGACGCCATGCTTGATCGTTTGCCTTTCCTGGTGGGGCTGCGCTACGTGCGCGCTAAACGCCGGAACCACTTTATTTCGTTTATTTCGCTTACCTCAATGCTGGGGTTAATGTTAGGGGTCGCCGTACTTATTCTGGTGTTGTCGGTAATGAACGGCTTTGACCATGAGCTAAGGACGCGCATTTTAGGCATGGTTCCACACGCCAAAATTGAGTCCCGTGTGGGAATGGTCGAATGGGAGTCTCTTGCCGAAGAGCTGATGCAGCGAGAGCGGGTCATTGGCGCGGCGCCTTTTGTCGAGCAGCAGGGCATGTTTTCGGTCGGTGGCCACAATCAGGGTGCCATGGTGAATGGTATTAATCCCGATTGGGAAGACCGTGTCTCCATTATTGGCGAACATATGAGCCAAGGTGCATTAGCCGATTTGGTGCCCGGTGAGTGGAATGTAGTGCTGGGGTCGATGCTGGCGCGCAGCCTGGGTGTTGGCGTTGGGGACCGCGTGACGCTGTTGGTGCCTGAGGCTTCGATTACCCCGGCTGGGGTGTTCCCGCGCTTAAAGCGCTTCACCGTTAGCGGTATTTTTAGTGTCGGTGCTGATTTAGACGCCAACCTGGCCTACGCCAATATTGAAGATATGCAGACGCTTGCCCGCTTGGGTGACGCCATTGGCGGGCTTCGCCTACAGCTCGACGACCTGTTTGCTGCTAGTAGCGAAACTCAGGCCATTCTCAACGAGCTTGGCCCTGAGTACCTTGGCAGCGACTGGACGTTCTCTCATGGCAATTTGTTCCAGGCGATACAGATGGAAAAGCGCATGATTGCGCTGCTATTAACCGTCATTATCGCCGTGGCAGCGTTTAATATCGTCTCTACGCTGGTCATGGTAGTCACCGACAAAAGCGCGGATATCGCCATTCTGCGTACGATAGGTGCTAAGCCGAGCTCGATTATGGGGATTTTTATTGTTCAGGGCATGGCCATTGGGCTGATTGGTATCGCCATGGGGGTGGCCGTTGGTGTACTGCTGGCGCTGACCATCGCTGATCTGATTGGCTGGGTGGAAGGGACATTGGGCATTCAGTTCTTGGATGCTGGGGTTTACTTCATTAGCGATTTACCTTCTCGCTTACAGTGGGATGATGTTAGCCGTATCGTATTGGCAGCCTTTGGGCTGACATTCCTGTCCACGCTCTATCCTGCTTGGCGTGCGGCGCGGGTTCAGCCAGCGGATGTATTGCGCTATGAATAATGGCTTCAGGAATAAGGATGACATGATGTCTACGAATACGGTGTCTACCCACGCACAAACAGACGCAGCCATTATGCTCGATTGCCAAGCGCTGACTAAGACTTACAGCGAAGGCCCTCAGGATCTAACGGTGCTCGATAAGCTCAGCCTGCAAGTGCGCGCTGGAGAGCGGGTGGCTATCGTCGGCAGTTCGGGCTCCGGTAAGACCACATTGCTGAATCTGCTGGGAGGGCTCGACCGCCCCAGCGAAGGCAGTGTGGTGATCGCTGGTGAGCCGCTATCGGGTTTGAATGAAGCGGCGCTGGGCAGCTTTCGAAACCGCTACATTGGGTTTGTGTATCAGTTTCACCACCTGCTGGCGGAGTTCACCGCCGTAGAAAATGCGGCGTTGCCGCTGATTATTCGCGGCCAGTCGAAAAAGGCGGCCGAGCAGCGGGCGATGCAGATATTGGAGCGAGTGGGCATGCAGCCGCGTGCCGACCATAAGCCAGGTGAGCTTTCTGGTGGTGAGCGTCAACGCGTGGCGATTGCCCGGGCACTGGTTACCGACCCCAGCTTGGTGCTGATGGATGAACCCACGGGTAACCTTGATCAGACCACTGCAGCGACTATTTTGGCGCTGATGGATGAGCTGGCCAAAGAGAGCGCCTGTGCCTTTGTGATTGTGACCCACGATGTGAGCCTTGCCGCTCATCAGGATCGTGTGCTTAAGCTGGATGCAGGTAGGTTGGTCGAGCAAACGCCAGCGCGTTAACGATGGAGATAGGCTCTTAAAGCTTAATCATCAAATTCTGCTTCAATCTGCGCACGCCGCTGCCGACGTTTTTGGCGGCGGCGTTTCCAATTATGGGAGACGTGCCAGCGCCAGATTAAGCGGATACCGATATTGACGACGATCGCTAATATCAACGCTGTCACCAGCGAGCCAACGATCAGAGGCGGCATAATGTCGTGCATCTGTTCGGCAATCCAGCGCGTTGAAATACGCGAGGGGGCTTCTCGTACAGGCGCACCGAGTATGAAAGTGCCAATCCGATAATTGCCGTAAAAAATGAGCGGCATTGTTAAAGGGTTAGTGATCCATACCAAACCGATCGAAAGGGCTAAGTTGCAGCGCGTTAAGCGAGCACCCAGCGCAGCGACCACCATCTGAAAAGGGATGGGGAGCATGGCGCAAAACACGCCCACGCTAAACGCATTGGCAACGCTTCGGCGAGTTAGTAGCCACAAACCCGGGTCTGCAATCAGCGGTGCCATAAAGCGTAGCGAGCGCTGTTTTCTGATGGTGTCGGGTTTGGGCATGTAGCGCTGCAGGAACCTGCGCGGCATGACGGATACTCTTACCTATCGATGCTGCCCATTATCCATATAGCGTTGCCCTTCGGCTATGCTAGGCCATCAATGAACATTCGACAGGGAGAGTTCTATGCGGTTAGGGGTCGCCATGCCCGCTGCACTTGCAGCTCTCGCTGGAGGGATTTTGGCATGGTACAGCCATGCCGCTGGGATGACCTCCAATGCGTTCGGATGGGTGCTGGTAGCCGCGTTGTTGATAGTGGCGTGGCAACCCCGCCGAGGTATATGGCTACTGATGGGTCTATGGGTATTTGCAGGCGTTCAGCAGCAATGGGCGAGCCGTTTGCCGACAGGCCTGAGTGGTGAGGATATAGTTGTTGAAGCCACTGTGCTTAACGCTCAGCCGTCGGGAGACGCAACGCGTCTGATCCTGCGTGTTGATAGCTGCCAAGGCCCGGCACAACGACCACGTTGCGCGGTGATAAACAAGGTGCGGGTAACGGCTTATAGCGATCAAGCTTTTTATCCCGGTGAACAGTGGCGAATGACGCTACGTTTGCGGCCTCCCAGTGGTTTTGCCAACCCCGGTACGTTTGATTATGAGCAGTGGCTATGGCGTGAGGGAATTCACGCCACTGGGTATCTGCGCCAAGATCCACCGCCGGTTCGGCTAGCTTCCGCCGGGCCATCGCTGCGTCAGTTGGGGGTGGGTTTTTTAGCCCAGCAGGCGCTGGATGAGCGCACTAAACGCTGGTTGGCGGCGCTGACACTGGGTGATAGCGAACAGCTTACCCAAGATGACTGGTCGTTGTTGAATGCGACCGGCACCACCCATCTGGTCGTTATTTCAGGCTTACACGTTGGGCTGGTGACGTCATTTGTATTGATGCTTGCCAAGCTCGGTGCGCGCTTAACGACGCCTACCAACTGGCGCATGCGCGCTTGGCCTTGGTGGGTGGCGGCAGTAGCCTGCATCAGTTACGCCACGCTTGCCGGGATGGCACCGCCCGCTATGCGTGCCATGGTGATGACGTTGATTGGCCTGTGGGTGCTTAGTGGTCGACATGCACCAAGCCCATGGCAAGGGTGGTGGTTGGCCATTGCGCTGGTGCTCCTCGTTGATCCGTTGGCTCTGTGGCGGCCCGGTATGTGGCTGTCATTTGTGGCGGTGGCATGGTTGATCACTATTTGGCAGGGGCGGCGGCGCCCTCGGGGAATTAAGGGCTGGTGTTGGGCGCTGGTCAGATCGCAGTTACTGCTTGCACCGTTAATGGCCGCCGCTGTGCTGGTAGCATTTGGGCGCATAGCGCCCGCCGCCCCGCTGATTAACCTAGTGGCCGTGCCGTGGGTGAGTTCCATCATGGTGCCTACGGCGTTACTGGGTTGGTTATTATCGCCGGTGCCTTTTCTAGGCCATGCTTTGTGGTGGCTGTTTGAGGCTGCGCTTAATATTTTCCATTTACTGTTGAGCCTCTCTGTCCAGCACTGGCCGCTATGGGAGCCTGATCGGCCATTAACTTATCCGCTGGCCTTTGCGCTGTTGCTACTGTCACTCTGTTGGGGAGTGCCTGCGGTGCTGCCGGGGATGCGGCTAGCCGCTACAGCATTGGTGGTGGCGCTGCCTTTGTGGTCGCTATCGTCAATGACTCCCCAGCAGGGGCTTCGAGTGAGTGTGCATGATGTGGGGCAAGGGCAGTTGATAGAGCTGCGCAGTGAACATTATCGACTGCTTTATGACACTGGACCGCGCTTTCGCGGCGGTTTTATGCCGCTGGAAACGCTGTGGTCGCCGGGTCAGCGCTTTGATCAGGTGATCGTTAGTCACGCCGATAACGACCATGCGGGTGGCGTTAATGCGTTATTAGCCGAGCATCAGGTTAAACAGTGGATAGCGCCCGCTGGTGAGACTCTGTCAATAGACAGCCGGGCGTGCCAGCGAGGTCAAACTTGGCAGCGCGATGGCGTTAATTATCGCTTTTTATGGCCGCCAGCGGGCGCTAATGCTTTGTCGCCCAATGATCGATCCTGCGTGTTGGAAGTCAGTGTAGGCGAGCATCGGCTGCTCATCACGGGGGATGTGAGTACCGAGATAGAGCGACGCTTTTTGCGTGAAGTGGATTCGCCTGTCTCTATGCTTGTCGCGGGGCATCACGGCAGTGGAACGAGTTCGGGTATTCAGTTCGTACGTCATACCGCCCCTGAACATGTTGTTTTTAGCGCAGGACGTGATAATCCTTTTCAGCATCCTGGAGATGCCGTCGTGCGCCGTTTTCGTGATCAGGAGAGCTGTTTGTGGAGTACGGCCCAAGACGGCGCACTGCGTTTTTGGCTGGAAGCTGCTCGTCCTTTTGAGGTTAGAACGACGCGACCACGGTCAAGTCGACGCAATCGGTGTTGAACCACGTCGCCATCAGGTAGAATTCACCGCATTGCACACTATTGCCGGGAGCGCGTGTGGCTGATTCAAGTTGGGGTATTTACAAGCGGTTATTGGGCTATGTTAAGCCACATTGGCGCGCGTTTGCGCTGGCGCTGGTGGGGTTTGTGGTATATGCCGCGTCGAGTACCGCACTGGCGGAAATGATGAAGCGGCTGATTGATGGCATTCAAAACCCGGATGCGGCCTTCCGGTTCTTCTTGCCGCTGTTTGTCATTATTATGTTCTCCGCCCGCGGGGTAGGCACTTTTTTAAGTACTTACTTTATGGCTTATGTGGGACGCTACGTGATTCATACCCTGCGCTGCGATGTATTTGCTCATCTTCTTCATCTGCCTGGCCGGTTTTTTGACCACCACTCCAGCGGTCAACTGGTATCGCGGGTGACCTACCACGTCGAGCAAGTGGCAGGGGCGGCCACCAAGGCGGTGACGATTATTTTACGTGAAGGCCTGTTCGTCGTCGGCTTAGTGCTTTATCTGCTCTGGACCAACTGGATGCTCACGCTACTGTTTTTAGGCGTGACGCCGATTATCGCCGTCGTAGTGAGTTACGTCAGTAAGCGGTTTAGGCGTATCTCCAAGCGCATTCAGCACTCTATGGGCGATGTAACCCATATTGCATCGGAAGCGTTGTCTGGCTATCGCGTAGTGCGCACCCATGGCGCAGAAGATTATGAAAAGCAGCGCTTTGAGCGAGTGAGTGAAGAGAATCGTCGTCAAAGTATGAAAGAGGCCATGACCCGGGCGGTTAGCTCGCCGGTAATTCTGATGCTGGTGGCTATCTCTATGGCGCTGCTGGTATGGCTGGCGATGGCGCCCTCCCTGATGGAGAACATGACTCCCGGTGAGTTTGTCGCCTTTATTACGGCCGCCGCCCTGATGATCAAGCCGGTGCGACAATTGACTGAGATTAACGGTGAGATTCAGAAAGGGTTGGCGGCAGCTTCAGAGCTTTTTGGTCTACTGGATATGACGCCGGAGCAGGATAACGGTAAGCGTATTGCCAGCCGTTTAAGCGGTGAGGTCGTTATCGATAAGGTTAGCTTCCGCTATGCTGACGACCAACCCGAAGTACTGCATGAAATTAATCTACGGCTGGCGCCAGGTGAACTGGTGGCGATAGTCGGTCGCTCGGGAAGTGGTAAATCTACGCTGGTGAGCCTATTGCCGCGCTTCTATCGGCCTAGCCAAGGCATTATCACCATTGATGGCGTCAATGTTGATGAGTACGCGCTTGGGCCGCTGCGCCAGCAGATTGCCTTGGTCTCCCAGCAGGTGACGCTATTTAATGCCTCAATTGCCGATAACATTGCCTATGGGGTGGCTAATCCTGACCCACAGGCTATTCAAGCGGCGGCTGAAGCGGCCTATGCCCACGAGTTTATCGACAAACTACCCGATGGTTATGCGACCACCGTAGGCGAAAACGGCGTGATGCTCTCGGGTGGGCAACGTCAGCGGCTGGCGATTGCTCGGGCTATCTTCAAGGATGCGCCGCTGTTGGTACTCGATGAGGCCACCTCGGCGCTGGATACGGAATCCGAGCGCTATATTCAGAAAGCGCTGGAGCGCGTTTGTGAGGGGCGCACTACATTGGTGATTGCCCACCGCCTGTCCACCATCGAACGGGCCGACCGGATCGTAGTGATGGATCAGGGGCGTATTATTGAAGAGGGTAGCCATCAGGCGTTGTTGGATGCTGATGGCGCCTATGCAGCGCTGCATCAGTTGCAGTTTCAAGAAGCATTATGACCCAGCCTACAAAAGCGCAAAAGACTAGGACACTGGCAGAGCGTTGGCTGCAAGGTGTCTATCAGGGCAGCCGTTGGCTTTGGCCGCTGAAGCCCTTAGGGGCGCTTTATCAATGGGGAATGGCCCGCCGTGAACAGGCCTACCAGCGTGGTAAGAAGGCTACGTGGAAGGCCCCCGTGCCGGTAATTGTGGTCGGCAATATTACCTTAGGCGGGACCGGGAAGTCGCCGTTAGTGGCGTGGTTGGGCAATTGGCTGGTGGCGCAGGGCTGGTCGCCAGGTATTGTTACCCGCGGTTATGGCGGAACATCCTCGCACTATCCCTTGTTTGTCACCGCCGCCACTAATGTTACCGAAAGCGGCGATGAACCCTTGATGCTCGCGCAGCAGACAGGGCTACCGGTAGTGGCAGACCCCAAACGGTCACGCGGCGTGCAGGCGCTAGTGGCGGCGGGTTGCGATATTATTTTGAGCGACGATGGCTTGCAGCACTTGGCGCTGGCGCGGGATATTGAGCTAGTCGTGGTTGATGGTGCCCGCGGTTTAGGTAATGGTCGCTGCTTACCCGCCGGGCCGCTGCGCGAATCGCCCAGCCGGTTGCAACGCGTTGATGCCGTGATCGTCAATGGTGACTCACAACAGACGTTGCCGGTCGGCTCTGTGACCACTATGCAGTTAGCACCGCGTTATTGGCGCCGCTTAGATGACGGTGCTCGGTTTTCGCTAGCGCCGCTGCCGTTTTCGCTACCAGTTCACGCGGTGGCGGGTATTGGCAATCCCGAGCGCTTTTTTCGCACGCTTTCCGATTTGGGGGTCAGTGGTGACTGGCATCCATTGGCCGATCACCAGCAGTACAGCGCTGAGGCGCTAAACTTTACAGATATCCGCCCGGTGATCATGACAGCCAAAGATGCGGTTAAATGTTATGCCCTGGCGCCGCCGAATAGTTGGGTACTAGAGGTGGAAGCAGCGCTTCCACCCGAATTTGAACACTGGCTGGCAGCGCGGCTGTCGGCACTTTCCTAAAGGAGTCACGCGCATGGATAAGGAACTGCTGGCAATGCTGGTCTGCCCGTTGTGTAACGGCAAGCTGAAATATGACCGCGAAGCCCAAGAGCTGCGTTGCCACTACGATGGCTTGGCCTATCCCATTCAAGAGGGTATTCCCGTCATGCTGCCGGAAGAAGCCCGTGCCATGGATGCCGATGAGAAACTGCCTACTTCCCCTGGTCGCGCGCCAGGGAGCGCTTCAGGACGCGCTTCAGGACAATCCGGAGGCGTTTAATGGCTTCTCCTGACGTTGCCGTGCCTGACTTTACGGTTGTCGTACCCGCCCGCTATGGCTCCACCCGTTTGCCCGGCAAGCCGCTGTTAGAAATTGCCGGAGAGCCGATGGTCGCCCACGTATGGCGTCGCGCATGCCAAAGCCATGCCAGCCGGGTTGTGGTGGCCACGGACGATAGCCGCATTCGCGATGCCATGTTGCCCTATGGTGCTGAGGTGATCATGACGCGCGACGATCATCCGTCGGGCACTGACCGCTTAGCCGAAGTGGCTGATATCTTAGCGCTAGCGGATGACGCTCTGCTGGTTAATGTGCAGGGCGATGAGCCTTTGATTCCGCCTGCCTTGATTGATCAAGTGGCTCTTCGCTTGGCCGATGACCCCGAGGCATCGATTGCCACGCTGGCAGAGCCTATCAACGATGTCGACACGCTGTTTAATCCCAATGTGGTCAAGGTGGTGCGCACACTGCAGGGCCGAGCGCTGTATTTCTCGCGTGCGCCCATCCCCTGGGATCGAGAGCATTTCAAACAGGCGCCCACGCTACTGGCGACCGATGCCTGGCTGCGCCATATCGGCCTCTATGCTTACCGCGCAGGTTTTCTAGCGGCTTACCGTGACTGGCCAGCCTCTAGCCTGGAGCAACTTGAACAGCTTGAGCAACTGCGTGCGTTACAAAACGGCCACGCGATACAGGTAGCCTTAGCCTGTGAGGTAAATCCCGCGGGTATTGATACTGCCGAGGATTTAGCCCGTGTGCGTGCGCTGCTTGCCTAGCGCCTAAGGAGAGTTGTTGTGAAAGTGTTATTTGTTTGTCTAGGCAATATTTGCCGTTCGCCCACCGCAGAAGGTGTTTTTCGCCGAGCCCTTGAGCAAGCAGGGCTAGCCGACGACGTTGAAATAGACTCCTGCGGGGTCGGCAGTTGGCATGTGGGCAAAGCGCCAGACTCGCGCGCCCAGCAAGCGGCCTTATGCCGTGGTATCGATTTAAGTGGCCTGCGTGCCCGCCAGCTAAATGTGCAGGATTTTGCTGAGTTTGATTACGTGCTGGGTATGGATCAGGACAATTTGCGCGCCATACGTGACCTGAAACCCGCCAATAGCCAAGCTCATGTCGGCCTGTTTTTAGATTTTGCCGGGACGCCTGGTACAGAGGTGCCTGATCCTTATTATGGCGGGGATGAGGGCTTTGAAAACGTTCTAAATATGATTGAAGCCGCATCAGACGGGCTCATTCAGCACCTCAAACGTGAGCGCTGAGGTGGCGGCTTTTAATCAGCAGACCAATATTGATTTAACCCTTGCCAATACGCTGCGGCTACCTTGTCACGCCGAGCACTATGCAGCGCCGGGCACACTGTCAGCACTGCGCACTGCACTCGCTTATGCGCACGCTCAGGGCTGGCCCGTGACGTTGCTGGGCGGTGGCAGCAATGTACTGCTGCCTGAGCAGTTGCCGGGCCTGGTGCTATGCCCAGCCTTAAAGCAATGGTGGTTGAGACATTCAAAAGGCGCTCAACAAGGGGATGTGTTTGCCCAAGTGGGCGCTGGGGTTAATTGGCACGCCTTAGTCATGGCGACTGCCGCACGGGGGTTGTGGGGAATCGAAAACTTGGCGCTAATTCCCGGTAGTTGCGGGGCGGCACCGGTGCAAAATATTGGCGCCTACGGCGTTGAGCTTGCTGACACGCTGCAAGCGGTGCAGGTCATGGAGCTCGCCACTGGACGCTGTTATTGGTTAAGTACTCAAGAGTGCGCGTTTGCTTACCGGGACAGCATCTTTAAAGGCGAGTTAGCCGATAGTGTTGTGATTACCCAGCTAATAGTGCGTTTATCACGCATGCCAGCGCCGCAACTGCATTATGGCGATCTTGCCGCGCGGTTATCTGCCACACCCTCGCCGCTTGAGATTGCTGAAGCCGTTTGTGCTATTCGCCGCGAGAAGCTACCCGACCCTGAGGTGCTTGCCAACGCGGGGAGTTTCTTCAAAAATCCGCTAGTAAGTGATGAGCAGGCAGCACAGCTTTCGCGTCAGTATCCTGCGATGCCCCATTTTCCCCAGGCTGGAGGGCAAACAAAGTTAGCGGCAGGTTGGTTGATCGACCAGTGTGGTTTAAAAGGAATGCGCGACGGCGCCTTTGGCGTACACCAGCATCAAGCGCTGGTGCTGGTGCATTTTGGTGGCGGTGATCGCCTCGGCTTGATGAAAATCGCCAACTATATCGCCGCTCAAGTAAAAACACGCTTTGGTGTGCTGTTAGAACCCGAACCACGTTTTATTAATCCTTAACGCCCTTTTCCAGCGAATCCTTCTGCCGTTTTTAAAAGGCGTCTCCTAAACAGCAAAATCCCCGCTCAAGCGGGGATTTTGCTGTTGCAACACGCGACCGATTTTACTCGGAGTGGGTGTCCTGTTGCGCCTGTTTACGCTTTTCACGCGGATCGTTGTGAGCCCGTGTGCGACGGCGACGTGGTTTAGGCGTTTCTTCAGTTGCTACGTCTTCAACGGGTGCTTCGCTAGCCACCGGCTGAGCAGGCTGAGGCTCTGCTTCAGCTGTCTCTAGATCGCCGCTATTCTGTTCGACGCTCTTCTCTTCCTGGCCTTGCTTTTCCTCAGCTTGCATTTGCTCGCTGCTGGATGGCTCTTCAACTGAAGAGGTCGCGTCGTCACGCTCAGAAGCGCTCTCAGAAACGCTTGGTGTTACTGTTTCCTGGCGAGTTTCCTGGGCGTTAGTTGTCGCTTCAGGCTGGCGCTGTTCGCTGCTTTGATCCGTGTCAGCGCTACTGAGAGGCTCAGCGGCAGCTTCTTCAATAGTGGCCGCCGGATCGACCGCGTTGGCCGCAGGCGGTTCGATAGCTTCAGGCGCTACCAATTCGCTAGCACTTGGCTGGTTATCAGCAGTTTGCTCAGTTTCAGCAGGCTCCGAGTTAGCTTCGGTTGTTTCTGAGTTCACCTCAGGTGGCGCTGACGTAGTCTTACTTTCTTCAGGGTGAGGTTCCGTCGTTTCAGAAGCGGCAGCAGGTGTCGGCTCTTCGCTGGTGACGGGTTCACTCGGCTTGGCAGCGGCTTCCTGCTCAGCGGTCTCAGAAGCAGGTTGAGCAGCTTCATCAGCAGAGGCGGCGACGTCAGCATTCGGTGTCTCGGCTGCCGTTGCTTCTGAAGCCGGTTTTTCTTTAGCAGGTGCCTCTACTTCCTTCGCGTCTGACGTTTCGGTTGTCGGCGCAACAGGCGCTTCATCCGCTGGTTCAGCGGTTTCTGGCGCTTCATTTACCACTTCTGCCTGCAGCTTTAACTGCTCGGCTTCTGCCTGTGGGTTAATTGCCTGTGTGCGTGTGCGGTTACGCGGGTTGTTACGCGTACGCTTCGGCTTGCCGTCATCCTGCTTGGCTTCTGGCTGTTTGGCAGTTTCATCGGGTTGGCTGTCTTGGCCAGCTTCGCGACGTGGCTCTTTCGGCGCTGCGCTTTTGCCGTTGTTGCTCTTTTTAGAGCTATCTTTGCCAGAACTATCTTTGCCGGAACTATCCGACTGGCTCTCTTTACGAGGCGCTTTGTTGGCCGACTCTTCGGTGGCATCGTCTTGCTGGGGATGGCGACGACGATTGCGAGTGCGGCTGGGACCGCTGCGCTTGTCGCTGTTATCGTCACCGGCAGGACGCGGAGCAGTGGTGGGTTGCTCGCTTTTTTGCTCGGCTTTTTGTTCAGTTTTTGGCTCAGGCCGGGTGCTGTTATCGCTGCGCGACTCGTTACGGCTAGTGTTGTCGCCGCGCTCATTGCGTGAGGGTTTCTGCCGCGACTCACTGCTGCGCTGATTGGTTTTACGCTCGCTTGGCTTGCGCGGTGCCGGGGTTTCAGTCTTGGGCTCTGGCGTAGCTTCAGTATTACTTTCGTCGCTGCCTAGCAACTTGGCGAAACCACGGATAAAGCGGCCAATGACGCTGGGTTGCTCGCTGGTCGCCGGTACTACTTTCGCCGCCGGGGCAGCAGCAGGCGCTTTCTCTTCGGTTTGCAGCGATGCCGGCGCAGGGGCGTTATGCGTAACGCTTTTCACTGCTGCTTCGGCGCGTTGAGCGGGCGGTACGAAGCTGGGTGTTGGCTCTTTGCCTACTTCGGTATCCGTGGAGAGCTCAAAGCTCGAAAGGCTTTGAGTGTCATCCTCGTCTAAATGATCATCGCGCAGGCGCTGAACGTCGTAGTGGGGCGTATCCATATCAGGATTGGGTAGCAGCACAACGCGAACATTTTGGCGGGACTCTAAATCGGCCAGCACACTGCGTTTTTCATTGAGCAGATACGTAGCGACGGGTACCGGCAGAATAGCGCGAATCTGCGCGCTGTTCTCTTTCATGGCCTCTTCTTCAATCAGGCGCATGATCGACAGCGACAGCGAACGCACATCGCGAATGGTGCCTTGGCCATTACAGCGCGGGCAAACCACGCCGCTGGTTTCACCCAGCGAAGGACGCAGGCGCTGACGGGACATTTCCATTAGGCCAAAGCGTGAGATGCGACCAATCTGCACCCGCGCGCGGTCTAGCTTAAGCGCATCGCGCATGCGGTTTTCAACTTCACGCTGGTTGCGCGCAGGCCCCATGTCGATAAAGTCGATGACAACTAACCCGCCGATGTCGCGCAAGCGTAGCTGGCGGGCGATCTCGTCGGCGGCTTCAGAGTTGGTCTGTAGGGCGGTTTCTTCGATATCGCTGCCGCGGGTGGCGCGGGCCGAGTTGATATCGATGGAGACCAGTGCCTCAGTGTGATCGATCACAATCGAGCCACCGGA
This sequence comes from Halomonas sp. HAL1, assembly GCF_030544485.1. Lineage (NCBI taxonomy): Bacteria > Pseudomonadati > Pseudomonadota > Gammaproteobacteria > Oceanospirillales > Halomonadaceae > Halomonas > Halomonas sp. HAL1. The sequence continues at coordinate 1,621,551 of NZ_CP130610.1, forward strand.
AGGAAGCTTTACTTCGCGCTGGTAGGCCGTTTCGATTTGCGATTCGATCTGAAAGCGCGAGAACAGCGGTACTTCATCAGCATAAAGTTTAATCTTCTGCTGATACGAGGGCATGACCTGGCGAATAAAGCTCAGTGCTTCGGCGTGAATCTCGGGGCTGTCGATCAATACTTCGCCGATGTCCTGGCGCAAATAGTCACGCATAGCGCGAATGATGACGTTGGATTCACGGTAGATTAGGAATGGGGCAGGGCGCTTGGCGGCTTCAGTGGTAATCGATTCCCACACCTGGACCAGATAATCCAAGTCCCACTGCAGTTCTTCCGGGTTACGGCCAATGCCCGCAGTGCGCACAATCAGGCCCATTTTGTCCGGCACGGTCAATTGACCCATGGCATCTTTGAGCTGACTACGCTCATCGCCTTCGATACGGCGAGAAATGCCACCCGCACGCGGGTTGTTGGGCATCAACACCAAAAAGCGGCCAGCCAGGCTGACAAAGGTGGTAAGTGCGGCGCCTTTATTGCCACGCTCTTCCTTGTCAACCTGAACGATGACTTCTTGGCCCTCTTTGAGTACTTCTTTAATGCTGGGACGTCCGGAAACGTCTTTTACAAAGTACTCTTTAGAGATCTCTTTGAGCGGCAAAAAGCCGTGGCGGTCAGCGCCGTAATCGACAAAGGCAGCTTCAAGTGAGGGCTCTACGCGGGTGATTTTACCACGATAGATATTGGCTTTTTTCTGTTCTCGAGCGCCGGATTCGATGTCTAAATCGTACAGGCGTTGTCCATCAACTAAAGCGACGCGCAGCTCTTCGGGCTGTGTCGCATTAATAAGCATCCGTTTCATGTTGTCTCGCATAGCGTTGCGTACCGGCGAACTGCCTATGGGGTGACGTAGGCGAACCGCTGGGTGCTGCGTGCTTGTGCTCGGCGCATTGCAATGCTGACGCGTCAAGCCGGGAAGGCATCATCGCCAACCCGGCCAGTAGGGCGTTGAGTACGTGGCGGAGGCAGGACGTGTTCCGGTGGTTGTCACATCCATCCGGCCCTGCTGACACCGCCGACACCTAGCATTCATCGATTCACCAACGCCGGCCACCGGCACAGCGTTGAACTTGTCGCCCGGAGTCAGCCAGCGCCTTGTGACGAGAAAGGAGGGGGCTGCTCAGGGCGTGGCGTTGTTAAGTTACTGCCTGCCGTTGAGGGCTAGGCTTATCTTCATCTGCCGGCATGAAAAACGGGCGGCAGATTTACTGCATTTTTTAAGATCAGATGTTGATACTGGAAAAACGGGCAATGCGTACACTGACGTCGTCTTTCGTGTTCAGGCCTGCGTGTTAGTCGGGCAGGCGCATTAACCGAGCTCAGCGTTGATGTTTTCTGCTAACCAATTTAACGAATTAGCTATCTATCAGCTAGTCACTAGCGGTAGACAAGAAAGCTTTCTGTGCTTGGCTGGTGAACGTTTTGGAATATAACAGTAAAGACAACGACCAGCAATTGACGCAATGCCCTTGGGTCTACGCTAGAATGCCGTTTTTAGCTGATGTCATCGAACTACAGCAGGAGCAAGCGGCAATGTCCGAAGGGCGTGAAGTACAGTGGGTGGATATTGCCCCAGAGCAGGCTGGGCAGCGAATTGATAATTTTCTCATGACGCGGCTCAAAGGAGCGCCACGGGCGCTTATCTATCGCATCGTGCGTAAAGGCGAAGTGCGCGTTAATAAAAAGCGCGTAAAGGTGGATTACCGTTTGCAAGCAGGCGATTTAGTTCGCGTTCCGCCGCTGCGCTTGGCGCCCCGTGAGGCGGTCAAGGAAGTGAGCGATAATTTACGCGACCTGTTAGTGGGCAGCGTTATCATGGAAGGCCCTGATTGGATGGTGCTCAACAAGCCTTCAGGCTTGGCGGTACATGGTGGTAGCGGGGTTAAGATTGGCTTAATTGAAGCGCTACGTCAGGTGCGCGATGATTTGAGCTTCCTGGAGTTGGTTCACCGTTTAGATCGCGATACATCAGGCTGTTTGCTGCTCGCTAAATCCCGTGATGCGTTGGTGACGCTTAATGAGTCACTGAAAAAACACGGCATGGACAAGCGCTATCTAGCCTTGGTGAGCGGGCGCTGGCCAGCGCGTAAAACCTACGAAAGCGCGCGTTTGGATCGCTTTGATGCGGGCAATGGCGAGCGTCGGGTAAGGGTTGATCCCAATGGTAAAGTGTCGCGTACTCATTTCTCGGTGGTCGAGACGTTCGAAAAAGTCACCTTGATCGAAGCCGAGCCAGTGACAGGGCGCACCCACCAGATTCGTGTGCACGCTGCTCATGCAGGCCATGCACTGCTGGGCGACGATAAATACGCCACCCGTGAAAGCGGTTACCTTACCAAGCAATTAGGGCTGGGGCGCTTGTTTCTGCATGCGCGTGCGCTTACCTTTCCCGAGCCTACCAATGGTCGACCGGTGACCGTCAAAGCGCCACTGCCAGAGGCGCTGGAAGAAGCGCTTAAGCGTGCTCGCCAATAAGCCGTTTACTAATCCGCCCTTGATAAGGAGCTGCCATGCAGTACGAGCTGATTATATTTGATTGGGATGGCACCTTGATGGACTCGGTGCCGCGGATAGTGTCGTGCATGCAGGCGGCTGCGCTGGAGGCCGAGTGGGGAGAACTCTCGGCGGAGGAGGTGGAAGATATTATTGGGTTAGGGCTGCCTGAGGCCATTGCCCAGCTTTGCCCAGGTATTTTACCAGCTCAGGCCGAACGCCTACGTGAGCGTTATTCGCACCATTTTGTGACGGCGGATGCGACGCCGATGCTGTTTTTTGCCGGGGTTGAGGCGCAGATCGCCCGTTTGCGCGGTCGTGAGCAGCAGCGGCTAGCGGTAGCGACCGGCAAAAGTCGCCGTGGCCTCGACCGCATTTTTGCTGAGACCGACAGCGGTGCCTGGTTTCACGCCAGCCGCACGGCGGATGAAACCCGCTCGAAGCCACATCCTCAAATGCTTACGGAGCTGTTGACTGAGCTTGAAGTGCCCGTCGAGCGAGCGGTGATGGTCGGCGATACAGAATACGACTTGGAAATGGCGCGAGCGATTGGCATGGATCGAATAGGCGTGACTTACGGTGTGCATACGCCAGAGCGTTTGGCACTGAGTCGCCCCAAGTGGATTGCCCATAGCATCGATGAGCTTTTTGATCGGTTGTACAGTGAGTAGCCAGCGTTTACATAAGGACATTTTATGAGCGACGACCCAACCCGCCCCGGTGGCACAAACGACGGACGTGACGGCCCGACCAATGATGATCGCAATGAGGTGAGGGAGGATCGTTGGACACAGGGATCAGAGGTGCCTCCTAGTAAGGGCGCTAAGCCGATGTCGGGTGCGCCAGACGATGATGCCGAAACCCTGCGCGAACGCCAACGGCTGGCGCAGCTGGAAATGATGGATCACTGGATAGGCGGCGTGTTAACGGAACAGCGACGCACTCGCCGCTGGAAGCTGTTTTTCCGCCTGATGATGCTCACTATTGTGTTGGTGACGCTATTTACCATCCTTTATAGTCTGTTTTGGGATTCGCCTAGTGCTACCGCGCCCACACAGCGACACTTAGGGATTGTGGAGGTCAGCGGGGTAATTGCCAGCGATTCGCCTGCCAATGCCGAGCGCATCATTGAGGGGCTGAATAACGCCTGGGAGGCGGAAGGCGCTTCCGCTGTGGTACTGCACATTAATAGCCCAGGTGGTAGCCCGGTGCAGTCTCAGCGTATCTATGCAGAAATTATGCGTCTACGCGAGCAGGGCGATAAGCCGATTATCGCAGTGATCGAAGATATCGGTGCCAGCGGCGCTTATTATATTGCGGCGGCGGCGGATGAGATCATTGCCTCGCCGGTGAGCCTGGTGGGCTCTATTGGTGTTATTTACGCGGGCTTTGGTTTTGAAGAGGCAATAGCGCGTATTGGTGTGGAGCGCCGCGTGCTGACTGCTGGTGAAAATAAAGCCTTTCTTGACCCGTTTCAGCCGCTGGATGAAGAGGCGGAGCAGTTTTGGCATGGAGTGCTCAGCCAAACTCACCGTCAGTTTATTGATGATGTGCGTGCGGGAAGAGGTGAAAGGCTTAGCGACAGCCCCGATATATTTTCAGGCCTAGTCTGGAGTGGTGAGCAGAGCGTTGATCTAGGCTTGGTTGACCAATTAGGCAGCCTTGAGCAAGTGGCGCGTGACCGAGTGGGAGGCACCCATTGGGTCGATTATACGCCGAGTCTTGATCCATTTGAGCGCCTGACGCGCCGCTTTACCCAGGTCGTCGCCGAGGTGTTGGGCGTCAGTGCGCCCGCTACCCCGCTGCGCTTCTAAGCGCTTAGTTGCCAAGCCCTTGGTTTGTCAGGCTCTATTGATAATCAGGAGGCGCCAAGCGGGTCTAAACCCGCTTGGCGCAGCATGTCGCAAAGCGCAATCAGTGGTAACCCAATCAATGCGTTAGGGTCGCGGCCTTCAAGCTTCTCAAACAGCGCTATGCCTATGCCTTCCATTCGAAAGCTGCCAGCGCTGTCGAGTGGCTGTTCTTTGGCGACATAGTTTTCAATTTCCTGGACGCTCAAGTGGCGGAAAACCACCTCGAATGGCTCGACGTGTACCTGATGACGCTGGTGGCGTGTATCCAGCAGCGCTAAACCGGTCAAAAAAGTGACACGCTGGCCGGAAAAGCGGCTTAGATTAGCGCGTGCCTTGGCTTCGGTATGCGGTTTGCCAAGAATGTCGCCTTCAAATACTGCTACTTGGTCAGAGCCGATAATGCAGTGATGGGGAAAATGGTGCGCAACGGCGTTAGCTTTGCTGAGCGCTAGTCGATGGACCAGAGCGTGGGGTGTTTCGCCACTATGGGGCGTTTCATCAATATCCGGCGAATAGCATTGGTAGGGGAGCTGCAGTCGATCCAGTAGCTCGCGTCGCCAACGCGAGCTGGAGGCCAGTACCAGCTCGGTCGTTGATGCCTGACTGCTTGATGGCTCGGTCATTGCGGATGAAGTCACAAATAGCTCCTGGCTGGGTAGTGGCGCATGTCTAAGGGATGTGTGTGCAACGTGGCGCAAATGCAATTTCAAAGCAATAGAGTGTAGCGAAAGCAGCTAAACCTGCCTATGTTGGCCGTTTATTGAGGCCGCGGTTGGTTATTTATTGAGGAAGGCATGAAGAAATATACCGACAGCTTTGACACCAGCAGGGGGAGTGCCTATCATTGCGCGCCTATGTTGACCTCACAACTCCCCAGTCGGGTTGAGCCTTATAAGCTCGCAGCCCGCCACGAACGAATCGAAGGCTTGGTAGCGCTGGATAAACTGCCACGTCTTGCCGAAGAAGCGGGTGTCCAAACCGGCGACTGTCATGTCGTGCTTGAGTTTGGCGTCGATGCTCAAGGTCGTCGTGAAATTCGTGGCCACTTGCAAGCGACGTTGGCGCTTGCCTGCCGACGCTGCCTAGTGCCGCTGCCTCAAGAGGTGAGCAGTGACTTTTTGCTTGGAATGGTCACTGACGAAGCCTTAGCGGCCGAGTTGCCTGCTAGTCATGAACCGGTGCTGGTGGAAAAGGAACAGCTGGATCTTTTGACGGTGGTTGAGGATGAATTGATTCTTAGCCTGCCTCAAGTGGTCTATCACGATGAAGCCGAATGTCATGTCTCGGCGGAGCAGCTGGTCAGCAAAACAGAAGGCGCGGCGGCAGAAACAACGCCAGCGACGAATCCATTCGCGGTGCTCAATGTCTTAAAAGGCAAAAAATAAGCACCCTTTACCTTAAATACCTTGGAGTAAACACCCATGGCAGTTCAACAGAACCGTAAAACTCGTTCCAAGCGCGGCATGCGTCGTAGCCACGATGCACTGACCGCTCCGACGCTGTCTCAAGACAAAGAAACCGGTACGACTCACCTGCGTCACCACATTTCTCCAGACGGTTTCTACCGTGGTCGTAAAGTGATTGAGGTATAAACCTCAATTGCGTTATTAAGCGGCTAAACGGACTCAGTGCGGTATGCGCCTAGCGATAGATGTGATGGGGGGTGACCAAGGCCCTCATGCGATTATCACAGGTGCTGCAAAGGCAGTGGTGGAACACCCAGACCTTGAGCTGATTCTGTTTGGCCCGCGTCAGCAGATTCTTGCTGAGCTTTCACGCTTGCCGCAGCCTCTGGCTGCGGCAACGTCACGTTTGGTGGCGCGAGAAGCACCTGACTGCATTATGCCATCGACAACCGCTGCCTGGGCGCTGCGCAGGGGGCAGGCGACCAGTATGGTGCGCATGCTGCGAAGTGTCGCTCAGGGCGAGGCGGTTGCCGGTGTAAGTGCGGGTAATACGGCAGCGCTTGTGGCATTAGCAAGGCGCGAGCTGGGGATGGTCGAGGGTATTTCTCGGCCAGCGATCAGTACCGCGATTCCAGCGCGCCAAGGGCGTCGCTGTTATTTGCTGGACTTAGGCGCCAATGTGGACTCTCCCGCTCATCGGCTGGTGGATTTTGCGCTAATGGGCGCGGCGATGGCGCAGTGTGTCGATGGCACGGCTATGCCACGTGTTGCGCTGCTCAATGTTGGTGCTGAGGCCACTAAAGGATGCGCCAGCGTTCGCGAAGCTGATCGTTTGCTGCGCGAGCATGCCAATAGTGGTGCTTTTGATTATCAAGGTTATGCCGAGGGTGGTGACCTGTTTAAAGGCCAGCTTGACGTCGTGGTATGCGATGGCTTTGTGGGTAACGCTGTGCTCAAGGCAAGCGAAGGGTTGACCAGTATGTTGGTTGAACGCGTACAGATGGCGTTTGAATCGCGCTTAAGTGGCCGTTTAGCAAGCCTACTGGCCAAGCCTGTGTTGAGGCGTTTAAAGCAGGAGTTAGATCCTGTGCGCTATAACGGGGCCAGTTTGTTGGGGTTGCGCGGTATCGTGGTGAAAAGTCACGGCAGTACCCATGCCGATGGTTTCTACTACGCTATCCAGCGTGCTCTTCAGGAAGTAGAACATAATTTACCTGCGCGGATCGCAGGCCGTTGGCAGGCGCCATTAAGTGAAGCAGTGGCACCTGCGAGCCATGATTAGATAATAAATAGTTTATTTTTTGCGAGTTTATAGGTGGCATCAGGATGTGCCAATAATCTCGCCTATCGCTCATATGAGCAAATGCCTACAAGTGCAAAGGTGAACGACATGTCTCAACCCCTTGCCCTCATTTTCCCCGGGCAAGGCTCTCAGCAGGTTGGAATGCTGCGAGAGCTGGCCGAGCGCTATAGTGTGGTGGGAACGACATTTGAGGAAGCGTCGGATGCTTTGGGCTACGACTTATGGAAAGTCGTCCAAGAGGGTCCTGAAGCATCGCTTAATGCAACCGCGTGCACCCAGCCCGCATTACTTTCTGCCAGCGTCGCTATTTGGCGCGTTTGGCAGGAGCTAGAAGGGCCTCGGCCTACTGTAATGGCGGGCCATAGCTTGGGCGAATACAGCGCGATGGTGTGCGCTGGCGTCATGAGCTTTGCCGAAGGCGTTAACTTAGTGCGTCTGCGCGGTGAGGCCATGCAGGAGGCCGTTCCCGCGGGTGAAGGTGGTATGGCAGCCATCCTTGGTTTGGCAGACGAGGCGGTTGAAGCCGCCTGTGAAAAAGCCGCCCAGGGCGACGTGGTGTCTGCTGTCAACTACAACTCCCCTGGGCAGGTCGTAGTGGCAGGCTCTAAAGCAGCCGTGGAGCGGGCTATCGTTGCCTGCCAAGAAGCGGGGGCCAAGCGCGCTATGTCATTGCCCGTTTCCGTTCCTTCGCATTGTGCGTTAATGCGCCCGGCCGCCGAGCGCCTAGCGGAGGCTATGCAGTCGATTAAATTGCGAGCGCCACGCTATACCGTGATTCAAAATGTTGACGCCAAGGCGCATGCTGATACCGCTACACTGCGTACACGCCTCATCGAACAGCTTTATCAACCAGTGCGCTGGAGCGCCTGCGTTGAGGCAATGGCCAGTCAAGGCGTTGAAGTATTTATTGAGTGCGGGCCTGGAAAGGTGTTGACCGGTCTCAATAAGCGTATCGTGAAGGGTAGCAAGGGGTTGGCAGTGAATGATCCTGACAGCCTGAATGCTGCGCTTGAGCTGGCGCGTGAAACGTTAGCTGATAAAGCGTGACCAAGGGTTGTGTTATTCCGCTATCCTTGCTTGATTACACGGTTAGAGGCAGAACGTTATGACCCAAGAAAGTAGAGTTGCCCTGGTAACAGGGGCCAGTCGCGGTATTGGCCAGGCCATTGCTCGTGAGCTAGGCCGTCAAGGCCATATCGTCATTGGCACAGCGACCAGCGAATCCGGTGCTGAGAAAATTGATGCTGATTTAAAAGAGAATGGCATAGAAGGCGCAGGTCTGTGTCTTAACGTGACCGACCAGGCCAGCATTGACAGCGTATTGAAAACCATCACTGAGCGCTTTGGTGCGCCGACCATTTTGGTTAACAATGCCGGTATCACGCGAGACAATTTGCTGATGCGTATGAAGGAAGATGAGTGGGACTCCGTGATGGATACCAACTTAAAATCTGTCTATCGTGTTAGTAAGGCGTGTTTGCGGGGTATGACCAAGGCGCGTTTTGGGCGTATTGTGTCGATCAGCTCTGTAGTGGCAACCATGGGCAACCTGGGCCAAACTAACTATGCTGCAGCCAAAGCCGGTATGGAGGGGTTTAGCAGAGCCTTGGCGCGTGAGGTATCCTCGCGAGCAATCACGGTGAATGCGGTGGCGCCGGGCTTTATTGCCACCGATATGACCGAGGCGCTGCCCGAAGCCCAGCATGAAATGTTACTTAAGCAAATTCCGTTGGCTCGCTTAGGGGCGCCGGAAGAGATCGCCGCAGCGGTTGGCTTTCTGACCAGTGATGCAGCCGGTTACATCACCGGTGAGACGCTTCACGTGAATGGCGGCATGAATATGCGTTGATGGCCTTGGGGATGGCGGTTGCGTCGACCCAAGGGCGTCTATAAACTACCCCGCAGCTTTTGGCTTGCGGTTTCCAAATAGCTGGTTATCAAAAACGGCTAATGTGAACGACTGGAGTACGTTAATGAGTACTATTGAAGAGCGCGTTAAGAAAGTGGTAGCAGAGCGCCTGAACGTTAAAGAAGAAGACATCCAAAACAGCTCTTCTTTTACAGAAGACTTGGGTGCTGATTCGCTCGACACCGTTGAGCTGGTCATGGCTTTGGAAGAGGAATTCGATACTGAAATTCCTGATGAAGAAGCCGAGAAAATCACCACGGTTCAAGAAGCCATCGATTACGTGAACGCCCACCAGTAAGGGCTGCGTCGATGCATCGAACCAGGGTGGGGTGCTAGTCACCCGCCTTAAGAGCCGTCCTTTCGCAGGGCGGCTTTTTTGCTTTGCTGCCACAATGCTTATAACGTTCAATCTCCGTTATACTGTTGACCAAATTTAAGCAGCGAATGACCCAAGTGGGTCGCGTCACCATGGATGCCTGGAGGAAAGCTAATGGCACGGAAAAGGGTAGTGGTAACTGGGTTAGGCCTGGTGACCCCAGTGGGCAATAGCGTAGATGAATCGTGGGCCAACATTGTTGCTGGTAAAAGCGGTATTACGCCTATTGAGCATTTTGACACCAGTGGCTTTAACACGCGTTTTGGTGGGTCGATCAAGAACTTTGATATTAGTCCGTACCTGAATCCTAAAGATGCTCGCAAGATGGATCTCTTTATTCAGTACGGTATGGCGGCGGGCGCTCAAGCGGTTGAAGATTCCGGTATCGAGTGCACTGAAGAGAATGCGGATCGTATCGGTGTGGCTATCGGTTCAGGCATTGGCGGTCTACCCATGATTGAACATAACCACAACGCGCTCAACAAGGGTGGGGCCCGTAAGGTGTCGCCGTTCTTTGTGCCGGGTTCCATCATTAATATGATTTCGGGCAATATGGCGATTCAGCACGGCTTTAGAGGGCCGAATATCGCGATTACCACTGCCTGTACCACCGGTACCCATAATATTGGCTACAGCGCGCGCACGATCGCCTATGGCGACGCAGACGTCATGGTCTGTGGTGGTGCCGAGATGGCGACAACCCCGCTAGGTCTGGGCGGCTTTTCAGCTGCACGCGCGCTCTCAACACGTAATGATGATCCTCAGGCGGCCAGCCGCCCGTGGGATACTGATCGCGATGGCTTTGTGTTATCGGACGGTGCGGGTGTGTTGGTGCTAGAAGAGTATGAGCATGCCAAAGCGCGCGGCGCTCACATCTATGCCGAGCTGGTCGGTTTTGGCATGAGTGATGATGCTTACCACATGACATCGCCACCGGAAGACGGCCGTGGTGCAGCGCTCTCTATGCGCAATGCCATCAAAGATGCCCAGGTTGACGTTTCTGAAGTGCACTATATCAATGCCCATGGCACTTCAACCGCGGCAGGTGACCTGGCAGAAAGTCGAGCCATTGAGAACGTACTGGGTGATGCAGCCAATAATGTGGCCGTGAGCTCTACCAAGTCGATGATCGGCCACCTGTTGGGTGCCGCTGGTGCGGTAGAGGCAGTGTTCAGCATTCTGGCAATTCGTGACCAGATCGCACCGCCGACCATCAACCTGGATAACCCGCAGCCGGGTTGCAATCTGGATTATGTGCCGCACACCGCGCGGAACATGCGGATTGATATGGCGCTTTCCAACTCCTTTGGCTTTGGTGGCACTAACGGTTCGCTGTTATTCAAGAAGGTGTAATTGACGATGTTGCCGCCCGCGTTATCTGACGAACAAACTGTGCCGTTTGATGATCGCGGGCTAGCGTATGGTGATGGTCTCTTTGAAACGGTACTGTTGCGTGCAGGTGCACCGGTGCTGTGGCGCTATCACACAGACCGCCTAGCGAAGGGGTGTCGGCGCCTAAATATACCGTTACCTTGCCAAGCAGCACTAGATGCCACGTGGCAGGGTGATTGCACCGCTGAGCTGGAAGTCCTCAAGCTTATCCTGACGCGTGGCAGTGGCGGGCGGGGTTATGCGCAGCCGGATGAAGTAACACCGCGTTTGCTTAGTCGCCGTACGCCATTTCAGCCCTCGATTCAGCGCTGGCAGCAGGGTGTCACAGTCAGGCTTTGTGATTTGCGCCTTAGCCGCCAGCCGCGGTTAGCCGGTATTAAGCATCTTAATCGGCTGGAGAACGTACTGGCCCGCCAGGAGTGGAGCGATGCCGCGACCGCCGAAGGTCTGCTCGCTGATAGCGAAGGCCGGGTCATAGAAGCCACCAGTATGAATGTTTTTTGGCTGCAGGCGGGGCAGGTGTTCACGCCTTTTATTGACCAATGCGGCGTAGCAGGAACACTGCGCGCTGGTTTAATTGATCAAGGTGTCGTAGCCCAGGGGGGGGTGTCGCTGGATCGCCTTGCAGAGGTCGAGCGGCTATGGGTAGCAAACTCTGTTCAGGGAGTGTGGCCCGTGTCGACGCTGCTAGCAGCGGATGGCTCGTTGCTGCAGCGCTGGGCTGTGAGTGAGTCTGATCCCTTCCAACGCTTGGCCCATCAGTTGTTAGGCTTTGCCTAAACGCCAGCCTTTTTATCAATATCGCCCCGCAATTATTTTGAGGTGTCATGGTGAAACGGTTATTAACCGCTTTGTTAGTCGTAGTCATAATCGGGGCTGCCGGTGCAGTAGGTGGTTATTTTTATTGGCAGAGCCGCTTAGAGGCACCGCTAGCGCTTGATGAGCCAACGCTTTACCAAGTGCCTTCTGGTGCGGGGTTTCATCAGGTGGTGGCGGAGTTGGAATCCCAGGGCATACTGGAAGATGCTTGGGCGTTTCGCTTATTAGCGCGGGTGGAGCCTGAGCGCGTGCCGCGGTTGCGTACTGGGGAATATCAGCTTTTGCCGGATATGAGCGGGCTGGAAATGATGGCGCTGCTAGGCAGTAATAACGTTGTCACCTATCGGCTGACGATTCCTGAGGGGTGGACCTTTCGTCAAATGCGCGACTTGCTTAATGCCGCGCCAAAACTTGACCATCGCACGGCTGATTTGAGCGACGAAGAGGTGATGGCACTACTTGATCGTGAAGGCACCTTTCCTGAGGGATGGTTCTTTCCCGATACCTATCGTTACCACTTGGGGATGAGCGACGTCGATCTACTACAGCAGTCGCTTGAGCGTATGGAAAGAATTCTGGACAGTGTCTGGGAAGAGCGTGCCGACGACCTGACCATTGAGTCACCCTATGAGGCGCTTATTATGGCCTCTTTGATTGAGCGCGAAACGGGGGCGCCGGAGGAGCGTCGTGAAATCGCCGGTGTGTTCAAGCGACGCATGGAGCAGGGAATGCGCTTACAAACCGACCCGACGATTATTTATGGCATGGGCGAGCGCTATGAAGGCCGCATCACCCGCGCTGATCTACGTGAAGCGACGCCCTATAACACTTATGTGATTGATGGCATGCCGCCCACGCCGATCGCTTTGCCGGGGCGTGCGTCATTGGAAGCGGCGGTAAACCCGCTACCCGGCGAAACGCTCTATTTTGTTTCCCGGGGCGATGGCACACATCACTTCTCGCGTACATTGCGGGAGCATAATAATGCCGTTAATCGCTATATTCGCAATCGGTAATAGCTATGACCTATCATCAAAGTCATCACCACATTGATCACCACATTGATCACCACAGTAAGGGAGCATGATGAGTAAGCGGGGACGCTTCATTACGCTGGAAGGCGGCGAAGGCGTGGGAAAGTCTACCAATGTGGGCTTTGTCGCCGAGTGGTTGGAAGCCCAGGGGCTGGAAGTGGTGCGCACACGTGAGCCGGGGGGAACTGAGCGAGGCGAAGCTATTCGAGCACTGCTGCTGGACCCGGCCCCCCAAGAGCCGCTGCATGTGGACGCAGAACTGCTGCTTATGTTTGCCGCTAGGGCGCAGCATTTAGCGGAGAAAATTCTGCCTGCCCTGGCAAGAGGCGCATGGGTAGTGTGTGATCGCTTTACTGACGCTACCTTTGCCTATCAGGGCGGCGGCCGAGGTATTGCCAAGGAGCGTATCGCCGTGCTGGAAAATTTTGTCCAGCAGGGACTCTCGCCCGATTTAACGCTTTTGCTCGATATGCCTAAAGAGGCGGCAAAGCAGCGTTTAGAAGTACGCCTGCGCGATCGTCACGAGCAGCTTGACCGTTTTGAGCAAGAGCAGGCCGATTTTTTCCAAGCTGTACGCGACGCCTATTTGGCACGAGCAGAAGAAGCCCCCGAACGTTTTGCAGTGATTGAAGCTCAACACTCCCTTGAAGAAGTACAGGCGCAGATTCGTAGGACCCTTTCGGCGCGAGTAACAGCATGGCGTTAACCGGTGTTATGCCGTGGCACCTTGCCACCTGGCATCAGTTAACCCGTCTGGCCGATGGAGGGCGGATGCCCCATGCGCTGCTCATTCATGGCGCCCATGGGGTAGGTAAGCAGCAGTTGGCGGAGGCGTTAATCGCCCGGACACTTTGCGCCACTCCTGCCGACCAGGCCTGCGGCCATTGCCATAGCTGCGCGATGTTGGCATCGGGGTACCATCCTGATTTGCTGCGGGTCTCGCCGGAAGAGGGCAAGCGCCAGATTCGTATTGACCCTATTCGCGAGGTTAACCGTTTTGTTTCGCAAACGGCTCAGCAGGGGGGATACCGGGTCATTGTCATTTCACCGGCTGAGGCAATGAACGTTGCCGCTGCTAATGCGCTGCTCAAAAGCCTTGAGGAACCCGGCGATAAAACGCTGTTTATTCTGCTCTCTGACGTGCCTTCACGGATGCTGCCGACGATCCGCTCGCGCTGTCAGCAGTGGTCCCTGCCCAGTATTGCCTTTGAGGCATGTCGCGGTTGGCTGATCGAGAAACTTAACAGTGCCGACGAAGCCTACTTCTGGTGGCAGGTAGCGGGTGGCCTGCCGCTGCTGGCGGTGGAGCTGGCCGCGCCCGAAGAGCGTGCTTTGCGCCACCAAATTCACGACAGTTTTGAGCAGTTGGTGCGCGGCGCAGAGCCTGTCTCAGAGGCCGCGCGACTGGATCGCCAGGCGATTGATGCCATCTTGTGGTACGGTATCGCCTGGCTGGAAGACCTGATTCGTCTCGGTTTATCCGGTGAAGCGGCAGTGCTGCACAATCCTGATCTTGAGCCGCTTTATCGTCAGGCGGTCAAAAATGGCCGGGTGCAGGATTGGTTTCGCCTGCTGGATTATGCCCGTGAACAGCGGCGTCTGTTGGCGGTGGGAGCTAACCCAAATCCCCAGTTGGTGCTTGAGGCGTGGTTGGTTCGCTGGGCGGCTCTGCTGCGCTCCTAGCGGAATGTGTTCTCCCTATTTCACAGTAATCTAGCGAGGTTGTTATGGCAGCCCAAAAAGCGCTCTCTCTTAACATTCCCGATGTGCCGACACTGCTCTCCGCTTATATGCCATTTCTGGACCGTGGGGGGATTTTTGTGCCCACTCAGACTCCCTATGCACTGGGTCAGCAGGTATTTTTACTGCTGACGCTGCCGGGTGAAAGCGAACGTCTTTCAATCACCGGCCACGTGGTATGGGTCTCGCCCGAGGGTGTCAGCGGCCGCCGCATTCCTGGTATTGGTCTACATTTCAGCCAGCAAGATTACCCTGTGCGTGACCGCATTGAGACGCTGCTTGCCGGACAGTTGGATAAGGCAGCCCCGTCGTTCACGCTCTGATTAAACCGTCGTTGATACCTTTAAAGTAAGCACCATGGTGTTAACGCCCTATCCGTTGTCGAGACCTGCATGTTTGTTGATTCGCACTGTCACCTAGATCGTTTATCTGACCAGACTCACGGGGGCGACCTCGCTGCCACGCTGGAGGCTGCGCGCGCGGCCCACGTTAGCCAATTTCTTGCGGTCGCCGTTACCTTGGAGGAGTTGCCGCAACTCGCAGCCATTGCTCGTGCGCATCACGATGTGGCGATTTCTGCTGGTTTGCATCCTTTGCATCACAGTGAGAGCGAGCCCAACGTTGAGGATATAAAAGAAGCTGCCGAGCAGTATGGTGCGGTAGCCATCGGCGAAACCGGGCTGGATTATCACTACCGCGACAGCGTGCCGGTAGACGTACAGCACGAGCGTTTCAAGCGTCATTTGATCGCTGCGCGTGAGTTAGAACTACCAGTGATTGTGCATACCCGTGAAGCAAAAGAAGAAACCCTGGCGTTGCTGCGTGAATATAGCGACCCTCGCGTGGGCGGTGTATTACACTGTTTTACTGAAGACTTGGCGATGGCCCGTGAAGCCGTAAGGCTGGGCTTTTACATTTCGTTATCGGGGATTATCACCTTTCGTAACGCTGCACCGCTGCGCGAGCTAGCCCGCCAGCTGCCGCTGGATCGCCTGCTAATCGAAACCGATAGCCCCTATCTTGCTCCTGTGCCTTATCGCGGCAAGCCCAACGAGCCGGCCTGGGTAGTGGAAGTGGCGGAGTGCATCGCTAACGAGCGGGGGATCAGTGTTGATGAGGTCGCCATGCAGACCACCGCCAACTTTTATCAGCTCTTTCGTGCCGCCGCGCCTGATGCTCCGCACCATGTCAAAGAGGCGTTAGAGCAGTCTGGGCTTCTATAGCCGTGTGAGTTGAATGCGCTTAAGCAAGGAGGGCGAGATGAATATCGATAGATTGCTGCTGCAGCGTGACGAAGTGGGAGGCACTATTCCTCCCCTTGACCAATGGCAGCCTCCGCTCTCAGGAGACATGAACCTGCGTATTCACGCCGATGGCAGTTGGTGGCACGAAGGACAGACCTTTGCCCGTCCCAAGGTGGCGCGTTTATTGGCCACGCTGCTACGTCTTGACGAAGATGGTTACTGCTTAGTCACGCCGGTAGAGCGTTGGCGGATAGAGGTGGAAGACCTACCGCTGGTCGCTGTAGAGGCCGACTTTCACGACGATGCCTGGTGGTTCACCACCCAGTTTGACGATGTCGTTCGCTTGGATGCCGAGCACCCGCTTTCCGTCACTTTAACGCCTCAAGGCGAGGCAGTTCCGCAACTGCCGGTACGTTTTGGGCTGGCCGCCAGGCTGCACCGTAATGTGTATTACCAGCTTGTTGACGCAGCAGAAGCCCGTGAAAACGACGATGGCACTACTGAGATTGGGTTAATGAGTGCTGGTCAGTGGTTTGCGCTCGGTCAGCTTGACGATGAAGCATCAGGCGAGGCGCCGTGAAGTTAACCGCTGAACAGCAGGCCGTTGTGAATCATACCGCCGGTCATGCGCGGGTGGCGGCCGTCGCAGGCGCAGGTAAAACCACTACCATGGCCGCTCGGGTGCTACACCTGTTGGCCCGTGGTGTGCCGCAAAAGCGCATTCTGGTGTTGATGTTTAACCGTTCCGCCAAGGATGATTTTCAGCGCCGTTTAGCGTCAATGGCGCCTGCCGGGCAGGCGCTGCCGGATGTGCGCACGTTTCACTCGCTGGGCCACCGCTTAACCCAAAGCCTATGTCGCTGGGGGGCGTTTGCGCCTCGTCAGCTATTATCCGCCGATTGGCAATTAGAGAGGCTGCTTCGTCAAGCGAGCCTTAATGTGCTGCGCGACGCAGTTGAGCGCCGTGATGCTGCGCTAGAAGGAGATCGGCTTGAAACCTTGGCCCACTTCTGCGGCTTGGTTAAAGCAGAGATGATTACCCCTGAATCGCTCTATGAACGACTCAATGTTGACCCGGATACCGACTATTTTCCGGCCGCTTTTGCCGAGGCGGAGCGGCTACTAGAGTCGGAAGGGGTGATGACCTACGCTGATTTACTTTATCGCCCTTTGCAGGCATTAGAGGAGGATAGCGCCCTGCGTGGTCGCGTCGAGGGGTTTCTGGATCATGTCATTATTGACGAGTATCAAGATATTAATGCCGCTCAGCAGCGCCTTTTATCAGTGCTGGTGGGCAGCCGTGCTGAGGTAATGGCGGTCGGCGATGCTAACCAATGCATCTATGAGTGGCGTGGCGCCAAACCCGATACGATGCTGGAAAATTTTACCGCCACCTTTGGCGAGGCCACCGACTACCCACTATCTACCACGTTCCGTCATGGCCATGCCTTGGCGCTTACCGCTAATCATGCCATTGCCGCCAATCAGCGCCGCCCCAATCAGCTGTGTCTGGCCGCACCCAATAACCCTGATACGCGCGTCTCGGTCGGGCAGGGCAGCCGGCTGTTACTGGATGCCTTGATGGATTGGCAGGCCCAGGGGCGTGCATTTAACGAGGCCAGTTTGCTGGTGCGTAGTTGGGCGCTTTCAGTACCTTTCCAGCTGGCGCTTTTGCAGGCGGGAATCCCGTTTCGGCTTCAGCGCGAGGATCGTTTTGTCTTTCGTCTGCCGTTGGTACAGGCACTCGCTGGGTACTTGAAGCTGTCGCGTCGTCCCGATCTGCTGCGCGATCCGCAGCAACTATTACTGCTGCTTTCCCAGCCGACTCCCTTTGTTGCTCGTGAGCGACTGCAGCGATTAGCCCATCAGCTGGCGACTACTCAGCAATGGCCTGAGCGGCATGACCCTATGTTGACGGCATTAAAGCCGATCCAACGGCGTACGCTTAAAAAACGCTGGTTGCTGCTATGTGAATTGCCGCAGCTGAGTGCATGGCCGCCCGCCAAGCTGTTAAGGCATGTAGTGGAAACCATTGAGGCGGAAAAAACACTTAAACGGGCAGCGGCGCGGCGGGATAAAGGCGAAGAGGATGTACGCTTACTTGATGTATTAATCGAACAAGCCCAAAGCGTTCAAGATCCAGATGCCTTCATCGAGCTGCTGGAGCGTCCGGTTGAAAACCAGGCGGGCGGCGTGCTGATTAGCACAGTGCACGGTGCCAAAGGGCTTGAGTGGCCACTGGTCGCAGTAGTCGGTGTCAATGAAGAGGATTTTCCCCACTATAGCCGCGATAATCCACTTAGCGATGAGCGCTTGGAGGAGGAGCGGCGGTTGTTCTACGTAGCCATCACTCGTGCCCAAGAACAGCTATTAGTGCTCCATGATGGGGGCGCACATCGTCCCAGTCGCTTTATTGCCGAAAGTGCCTGGCAGGACAGTATGCGTGTGGCCTCTTGTCTAGCTAACCCCAATGCGCCAGAAGCATCGCTGCAAGTGACATCGGTGGGGCTGGTTGAGCGTTATCTGGCGCGTTTAGGACGTGATGACATTGTGCTCGCAGCGGCACACGTGGAAGAGCATAAGACAACTTATTCGGCCGATACGCGCTTTTATCCCGGTCAGCGTCTGCACCATGCGGTATTTGGTGAGGGGGAAGTGGCGGCTGTAGAGGGAAATGCGAGCGACCCGGTGATTGATGTGCGCTTTGACCAAGCTGGCCGTCGCAGGCTTATTGCCCGCCGAGCGCCCATTCAGCTATTGGAATGCTCGCAAAGCGCTATTCTCTCTTAGCGTATAAGTTGAATGCGAAAGGGGGGGGCTACGGCTAGTAGGAATGCACGCTCCCTTCTAGCCGTAACGTTCATGCGGCTGTCTTACATATTAGGATAGTTGGGGCCGCCGCCGCCTTCCGGTGCTACCCACGTGATATTTTGCGCTGGGTCTTTAATATCACAGGTTTTGCAGTGTACGCAGTTCTGGAAGTTAATCTGAAAACGCGGCTGTCCCTCGCTATCTTCAACCACTTCGTACACACCGGCCGGGCAGTAGCGCTGTGCCGGTTCTGCATATTTAGGCAGGTTCTCACGGATCGGTAGCTCCGGATCCTCCAGGCGTAAATGGCACGGCTGGTTTTCTTCATGATTGGTATTCGACAGAAACACTGATGACGGTTTGTCGAAGGAAAGCTTTCCATCCGGCTTGGGATAGTTAATCTTTTCAAACTCGTCCGCAGGCTTCAGGGCGCCGTGATCGGTAGTGGTGTCATGCACGTTGGGTAACTTGTTGCCCAGCAGCTGGTGGGCAAAGTTATACGCGCCGCCACCGATGGTGCCATATTTATGGATAGCCGGGCCGAAGCTGGCGCTCTCTTTAAGCTCTTGATACGCCCAGCTGGCTTCCCACTTCTGAGTAAAACTCGTCAGTTCCTGAGCGCCCTCATCACCGCCTTTAATTGCCTCAAACACGCTCTCGGCAGCCACTAAGCCCGACTTCATGGCGGTGTGTAAGCCCTTAATTTTGGAAAAGTTGAGCGTGCCCGCATCACAGCCGACCAGCAGGCCTCCGGGGAAAGTCATTTTTGGCAGGCAGTTAAAGCCACCTTTGGTAATGGCCCGGGCGCCGTAAGCAACGCGTTTGCCTTCCTTAAGGTATTGGCTAATAGCCGGATGATGTTTCATACGCTGAAATTCATCAAACGGTGAAAGCCATGGGTTTTGGTAGCCAAGATCCATAATCAGGCCGACCACCACCTGCTGATTTTCCGCATGGTACAAAAACCACCCGCCGTGGGTGTTGTTATCTAAAGGCCAGCCTGAGCCGTGAACTACTAGGCCAGGTTCATGTTGCTCGGCAGGTACATCCCACAGCTCTTTGAGGCCAATACCGTAGTGCTGGGGGTCGCGACCCGCATCCAGCGAGAAGTCTTTAATTAAGCGCTTCCCAATATGGCCGCGCGAGCCCTCAGCAAATAGTGTGTATTTGGCGCGCAGTTCCATACCCGGCATGTAGCCATCTTTGGGTGTACCATCAGCGGCGACGCCCATATCACCAATCAGAATGCCGCGCACAGCATTATCTTCAATGATAACGTCCTGGGCGGCAAAGCCTGGAAAGATTTCAACGCCGAGCGCTTCTGCCTGCTCGGCCAGCCAGCGGCAGAGGTTACCGGCACTGATCACGTAACGTTGCTGATCGCCACCGGTGTTATGCATACTTTTCGGCACAAGTGCGTTAGGCACTTTTTGCGCTTTCTCGGCGTCCTTAAGCAAAACAACGTCATCGCGAATGGCGGGCGTATTGAGAGGCGCGCCGCGTTCTTTCCAGTCTGGAAAGAGTTCAGTCAGTGCGCGGGGCTCAAAAACCGCTCCTGACAAAATATGAGCGCCAACTTCTGAGCCTTTCTCAACCACACAGACCGTTAATTCTTGCTCCGCCTCGTTAGCTTGCTGCATGAGTCGGCAGGCGGCGGAAAGCCCGGATGGGCCAGCGCCGACAATGACGACATCAAAGTCCATTACATCGCGTTCAACAGTTTCCACCCGGCTTCTCCTTATTCTCTTTAAAGCGCCAATATCTGTAAAAGCTAGTGAAGGCCTACTTATGGGTACTAGCTTATAAACAGATGGCCTTAATTTAAAACGGTCGTTTGCTTCTGGTTATGCCCCATGATAGGCATAATACCTGTGTCAGGTCACGCCTACGATGGTGCAAACAGCATTTCTTGGCTGTATGTGTTGCTAGCGATAGTTCAGTGCTAAGACCAAGGCATTAGCTAGCAAGTATTGTCACTAACTGGCAGGCTATGGCAAATTGATAGGGTTTTTCAATCATGTACCTATCAAACGCTTGAATGAATTTGACGGCACTGCCATTTTTGGCAGTGCTCGGGCAAGATGTTTTGCTAATAACGTATGCAGTAACTCTATTACTAGTCGCTATTTAATAAGGGGTGCTCGCGAAGCGGGTGCCATCCCAGGTTAACGGCTTTTATTACAAGCCAAGCGAGGAACCTATGAAAGTACTCGTCGCGGTGAAACGCGTCATCGACTACAACGTCAAAATCCGCGTGAAAGCGGACCACTCCGATGTGGACTTGACCAACGTCAAAATGGCCATGAACCCTTTCTGCGAAATTGCCGTGGAAGAAGCCGTGCGCCTGAAAGAGAAGGGCGTGGCGACCGAAGTCGTCGCCGTCACGGTAGGGCCCAAAGCCGCCCAAGAGCAGCTGCGTACCGCGCTGGCGCTGGGGGCAGACCGCGCCATCCATATCGAAACCGACGAGCGCGTAGAATCGCTGGCCGTAGCCAAACTGCTGGCGAAGGTAGTGGATGAAGAGCAGCCCGGCCTAGTGATTCTTGGCAAGCAAGCCATCGACACCGACAACAACCAGACCGGACAGATGCTCGCCGCGCTGACGGGTCTGCCGCAAGGCACTTTCGCCTCGGAAGTGGCGGTGGACGGGGACACGGTTAACGTCACCCGTGAAATCGACGGCGGCCTGCAAACCATCGCTCTCACGCTCCCGGCGATTGTCACCACCGACCTGCGCCTGAACGAGCCGCGCTACGCCAAGCTACCGGACATCATGAAGGCCAAGAAAAAGCCGCTGGATGTAAAAACTCCTGCCGACTACGGCGTGGAAGTGGCCTCTAAGGTGAGCCTGCTCAAGGTGGAATCCCCTGCCGAGCGCAAAGGCGGTGTCAAAGTGGCCTCGGTCGACGAGCTGATCGACAAACTGAAAAACGAAGCCAAAGTTCTTTAAGGTCGGTTCTTGACTCTCCGTACTTTGAGATAAACGCTTTGAAAGGAGCTGATGCTATGAGCATTTTGGTACTTGCCGACCTACATGAAGGCCAACTGGCTGGCGCCACCGCCCACGTAGTAGCGGCCGCCCAGGCCATTGGTGGCGATATTGATATTTTGGTCGCCGGTGAAGGCGTTCAAGCGGCAGCAGACGCTGCGGCGAAACTCGACGGCGTTAATAAAGTACGCGTGGCGGACAACGCTGTTTACGCCCACCAGCTTGCCGAGCCCATGGGCGCGCTGCTGGTAGAACTGGCCGATGGCTACAGCCACGTACTGGCCAGCGCTTCTACCACCGGCAAGAACGTCCTGCCGCGCCTAGCCGCGCTAAAAGACGTCAGCCAGCTATCGGATGTGCTGGGTGTCGAGAGTGCCGATACCTTCCTGCGTCCGATTTACGCCGGTAACGCCATTGCCACGGTGAAAAGCGATGATGCGCTGAAAGTGATCACCATTCGTACCACCGGCTTTGATGCCGTCGGTGAAAGCGGCAGCGCCACGATTGAAGCGGTGGATTTTGTCGCCGACAACAGCCAATCCAGCTTCGTCAAAGAAGAGTTGGCCCAGAGCGACCGTCCAGAACTAGGCGGCGCCAAGGTGGTGATCTCCGGTGGCCGCGGCATGGGCAACGGCGAGAACTTTAAGCTGCTGGATGGCATTGCTGACAAGCTGGGCGCCGCTATTGGTGCTTCCCGCGCGGCGGTCGACGCTGGCTTTGTACCCAACGACATGCAGGTCGGTCAGACCGGCAAAATCGTCGCGCCGGACCTGTATATTGCCGTGGGTATCTCGGGTGCCATTCAGCACTTGGCGGGCATGAAAGACTCCAAAGTCATCGTCGCCATCAATAAGGACGACGAAGCGCCGATCTTCCAGGTGGCCGACTATGGCTTGGTGGGGGATCTGTTCGAGATCCTGCCGGAGCTTGAGAGCAAGTTGTAAGCATTTGAATAATCTATAAACATTGAGCCGACTTCGCCAGAAGTCGGCTTTTTTGTGATGGGTACATTAGGTAAACTGCCAATAGTTGACTAAAGTACTGGGGCAAAAGGTAAGAAAATCCACCCCGGTGGTTGAAAAAGCTGCGGGCTGACCGCACATAGGTAAGTGAAAGCAACGAAAGCCACTCAAGGAGATGATGATATGGCACATACACTACCCGAATTGCCGTACGCATATGACGCTCTCGAACCAAACATTGATGCAATGACGATGGAAATTCACCACTCTCGTCACCATCAAACTTACATCAACAACCTGAATGCCGCGCTTGAAGGCACAGGTCTTGAAGATGTACCTGTCGAAGAACTGGTCGCTAATCTGGATCGTGTTCCGGAAGCCAAGCGTCAAGCCGTTATCAACAACGGCGGTGGTCACGCCAACCACTCCATGTTCTGGCAGATGATGTCGCCTAACGGTGGCGGTAATGCTCAAGGTGATGTTGCAAAAGCGATTGATGCCGAGCTCGGCGGCCTTGAAGCTTTTAAAGAAGAATTCAAAAAAGCGGCCGTTGGTCGTTTTGGTAGCGGTTGGGCATGGCTCTCCGTTACACCTGAGAAAAAACTGGTAGTCGAAAATACCCTGAACCAAGACAGCCCGCTGATGCACGGCAATACGCCGCTACTCGGTTTGGATGTTTGGGAGCATGCGTACTACCTGAAGTATCAAAACAAGCGTCCTGACTATATTGCTGCGTTTTTCAACGTGGTCAATTGGGAAGACGTTGAGCGTCGTTACCAGGCTGCGATTAGCTAATACGGCTATGACCCGCTAATGGCGTCAGTTCTGGCGCTGTGAAAAAACCGCCCACTTTTAGTGGGCGGTTTTTTTATTGTCAGGGATAGCCTTGGGTATTAGCTGTCAATATCCTGTGGGTAAAAAATACCACATATGCTTGAATTGATTTTCCAATGGTCTATATATAGTATGCGTTGTGTCTTTTAGTGAGGGCGGGCACTAGATGTGCTCTACCCGAAAAATGCCGCTATGAAAAGAGGGTTACCCATGGAAATTCAGATTTATAGCAAGCCAGCTTGTGTTCAATGCACCGCTACTTACCGTGCGCTCGACAAGCAGGGGCTCGATTACACCGTTATCGATATTACCGCAGAGTCCGGTGCCCAAGAAGAAGTAGAAGCGCTGGGCTATCGGCAGCTTCCCGTCGTAGTCGTCGGCGAAGATCACTGGTCGGGTTTCCGTCCTGATCGTATTCAAGCACTGGCCTAAGCCAACAAAATGCTGGCAAGTTGCTCACACACACCGATGGCCGGCAATTTGGTGTACTTCTCTACTAAATCAGGTAACACCCATCGTTTTGTAGAAAAGCTTGGTTTTGTCGCCACGCGGCTGCCGCTAAATCGAGATGAGCCTGCGCTACGTGTTTCCCAGCCTTATATTTTAGTTACCCCTACGTATGGTGGGGGAAGTTCACAGGGTGCCGTACCCAAACAGGTCATTCATTTTCTCAACGACACGCATAACCGGAACCTCCTGCGGGGAGTCATTGCTGCGGGAAACACCAATTTTGGCGAAGCATATGGTCTTGCTGGCCGCATCATTGCGAAAAAATGCCACGTACCGCTGCTGTATCGATTTGAATTATTTGGCACTGACGATGACGTGGTCAACGTGCGCAAAGGAGTAGAAGAGTTTTGGAAACGACTAACGTAGCTACCCAGAATGTGTCAGAAACAAAACGGCCTGCGGCGGCTCCTGAGGCGCGCACGCTGGATTACCACGCACTCAATGCCATGCTCAATCTATACGGGGCCAACGGCGAGTTACAGCTGGAGAGAGATCGCGAAGCGGCTCGCCAGTACTTTTTACAGCACGTTAACCAGAACACGGTGTTCTTCCACTCGTTAGAAGAGAAGCTCGATTACCTCGTGGAAGAGCAGTACTACGAAGCGGAAATGCTGGGCCAGTACAGCTTTGCCTTTATCAAAGCGCTGTTCGAGCAAGCCTATGCATATAAATTTCGCTTCCCAAGTTTTTTGGGCGCTTTCAAGTACTACACCAGCTATACGCTGAAGACGTTTGACGGCAAGCGCTATTTAGAGCGCTATGAAGACCGCGTCTGCATGGTCGCGCTGACCTTGGCCCGGGGCGATGAAACGCTGGCCAAGTCACTGGTCGATGAAATCATCTCCGGCCGTTTTCAGCCCGCGACACCCACTTTCTTGAACTGCGGCAAACAGCAGCGCGGCGAACTGGTGTCGTGCTTCCTGCTACGCATCGAAGACAATATGGAGTCGATCGGTCGCTCCATTAACTCGGCGCTGCAGCTTTCCAAGCGGGGCGGTGGCGTTGCCTTCCTGCTCTCCAATATTCGTGAGTCTGGTGCGCCCATCAAGCGCATTGAGAACCAGTCATCGGGCATTATCCCGATCATGAAGCTGCTGGAAGACGCGTTCTCCTACGCGAACCAACTGGGCGCACGTCAGGGCGCGGGAGCGGTCTACCTGAATGCTCACCACCCGGACATCCTGCGCTTTCTCGACACCAAGCGGGAAAATGCCGACGAGAAAATTCGTATCAAAACGCTCTCCTTGGGCGTGACGATTCCGGATATTACCTTTGAACTCGCCAAGCGCAACGACGACATGTACCTGTTCTCGCCCTACGATGTCGAGCGGGTTTACGGTGTTCCGTTTGGTGATATCAGCGTTACCGAGAAATACCAGGAGATGGTCGCAGATGCGCGTATTCGCAAGCACAAGATCAATGCACGCGCCTTCTTCCAAACGTTGGCAGAGCTGCAGTTTGAGTCGGGTTACCCGTATATCATGTTTGAAGATACGGTAAACCGCGCCAACCCGATTGCTGGCCGTATCAATATGAGCAACCTGTGCTCGGAAATCCTCCAGGTCAACACACCGACTGAGTATGACGATGACCTCGGTTATCGCCATATCGGCCAGGATATCTCCTGTAACCTGGGCTCTATGAACATTGCCAAGGTGATGGACGCAGGGGATATCGGTACCAGCGTTGAAATTGCCATCCGCGGTCTTACCGCTGTTTCGGAAATGAGCAACCTGCGCAGTGTGCCTTCTATTGCCGAAGGCAATGCCCAGTCGCGGGCGATTGGCCTTGGCCAGATGAACCTACACGGCTATCTGGCGCGTGAGCACATCTACTACGGCTCCGATGAGGGGTTGGACTTTACCAATCTCTACTTCTACTGCGTGGCGTTCCACGCCATACGTGCGTCCAACCGGTTAGCGATTGAGCACAAGGATACGTTTGCAGATTTTGCCAACTCCACCTACGCCTCGGGAACCTTCTTCGATAAGTACACTGACCAGGCGTGGCTGCCCCGTACCGACAAAGTACGTGAGCTGTTCGAGCGTAGCGGTATTGCGTTGCCGACCCAAGATGATTGGCAGGAACTGAAAGCGTCGGTCATGGCCCACGGTTTATACAACCGTAACCTGCAGGCGGTACCGCCCACCGGCTCAATCTCTTACATCAATAACTCCACCTCCAGTATTCACCCGGTGGCGGCGAGAATCGAGATTCGTAAAGAGGGCAAGCTAGGCCGTGTTTATTACCCGGCACCGTTCCTGGATGAAGCCAATTTTGACTACTTCCAGGACGCCTACGAAATCGGCCCGGAAAAGATCATCGATACCTACGCGGAAGCCTCGCAGCACGTCGACCAAGGGCTATCGCTAACGCTGTTCTTCCCGGATACCGCTAGCACGCGCGATATCAATAAAGCGCAAATTTACGCCTGGAAAAAAGGCATCAAAACGCTTTACTACATTCGCCTGCGTCAAAGTGCTTTGGAAGGCACCGAGGTAGAAGGCTGCGTTTCTTGCACGCTGTAATCAGCAAGCGCTTTGTATCTGTTATTGAATGCCCGGTGTTGATCGCCGGGCATTGAACGCTACGTTTTGAGAGCAATGCCATGAACACCATGCAACGTTTATCGCGAGTTGATGCGATTAACTGGAATCGACTCCAGGATGATAAAGACCTGGAAGTGTGGAACCGTCTGACCAGTAATTTTTGGCTACCCGAAAAGGTGCCCTTGTCTAATGATATTCAGTCCTGGAACACTCTGACTGAAAAAGAAAAGCAGCTGACGATCCGCGTATTCACCGGCCTCACACTGCTGGACACCATCCAAAGCAGCGTGGGTGCACCGGTATTAATGGAGGATGCCCGCACTCCCCACGAAGAGGCGGTTTACACCAACATCGCCTTCATGGAATCAGTGCACGCACGCTCCTACAGCTCAATTTTCTCGACGCTCTGTACCACCCGTGATGTGGACGATGCCTTTCGCTGGAGTGAAGAGAACCCTACGCTGCAGGCGAAATCTCAGCTGATATTAGAGCGTTACCGCTCGGATGATCCACTAATGCGCAAAGTCGCCAGCGTGTTTCTTGAGTCATTTCTGTTCTACTCCGGCTTCTACCTGCCAATGTACTGGTCAAGCCATGCCAAGTTGACTAACACCGCCGACCTGATTCGCTTGATCATTCGTGACGAAGCAGTGCACGGCTACTATATTGGCTACAAGTTCCAACAGGCACTCGCGGAAGCGACGCCAGCGCGGCAGCAAGAAGTCAAAGATTACGCCTACGAGCTGCTACTGGAACTTTACGACAACGAAGTGCGCTACACCGAATCGCTGTATGACGAAGTTGGCCTAAGTGAAGACGTGAAGAAATTCCTTCACTACAACGCCAATAAAGCGCTGATGAACCTTGGCTATGAGCCACTTTTCCCCAGCAGCGTCACCGATGTGGATCCGACTATCATGGCGGCGCTTTCACCCAATGCCGACGAGAATCACGACTTCTTCTCCGGCTCCGGCTCTTCCTACGTGATCGGCAAAGCCGTCGCCACCGAAGACGACGACTGGGCGTTTTAATAGGGTTAGGTATTAATGGTTTAGGGTGGAGAACGAAGGAGAGGGGTATGACAGGGAATGTTGGTAGTGTACTGAAAATTGCCGCTGCCGTGGTGAGTGACCCAGATGGGCGCTTGCTATTGGTACGTAAGCACATTACGTCTTTCTATATGCAGCCAGGCGGCAAAATCGATGCCGGTGAGAGCGCGCTAGAGGCGTTGTGCCGCGAGCTGCAAGAGGAGCTTGGCTTGCATGTTAGGGAGGATGAGCTGATGCCGCTCGGAATGTATTCCGTGCCAGCGGCTAATGAGCCGGGCGTGATGCTTGAAGCGCATCTGTTTGGCCTTGTTATTGACGAGCCTGTCGAGGCGGCCGCTGAAATTGCCGAAGCAAAATGGGTGACCCGTGAAGCGGCTTGGCAGCTTCCTCTAGCGCCGCTGACGAAAGAGTATGTAGCAGTAAAGCACACATAGTGATGTTTGTGATGAAAGGGCGCTGATAGGCGCCTTTTTTATGCGCGCTCGATGAGAGATAACGCCTGATTGTTAATGATAAATATTGTCATTTATTATATTAGTGGTAGGCTAGTCAGCGTAAAAGTTAAACGCAAATCGTTCTAATACCTAATTAGTTTTTAGCCGGGCGGTGACAGCCGCTGGCTACTCAGTGACGGAGAGTCGACGTGCTGAACAGGCCTTTTTTTGCCTTACGTGGATGGTGGCTAGCGGGGGTGCTGGCCAGTGGCACGCTGCTGGCAAGTGAACAAGCAGTGGCTCAAGCGGCCGAAAGTGTAGAAGCCCAGCAAACCCAGGCGGCACTTCAGGCGCAAATTGATGCTGCCGATGAACAAACGCGTGAGCAACTGCAAGAGCTACGCCGCTTAGAGCGCGAAACACGCCAGTTAGACGCTGAAAATGCCTCACTGACCGGGCGGTTAGCTGAAGAAGCCGAACGTCAGCAGCGTCTGGCGACTGCTTTGGATACGCTTGAAGAGACGCGTGCAGCGCTGCCTGTGATTGAACAAAATATGTCTGTTCAGCTCAGCCAATGGATTGAACGTGACCTGCCGTTTCTACGCGAGGAGCGGCTGGCACGGGTTGAGCGTCAGCCTGATGAACAGGGCGAAAACACCATTGAACGCATTAATGGGCTACTCGAAGCCTGGCGTGTCGAGATCGACTATGGCCGTGAGATGGATAGCTGGCGGGGGCGTTTAAGCCAGGATGGCCGCGAACGTGAAGTGGATTTTTTACGTGTTGGCCGTATCGGTTTTTATTATCTAACTCCTGATGGGCGCGAAGGCGGGGTGTGGAATGCTGAAAGCGGTGGATGGCAGCCGCTTGATGACGACTACCTGCGTGAAGTGCGTAATGGGCTGCGAATGGCGAAAGATCAGCGCGCGCCGGATTTATTAACCTTGCCGCTCTCAATCAGTGCGAATGACCAGCAGGGAGAGCAACCATGAGCCGACCAACTCTCCGTCAACTTTTTTATGCCTGCTTGATATTAGGGCTGGTAGCGATCAGTGGCGCATCAATGGCACAAACTGAAAGCGCAACGTCGCTGCGTGAAGCACGAGAAGCGGCTGAAACGCGTGATCAGCAGCGTTTAATGGGATTTTTAGACGACCAGCAAGCATTAGAGTCTGCGCTTGAGCAGGCCCGCGCCGAACACGAAGAGGCTCAGCAGCAGCATGAAGCGTTAGAGATCCAGCAGGCAGAGCAAACCGATCAAGCCAGCGAGTTAAGCGAGCGTCAGGCGGAGCAGGGCGAGGCACTGACAGCGTTGCTGTCTAACCTTGCCCGGCATAGCTCAGAAATTCGCAATGCACTGGGTGACGAGAGTTTGCTTTCCCTAGAAGAGGGGTCGCTGCCGCCACGTTTGGATGAAGTCGAAGTGCTCGAACGCCATCAATTGGAAGAGGTGGTGGATCGCTTGGCGGCATTAACGGCGCGTACGGGCCGCGCTGAGCACCTTTCACTGCCTGTCGCCGATGCTAACGGCGAAGTAGCCACCCGTGAGTTAATGCGGCTTGGAGATTTCGCAGCCTTTACCGAAAACGAGCTTTTAGAGCGCGGAGAAAATGACGGCAACCTAGTGGTATTGCCGCGTACACCTGATGCCATTGGCGGGTTGCTAGCGGATTACTACCAGGGCGAGAGCCATGTCTTCGCTGTTGATCCTACTCAGGGCAGCGTGCTGGAAGCCCTAGCCCAGCAGCCCAGTCTGTGGGAGCGTTTCCAGCAAGGCGGTTATGTCGGCTATGTGGTCGTTGCATTAGGCATTTTAGGTCTGATCATTGGGTTAGGGCAGTACCTCTATTTAGTGCTCGTTAGCCTGCGTGTTAATCAACAGCGTCAGTCGCTCAGCCAGTTAAAACCTAACAACCCACTGGGGCGTGTATTGCTGCGTTTTGAAGGCATGGACAAACACCAGACCCCTGAAGCGTTGGAAGCACGTTTGGATGAGGCGGTGCTGGCTGAGCTGCCAAAACTGGAGCGAAGCCAGCCAATGGTCAAATTGCTGGCCGCGATTGCGCCGTTGCTTGGCTTGTTGGGTACGGTCACCGGCATGATCGTAACTTTCCAGGCGATTACCGTGTTTGGCACCGGCGACCCGCAACTGATGGCGGGCGGTATTAGCCAAGCACTGGTAACCACTGTACTCGGTTTGATCACCGCCGTGCCGCTGCTGTTCGTGCAGACAGCCCTGTCGGGTCGTAGCCGCTATTTAACCCACGTGATTGAAGGGCAGGCGAGCGCGACATTAGCGGATCACCTTGAATCTCACACGGCGGTGGTGAACTAACATGTCCACGCTTCCTCTCTGGCTCGAACCCGTCGAGCGTTTGGTAGAGGCGGGTGGCCCGGTGCTTGTCGTACTGGCAGCAGTGGCCGTACTGGTATTTGCTATGGCCATGGAGCGCTGGTGGTACTACCGAATAACCTGGCGTATAGCTCGGCGACAGTTGCTACGTCGTTGGGCGGCGCGCAGTGATCATGTTAGTTGGAGCGCCCGCACGCTGCGTCAAGTGTGGGCCGAAGCGCTAGTGGCCAGGCTGCGCAAACCCTTGCCATGGTTGAAGCTACTGGTCGCACTGTGCCCTTTGCTGGGGCTGTTAGGCACGGTAACCGGCATGATTAGCGTATTCGATAGCCTTTCGCTTAGCGAGACCCATCAAGCCCGCGCCATGGCGGACGGTGTCGCCCGGGCAACCCTGCCTACGTTAACCGGCATGGCCATTGCCGTCGTAGGGCTTTTATTTATTAGTCGCTTAGAGCACGTCATTCGCCGTGAAGACCAGCGGCTGCATGATCGATTGGCACGGGCACTGGAGGATAATGATGCGTAGACGTCGTTCCATAGATGCGTCTGCCGAGAGCAATGAGGTGAATCTTACCCCCATGCTCGACGTAGTATTTATCATGCTGATTTTCTTTATCGTCACGACTAGCTTTGTTAAAGAGAGCGGTGTGGAAATTGATCGCCCCGAATCCAGCGCTGCGACGCCGCGCCCGGACGCCCAGGTGCTTGTGGCGATTTCCCCGGAAGGCGCCGTATGGGTGGATGGCAGTCCGGTGGATGCTCACCGGGTTGGCCAGCAGGTCGCCGATATGCTGAGTGACGATGGCTCGGTGGTTATCCAGGCAGACCGCGAATCCACCACGGGCTTGCTGATCGAAGTCATGGATCGCCTGCGGGAAGCGGGCGTTGACCAAGTGGCGGTGGCGGCGAGTCGGAGTGGGTCATGATGCGACATCTGCTGTCGTTATTGGGGGGCATCGTGCTGGCGGTAGGCTTGTTCTGGCTGCTGGCGCAGTTGGTTGCCCCCCCTGAGCGAGAGCCCGAAGAGATGACCATGACCATGGCAATGACCATGGTTGAAGCGCCAGAAGTGGCCCCTGAGCAAGAGGCACCTACGCCTCAACCTGTAGAAGCTGCGCCCCAACAAGCGCCACCGCCCATGCCCGCACCCGAGCCGCCTCCGGTAGCGGAAAGCACGATTAGTTTGCCGGAAGTAGAGCTACCGGATGAGCCTGTTGAGCCTATTGAAATGGACAGCGAACTCCCCGAGCTCACCGAAGTAGAGCCGGAGCCCGAGCCACAGCCTGAACCTGCTCCAGAACCAGCCCCAGAGCCTGCGCCGAGAGAGGCGCCTGCCGAGCCAGCGCCCGCTACTACAACGGCTGAGCAGAGTGAACCTGCTGAGCGTGAAGCTGCGCCACAGGCTGAGCCAGCGCCCTCTAACGAGCCGGTTAGCGTAGGTCAGGCGACGCCCACCAGTCGGGTCAATCCAAGCTATCCAGCGCGGGCTCAGCGCCGCGGCATGGAAGGCTTTGTAGAAGTAGCCTTTATGATTCGTCGTGATGGCAGCGTGGATGCCTCATCGATACGGGTAACTAATGCGCAGCCACGTCGCGTGTTTGATGACGCTGCGCAGGAGGCGATTGCTCAGTGGCAATTTGAACCCAGTGATCGGTTACGCAATGCCACCCAGCGGATCGAGTTTCAGTTGAGGTAGCGGAATGAAGCGTCTTATATGCCTTTTATTATTAAGCGTTTGGTCTCTCTCGTCACAGGCTGGCCCTGCGCTGCAAGGCGATGTCATTGCTGACCTCAATGCTCTGCAAAGCCTGTTAAAAGAGAGCCAGTCGCAAGAGGCCGCGTTGGCTCAAGTCATTGAGAGGGCAACTGCCCAGGCCGAGCGGTTGGCATCCGGTAATCAGTCGGATCAGTGGGCCAGTGCGCTCTATCAACAGTTGGCGGCAGGTGCCTTGGCACGACAGGATCAGCATGCTGCGGCAGCGGATCGGCTGACCATTGCCCGTGGCTTAAACGGTGTGGATAGTGCCCAGGCAGCCCGTTGGCTACGTGAGGAGGCCTCGCTGCGCCGTGCTGCCGGCCAACGTAATCAGGCCATTGAGTTACTCAGTGAGTGGTTGTCCAATCAGCAAGACATTGAGGCTGTTTGGCAGTTAACCCGTCTTCTGGCTCAGCAGGAGCGCTGGGAAGAAGCCGCCGTCTGGCTTGAGCAGGCACTTAATGAAACGTCAGAGCTAACTGAAACGCAGCAGGCTCTGGCGCTTGCTGTGTTTCGCAATGCGGGACAAGGCGAACAGGCATTGGGTTGGCTGCTGGATGGCTTGAGTGCACAAAGCGACGCCGCCGATTGGCGCCAAGCCGCCGGGCTTGCTCAGCAGGCTGGTCAGGCAGGGGTGGCTGCTGGGCTGTGGGAAGCAGCGTGGCAATTAGAAAAATTACCCGAGCAGCAAGATTTTTGGCTGTTGATTCAGCTTCATCTCTCGGGTGGAAGCCCCGCTAGGGCGGCAGAGCATCTAGAGTGGGCATTGAAGGAGGGCGATATAGTCCGCGATGAGTCCCATCTGCGTTTGCTTGCCAACGCCTGGCGGCAGGCGAAAGACGTTGAGAAGGCTCTGAATGCCTGGCACACCTTAGCGCTGCATACTCAAGCTGCCGCCGACTGGCGAGCCTATGGCCAGCTCGCTTACGCCTGGGGTGAGGATGGGCAAGCGAAACAAGCCTTTGCCCGCGCCTCGTCGCTAGGTGACAAGGAGGCGGAGCAGTGGCTGTCCAGCTTTAACTAGAAAAGAGTACGTAGAAAAACTACGCCTTAAGCGTGAGAGCGAAGTCGCTCCAGGTAGGTGCGTGATCAGAGGGTCGTTCCATGCCGCGCAGATCGTAGTCGATACCCGCGCCGGTGGTCTGCTCGGCCAGCGCCTTGGTGACTAGAATATAGTCGATACGCAGGCCGCGCTTGGGTTCCTGGTTAAACCCTTTTGAGCGGTAGTCGAACCAGCTAAAGCGGTCATCGCTTTGTGGATAGCAGAGGCGATAGCTGTCGGTAAGCCCCCAGGCTTTAATGCCTTCGAGCCATTCGCGCTCAATGGGTTGAAAGCTGGTTTTGCCTTCACGCAGCCAGCGCTTGCGGTTAGCATCACCGATACCAATGTCCTGATCTTCTGGCGAGATATTAAAGTCGCCCATGATCGCCAGCCGCTCGTCAGGCCGGTGCTGCTCGTTAAGCAATCGCGCTAGCTGGCCATAAAAGCGCTCTTTGTGGGGAAATTTGGTCGGGTGAGTAACGTTTTCCCCCTGAGGAAAATAGCCGTTCCATACCGTCACGGCTTCTCCATCTTCCGCGATCAGACGAACGCCGATCATGCGGCGCTGAGCGTCTTCCTCATCGTCGGGAAAGCCGTAAAAAATCTCTTCGGGCGCCTGGCGGCACATTAAAGCGACGCCATAATGGCCCTTTTGGCCGTGGTAAAAAACGTGGTAGCCCATCGCTTCCACATCGGTAAGCGGGAACTCGCTGTCCTGTACTTTGGTTTCTTGCAGCCCAATCACGTCCGGCTGCTGAGTGTAGATCAACGCCTGTAACTGGTGAAGTCGTGCCCGGATGCCATTAATGTTGAACGAAACCAAACGCATTATGAATCACTTCCCTTGGGGTTGTTGGATTCATTGCCTTTGTCAGGATGAATGGCAATATCCTGCCCGCTCTGCTGACGAGCGAGTTTTCTCACCGCCTGCAGTTTGCGCTGCTGCTGCTTTTTCGCTACAAAGCGGCGCGATGGGGCCACTTGGTCCGGATTGTCGTGGCGCCATTTTTTATAATCTTTACGCCGGCCGGTACGAATCGTTACCTTGTCGGCCAGTGAACGAGTTTTTTTCTTACGCGTCATGTCGCGCTCCTTACGTCGATTTGACGGCTATTCTAACAGGCCTTGGGACTCCTTCGACAGCAGGACGCGCTCTTATCGCCAAGCCCTGGTACAATGCGCACGTCAAGAAGCCAACTTCCACAGCAATGGACAGATAGACAGCCTATGAGCGAGTCGGAACAGACCACAGCCCCGGCCCAGAATCGCAAGCCAAAACGCCGCCGTCGTAAACCGCGTCGTCGCCAGTCGAACTGGGATCTTCGTCAGTTTCAGGTGCCCGCCGTGGCCGGTAAGTGGCGCTTTCATGACTTTGATCTGCCGCTGACATTAATGCGCGCTATTCACGCCCAAGGGTTTGAATACTGCACACCTATTCAAGCCGAGGCCCTGCGCCAAACGCTATTAGGTGGTGACATTGTCGGTAAGGCGCAAACGGGAACCGGTAAAACCGCAGCCTTTTTGATCTCTGTGATGGCCTACTTCCTGGAAGAGCCAACACCCAATGGTCAAAAGCCAGGTGCACCGCGCGCCTTGATTATTGCGCCTACCCGCGAGCTGGCGCTGCAGATCGAAAAAGATGCTAAAGCGTTAGCACGATTTACCCAGCTCAATGTGGCGAGTGTGGTCGGCGGTATGGACTACCAGAAGCAGCGTGAAAGCCTGGGTAGCAAGATCGATATTCTGGTGGCAACACCAGGGCGTCTGTTGGATTTCCATCAGAAGCGCGATATCGACCTCAATGAAGTTGAAGTATTGGTGTTAGATGAAGCCGACCGTATGTTGTCGATGGGCTTTATTCCCGATGTGAAGCGAATCATTCGCTACACGCCAAAGAAAGAGGAGCGTCAGACCTTCCTCTTCTCGGCCACCTTTACTGACGATATCCTGAACCTTGCTAGCCAATGGACGCTGGAACCTGCCCACGTTGAGATCGAAGTCACGGTTGAAAATCAGGCGGATATCGATCAGCGCGTTTACCTAGTATCTGATGACGACAAGCAGCGCCTGTTGGTCAATCTACTTCAGCAAGAGAGCTTTGAGCGCGTTATGGTCTTTGGTAACCGCCGTGATCTGGTGCGCAAGCTTGACGACCTACTCAAAAAAGCTGGCGTAAGCGTGGCGATGCTGTCAGGTGATGTGCCTCAGGGGCAGCGTATCAAAACCCTGGAAAGCTTCCGCGAAGGCGACATTCAGGTGTTGGTGGCGACTGACGTTGCTGGTCGTGGGATTCACATTGAAGACGTCAGCCACGTTATCAATTACACCCTGCCCGAAGACCCGGAAGACTACGTACACCGTATCGGTCGTACCGGTCGCGCCGGTGCCAAGGGTGTGTCAATTAGCTTCGTCGGCGAAGAGGATGCATTCTCACTGCCGGAAATCGAACGCTATATCAACGACAAGCTTCCCTGCGTACATCCGCCGGAAGGTATGCTCTAAGCCGCATGCTGGATGATGCCCTCAAAAGCGAGATTCAAGACGCTTACCGTCGCGTGGTGGATACTCTTGAGCTAACACCACGCTACGGGCAGCGCATGATGATTGCCGAGATCGCCCGGACGCTGGGTAATATAGAGAGCGACAGCGAAGGTAAGCGCACAAGTGATACTCATGTGTGTGTGCTTGAAGCGGGCACCGGTACTGGGAAAACGCTGGCTTATCTGATCGCCGCCTTGCCGATCGCGAAAGCGCGCGGCAAGCGGCTGATTATTTCCACGGCCACAGTTGCCCTTCAGGAGCAGGTGCTTAACCAGGATTTACCCTCGCTGGCCAGCCACAGCGGCATCCCCTTTCGTTATGCATTAGCTAAAGGGCGTGGTCGTTATGTGTGCGTGGCGCGTCTGGATCAAGCGCTAGAAGGCACTGAACCCAACCCAACGCTCTCGCTGTTTGAGCAGTCGCTGCAAACACAAAGCAGTGATTTTACGGTCATTGCCAGCGATATGGCCCAAGCCTATGGCCAGGGCGAATGGGAAGGGGATCGTGATAACTGGCCAGAAGCGATTGAGGATGCCCATTGGCGGCGGCTAACGGTGGATCACCGCCAGTGCACGGGCAGGCGCTGCGGGCACTTTGGTGCCTGCGCGTTTTTCCGTTCTCGACGAGAGCTTGAAAACGCTGACGTTATCGTCGCAAATCATGATCTTGTGCTGGCTGACTTGGCTTTGGGCGGCGGCGCTATTCTGCCTGACCCGGCGGACTGCATCTTTGTGTTTGACGAAGGTCATCACTTGCCCGAGAAGGCGCTTTCCCATTTTGCTCACCGCTTTGCGGTGCACGGCTGCTTGCGCTGGCTGAAAACGTTGAGAAGCAGTTTGACCGACCTTCACCAGGCGTTGGCTATTCAGCCAACGGTGTCGCGGCTTTTGGTCAGCTTGCCAGAGCTGATTCATAACCTGGAACCCGCACTAGGCGATGTGTTTAGCATGGGTCATCAGTTGGCGGAGCGGCCAAATGGTTTGGCTGACGAAGAGGCCACTCATCAATCGCGTTTTGAGAAGGGTCAAGTGCCCGAGGCTCTGCGGGAGCAGGCGCAGCAATTGTTGGTGATGTTCGCCTCGCTGTCGCGCTGCTTGGAGAGCATTAGCGACATCCTGCGTGAAAGCCTTGATCCTGATAAGCAGACCGGCCTTGATCGTGAGCAGGCAGAAACTTGGCTGCCGCTCGTTGCGTTGCTTCATGGGCGTGCCTTAGAGGCGCATGCGTTGTGGCAGGCGTTTAGTGAGCAGGATGTTGCTAACGAGGCGCCCAGCGCTCGTTGGATTACCCTAAGCCGGGTAGCCGGTGAGCCGGAGATTGAGTTTTCGGCCAGCCCCGTTTCAGCCGCCCATACCCTGGCCAAGCATTTATGGGGGCGCTGCCATGGGGCGGTAGTCACCTCAGCGACCCTGACGGCCTTGGGTCGCTTTGAGCGCCTGCAAGAGCGGGCAGGCTTGGCCAATCGCTATCGCTATCAGGCGTTGCCGAGCCCCTTTGATTACGCCAATGCGGTGCTGCGCGTGCCTAAAGAGGCCACCGACCCTGGGGATAGGGATGCCCACGAGCGGGCGATTGTGACGTTTGTATCGCAGTTGGATGATAAAGAGGCGGCGCTAGTGCTGTTCTCCTCCCGTGCCCAGCTGCGGGCGGTCGATAAAGCACTGCCCGTTAGTGTGAAAGAGCGAGTGCTCGCTCAGGATGCACTGCCAAAACGCGAGTTGATCGAGCGTCATCGAGCAGCTGTGGACAGGGGGGAGGGCAGTATTATTTTTGGCTTGGCGAGCTTTGCCGAGGGGATCGATCTTCCCGGCGACTATTTGACGCACGTGGTGATTACGCGGCTACCTTTTGCGGTGCCAGACGATCCAGTGGGCGCTACATTAGCGGAATGGATAGAGAGCCAGGGTGGTAACGCGTTTATGCGCATTAGCGTGCCTGATGCGTCTATTAAACTGGTGCAGGCCTGCGGGCGTTTGATTCGCAAAGAGAGTGATCGTGGGACGATCACTTTGCTGGATAAGCGGGTGATTACCCGCCGCTACGGACAAGCACTGCTGGATGCACTGCCGCCATTTCGGCGTGAAATTAGTCGCTAGTGATTATCCAGTGTGCTGGGAAACAACACAAAACCCCGCCGTAGCGGGGTTGTCAACCTACTTGGCGATGCGCTTGGCTAGCGTGTCGGCAAGTTTATCGTTCATGCGGTTGAAGGTTTCTACCGTGGCGTCCCAGTCGATGCAGGCATCGGTAATCGAGACGCCATACTGCAGCTGGCTGAGATCCTGCGGCAATTTTTGATTGCCCCAGCCAATGTTGGATTCAACCATCAGACCTATGATGGAGGTGTTGCCTTCCAGGATTTGGTTGGTAACGTTTTCCAATACTAACGGCTGTAGCGCTGCGTCTTTGTTG
Source organism: Halomonas sp. HAL1 (assembly GCF_030544485.1). Lineage (NCBI taxonomy): Bacteria > Pseudomonadati > Pseudomonadota > Gammaproteobacteria > Oceanospirillales > Halomonadaceae > Halomonas > Halomonas sp. HAL1. Next base: position 1,659,409 of record NZ_CP130610.1, read on the forward strand.
GAGTTGGCGTGGGAGCAGTCAATCATGATGTTGGGTGATAGTTTGGCTTTCTCGAGCTCTTTTTCCGCCAGGGTAACGCTTACGCTATCGTAGTTGGGCTTGCCGTTGCCGCCACGTAGAACAACGTGGCCGTAGGCGTTGCCCCGGGTGCGAATAATGGCCACCTGGCCTGCTTGGTTAATACCCAGGAAATTGTGCGGGCTGGCTACGGACTGAAGCGCGTTAATCGCCACATCCAGGCTGCCGTCGGTACCGTTTTTAAAGCCGACCGGGCAGGAGAGGCCGGAAGCCATTTCCCGGTGGGTTTGCGACTCGGTCGTGCGGGCGCCAATCGCTGACCAGCTAATGCAGTCTTGCATATACTGGGGAGAGATGGGATCGAGTGCTTCGGTAGCGAGCGGTAAGCCCATTTCAGCGAGATCGACCAGCAGTTTTCGAGCGATGTGCAGACCTTCATCAATCTCAAAAGAGTCGTTGAGGTGCGGGTCGTTGATTAGGCCTTTCCAGCCCACCGTTGTGCGCGGCTTTTCAAAATAGACACGCATCACTATATACAGGCTGTCGCTGACTTGATCGGCAAGTTTGCGAAGACGGCGGGCATAATCAAGCGCTGCTTCCACGTCGTGGATAGAGCAAGGGCCGACCACTACCAATAGTCGCGGGTCGCTGCCATCCAGGATGCTCTGAATGGTTTTACGCCCCTCTATTACGGTGCGCTCTGCTGCCTCCGTTAACGGTATGGCATTCTTGAGCGCTTCTGGCGTGGTGAGAACGTCTTGAGCGATGACGTTAAGGTTATTAACCTGCTGTTCTGACATCTTGCTACCTGTGCTTTCGTAATGGCTGAAAAAGTGAGGGGACGATAAAAGTGGCGTCTACTATCGCTTGCCGGGGAGGTAAAAATCAATTGTTGTGGAACTATAGCAGCATTGAAAGTGTCAGCCGCAGGGTTTTGTGAAAGGAGCTAAGTGCTTGATGCCCTGCACGGAACGCGCAACACTGAGGCTCTGTTTTAACTGGGCCCTGTCTTTAAAATTCGGTACCGTTATAAAATGCAACAACATATACGGGCGATGTATTCGCTCTTTTATTCACTCTATTATTAATCAATGCCCATAGGGACGCTATGCTGCTTGCTGTGAACGCCCACTTGTCAGGGCTAATAGGAATGGGGCTCGGCGCACGCCGTACGAGCTGGAGGAGCGTGTGAATGGGCACTCGGGAAACAGACCAACAGCTTGTGGAACGTGCCCAAAAAGGCGATACGCGCGCTTTCGATTTGCTGGTAAAAAAGTACCAGCACAAAATTATCGGCCTGATCGGTCGTTACGTTCATGATCACTCTGAAGTGCAGGATGTGGCTCAGGAGGCATTTATCAAGGCGTATCGCGCCTTGGGCAAGTTTCGCGCCGAAAGCGCGTTTTATACCTGGATGTACCGTATTGCTATCAACACTGCCAAAAATTATTTGGTCTCGCGGGGCAGGCGTCCCCCGGGCAGCGATCTAGATATTGTTGATGCTGAAATTATCGATCAAAGTGGCCGATTGGCCGATTCAGAATCGCCGGAAGCGGCCATTGCTAGAGATCAGCTTGAAGCAGCGGTTTACCAAGCTATTGCCAACTTACCTGATGATCTGCGCACAGCGATTACCTTGCGAGAGCTGGATGGTCTTGCTTACGAAGATATCGCTCAGGTAATGCAGTGTCCGGTGGGGACCGTTCGTTCACGAATTTTCCGCGCTCGGGAAGCGGTTGATGAGCATATTCGTCCGTTAGTATCGACGGCCAGGAACAGTCGCGACGAATGACGGTCACTAGTAGAAGGGCTAAGTGATCGCTTTGAATCGCCACCACAAAAAATGAAGGTTTTACTTTTTTTGTGAACTGTCTGGCACGTTTAGCGTCATAAAGCATGACTATCTTGATGAGCACAATGGCTGTATCAATGTGCAAAGCGTCATGAACTTAGCGTTGTAACCTAGTTAGGTGGATATCCTAAGTAGCGTGTAACGGAGTCTTGGCCTTGGAAGTCGTCGGTGTGATGGCGCCTGTTCAGAGTGACCGCCATGCCAGTACTTCTTTTAAACAGTGTGAGGGTGTGAAGTATGAGTCAAAACACACGGGAATCACTTTCGGTGTTGATGGATGGCGAAAGTGATGAGCTAGAGCTTCGCCGAGTGTTGAAGGCGCTGCCTAACGATGATGACGCCGCCGATACTTGGCGCCGCTATCATCTTGCGCGCAGCATGATGCAACGTGAGCAGGGTGTCGATGTAAGCGTTGATCTTTCTGCTGGCATCATGGCCCGATTGCGTGACGAGCCTGCTCCCATAACGCAAGGCTCAGACCAAGTAGCCCATCGTGCTGGAGGGATATCGTTTGCCCGTGGTGCTGGCGTTGCTGCTGCTGTCTCCTTGATGGTTATTACAGGGGTGCAGTTCTTTGGCAATGATTCGCCGGTTGGTCAAGGTGGCGACATTGCAACGACTGCTTCCAGTACTAATGGGGGGACTCAAGTGCAACCCGTTAGTTTGGCGTCTCAGCCGGCAGTTGCTGGGCGTGCGGATATGCCGATGTTTGAACCTACGCCGTTTAGGCTTAGCGGGCAGGCAGGTCAAAGTGGCTTGATGAATATTAGTGAAGCTGGCTTTTCAGCGCAGACTCCTCAGGGAGTAACCGCTTCACAAGGCACTAACATTGATGTTGATCAGATTGGCTTACTGCAATCTTACTTAAAACAGCACACCCAAAGTGCCGCTTACGGTAGTGGTGACAGCTGGATGCCGCTGATGCGTTCTTCTGCAGTAACTGAGCCACTAGGGCAGCGCTAAGCCTCAATGACGGGCTTTTTCATGGCGCCTATTAGGTGAGCAGGGAGTGCGCTAGATGGAAGTGCGCAATATAATGGTTGCCCTGCGGACTAAGCGAGCATGGGGGCTAGCTGCTCTGGCTTGTGTGCTCTCTTTTGATGTCTATGCAGAGAGCACAAATGAACAAGCAGAAAGCCATGCTGGTTATGAATGTGCAGTGGTTTCGCAGCAGGCGCCTAGCAGCGCAACGCAGTGGCTTGAGCGTGGTTTGTGGGCCAGCCACTGTTATGCCTTTCAAGCAAGAGCCGTCGCTATTGATCCAATCGGGGTGCGCACTCTTGCGCTTTCACACCGAATTCAAGACGGTATCCGACAGCAGGTAGTTCAGTATTTAGATGGTCCCTCTGTCAGTATCGAGCGACGCTCGCCAGTCGGGCGGTTAGCCTGGACAGAAGAGGACAGCACTGGGGAGCTGCCTTCGCCAGCGCGGTGGGCCGCCCACCTCGAGCAGTTCTATTCCATTGAGCTTGAAGATAACGCGCGTGTTGCCGGTCGTGAAGCGGTTAAACTAATGTTTGAGCCCCGCGATCAATGGCGTTTTTCCCATGAGTGGTGGCTAGATCAAGACACTGGCCTATTGCTGAAGCATGTGCTCATTGATCAGCAAGGGCGAATCATTGAAACTTTTCAAATCACTCAGCTTCAATCGCCTCAAAAGTATACTGGGATCGTTAGGGTAGATGATTCTAAGGTCGTGCTGAGTACTCCCTGGCAAGTTACCTGGTTGCCCGAAGGATTTGTTGCCCAACCGATTAATTTTACCGGCAATGATCGTCGGCATCAGCGAGTTTATAGCGACGGTTTAGCGACGGTAAGTATCTTTGTAGAACCTCTTTCCTCTGATGCTACTACCGCTTTAAAAGAAGGCGTCCAGCAACTGGGTGTTTCTGCTGTTGCCATTGAGCATACAATGAGCGCTGAAGGTCGTTGGCAGATGGTGGCCATTGGTGAGCTGCCTGTAGCAACGCTCCAACGGATCGTCCGTTCAATTAATTTTGATTTGCTTCAATCAAAGACCAGTAGTGATAGTCACGATGAGGATGAACCTTAGTGTTTTCGTTTTACGCATGACGAGAAATGAGATGACGACCCCCACTTCATGCTCCCCCTTATTACGCGCTGGCACCGTTGTAGGGTTTAAGCCTCAGCACCTTATTGTAGAAATATCTGCCCAAGAGAACTGTGAGCAGTGTGCACAGGGCAGAGGGTGCGGTTTAGGGTTGTTAGCACGTCGGCGCAGCCAGCATATTGCTGTAGCACTTCCTGAGTCAGCCCGAGGTATTGAGCAGCGCTATCCGTTAGGAAAGTTGGTCACCATAAGCTTGCCAAGTGCGTCCGTCACGTTGCTCGCTTTTTTTGTTTATGGGTTGCCTTTACTGCTAGCGCTGTTGCTATCCGGCTTAGCCGCGCGTGTTAGTGACTCAATTTGGCTGCCGCCACTGATCTTTTTTATCGCCTTGATGGGCGGTGCGCTAAGTATTAACTACCTAATACGTGGGCGAGGGGAACGCTTTCGCCCACGCTTGGTCAATTAGTTTGTTAATTTAGTTCTCCGGCACTTTTCTATGAACGTTGCTGTGAGTTATTGATCTGCCTTCGATTACTATCACCTTAAGTAGGAGCTCTTGCATGAAGCGCTTGATACTCCCCTCCACCCTATGGGTATGCGTGGTGGCGTTGCTAACCTTTGGCCAAGCGGCCAGCGCTCAGGGTTTGCCTGATTTTACCGAGCTGGTAGAGGATGCCGCCCCTGGGGTGGTCAATATTGCTACCAGCAGAACGGTTCAGCGTAGCAGCGTCCCGGGTTTTGAAGGGTTCGGCGGTCAGGAAATCCCAGAAATTTTCCGCCATTTTTTTGGCGATAGCTTCCCCGAGCCGCCTAGCAATGGGCAAGGACGTAGTGAAGAGCGTCAATCCTTAGGTTCCGGATTCGTTATTAGCGAGGATGGCTACGTGATGACTAACGCACACGTTGTTCAAGACGCTGATGAGATTCTCGTGCGGCTCAATGATCGACGTGAGTTGAGTGCCCAAGTGATTGGTAGTGACCCACAAACCGATGTGGCACTCCTCAAAATAGAGGCCAATGACCTACCGACACTGACGCTGGGCGATTCTGACGAACTCAAAGTTGGCGAATGGGTAGCGGCGATTGGCTCGCCTTTCGGTTTTGATCACTCTGTCACTGCGGGTATCGTCAGTGCGATCAATCGCACCTTGCCGCGTGATGCGTATGTTCCCTTTATTCAAACGGATGTGGCGATCAATCCCGGTAACTCCGGTGGTCCGCTATTTAATCTTGAGGGCGAAGTGGTCGGCATCAATTCACAAATCTTTACTCGTAGCGGCGGTTTCATGGGTGTCTCATTCGCGATTCCCATCAACGTGGCCATGGATGTGGCCGAGCAATTGCGTGAAGATGGCCGAGTTAATCGCGGCTGGTTAGGTGTCATGATCCAGCCGGTCTCCGAAGATTTGGCTGAGTCGTTTGGCATGGAGAGTGCGATTGGTGCGCTGATTGCTGACCTTGATCCCGAAGGCCCTGCCGCGCAGGGCGGCCTCCAGGCTGGTGATGTCATTCTTGAAGTCAATGGTGAAGAGGTCGAGCGCTCAAGCTCACTGCCGCGTCTAATTGGCAAAGGTGCGCCCGGTACCGAGGTAGAGCTTACCTTGATGCGTGATGGCGAACAGCTGACCGAATCAGTAGAGCTGGGCAGTTGGCCGGACGCCGAGCAGCAAACTGCGCAAGCCACTAGCAACAACCAAACACGTCTTGGCGTAATGGTCGCTGAAATTGATGATGCTATGCGTGAGCAGCTAAATATCTCAGGTGGTGTGGTAGTTCGCCAAGTTGAGTCTGATAGCGTGGCAGCTAAAGCGGGGATCCGACCTGGGGATGTACTGGTAAGTATCGATCATCGCAGTGTCTCTTCTTCAGAGGAATTAATGAGCATTGTCGAAGAGTTGCCTACTGATCGTGCCATTCCGTTGCGCCTGTTCCGCGAGGGTCGTTCGTTGTTTGTAGCGCTTCGCCTAGAATAATCCGCCTATTGTTACTCCTAGTCCGGCGGTTCTCGCCGGACTATGGCTGCTAACCTGTCTCACCCTTTCGATAATTAAGCTCGCCAGACTGTATTTCCGTTGACCTCTATTTCCCCCCGCCCACTTTATCGCCCTTATCGCTTTCGATCACTCCTCGTTCCTTTTTCTACGTTCTTTACGATTACCTTTTTTATCAACTAGGTTTTCTATCATGTCGTGCTCGAATCGGCCTAGCACCACCATGATGATTAGCCCCAAAATGGTGACCATAACGGCTAATGGGAAATTATTGATGCCCGCGGCAACGCCGACGGCACCGGCCAGCCAAATCGAGGCGCCAGTGGTAATCCCTTCAATGTGGGCGCCACTGCGAATGATACTGCCAGCACCCAAAAAACCTATGCCACCAATCACGCCCTCAACAACACGATTAGGATCGATACTTGCCGCGTGATCCCCTTCACCCGTAGCAAATAGCACGCTCATGCCAACAATGATGAACGCAGACGAGCCAAGTGACACCAGCATATGAGAACGAAGCCCCGCGGGTTTGCCACGAAGCTCCCGTTCCAAGCCAAGACACAGGGCCAAGCCGGAGGCAACAAGCAGGCGGGCTAGCATATCCAGGATAGGGATTTCGGTTTCCATGGCACTCCTTTTTAAAGCTCATCCAATAAAACCCTAGTATAGGAACAAGCAAACACCATGGAATAGGTAAATTTGGCTTGCCTCTATGCCTGCGCAAGGGTTGATAAGGAGTACGTATAGAACATTAGCAAGGTGATTAGGTAGCGGTTATTTTTGGCATTTTTTGATGAACATAGCACCGGAACCCCGCTAACGGTACAATGACACCAAATTTCGACTGCGCATTTCAAGGTACTTTTTTTAATCGTACTCGATTGCCTACATACCCGGATTAAATCGGCAAATGACCCAAGAAAACGATAGTAAAATCAAGCATATAAGAAATTTCTCTATTATCGCACATATTGACCATGGTAAATCGACACTCTCTGATCGTTTGATTCAGACCTGTGAAGGGTTAACGGAACGTGAGCTTAAAGAGCAAGTGCTCGATTCCATGGACATTGAGCGTGAGCGTGGTATTACCATCAAGGCCCAGTCGGTGACGCTGGATTATACGGCTGCCGATGGCAAGGTTTACCAGCTCAACTTTATCGATACGCCGGGGCACGTTGATTTCTCTTACGAAGTGTCGCGTTCGCTCTACGCCTGTGAAGGTGCACTGCTGGTAGTCGATGCAGCGCAAGGCGTGGAAGCCCAGTCGGTGGCCAACTGCTATACCGCGATTGAACAAGGCCTGGAAGTTCTGCCGGTACTTAACAAAATCGATTTGCCGCAGGCAGATTGTGACAAGGTTTCTCAGGAAATCGAGGAGATCATCGGGCTTGATGCTACCGATGCCTGCCGGGTGTCGGCGAAAAGCGGTATTGGAATCGACGCCCTGCTTGAACGCTTGGTGCGTGATATTCCGCCACCCAAAGGCGATCCCGATGCCCCCTTACAAGCGCTTATTATCGACTCCTGGTTTGATAACTATCTCGGCGTAGTCTCACTGGTGCGTCTATTTGATGGGACGCTGCGCAAAGGCGATAAGATCCGTATTAAGTCGACGGGCCGCGATTGGGGCACGACGGAAGTGGGTATTTTTACCCCCCAGCGTAAACAGACTAATATCCTGCGTGCCGGTGAAGTTGGTTTTATTGTCGCTGGCATCAAGGAGATTCACGGGGCGCCGGTAGGCGATACGATTACCCATACGAAAACCCCTGACGTCGCGCGCTTACCTGGTTTCCAAAAAGTGAAGCCACAGGTTTATGCCGGTATGTTCCCGGTCAGCGCGGATGATTACGAAGACTTCCGCGATGCGCTGGAAAAACTGGCGCTTAATGATGCCTCGCTTGAATATGTGCCAGAGAACTCCGATGCTCTTGGCTTCGGTTTCCGGGTGGGCTTTCTTGGCACGCTACACATGGAGATTGTTCAAGAGCGCCTGGAGCGTGAGTATAATATTGATCTGCTCACCACGGCGCCAACGGTTGTTTATGAGCTAGCGATGAAAAACGGCGACGTTAACTACGTCTCCAACCCCTCCAAGCTGCCCGATATGGCCGACGTAGATGAAATGCGCGAGCCAGTTGTCCGCGCCAGCATCCTGGTTCCCCAGGAGTATGTGGGCAACGTGATTACCGAGTGTGAACAGCGCCGGGGTACGCAGCGGGATATGCAGTTCTTGGGCAACCAGATTCAACTGGCCTACGAACTGCCGATGTCAGAAGTGGTCATGGACTTCTTTGATCGCCTGAAATCTATTTCGAAAGGGTATGCATCGCTTGAGTACAACTTCGAACGCTTTGAAGAAGCCAAGTTGGTACGTTTAGACGTACTCATTAACGGTGATAAAGTCGATGCATTAGCCGTCATTATTCACCGTGACCATGCCCATCATCGCGGTCGTTTGCTAGTGGAAAAAATGAAAGAGCTTATTCCGCGGCAAATGTTTGATGTGGCCATCCAGGCCGCTATCGGTGGTCAGGTAGTCGCGCGCTCGACGGTCAAGGCATTACGCAAAAACGTGACCGCCAAGTGTTACGGTGGCGATGTCAGCCGTAAGAAGAAACTGCTCGAGAAACAGAAAGCGGGTAAGAAACGCATGAAACAAGTGGGGCGTGTGGAAATTCCCCAGGATGCCTTCCTTGCTGTGCTCAAGGTAAACGACTAGGAAAGAACACCACCCATGGATTTTTCATTACTTTTGGTACTCGCTGTTGCGCTTTCGGGCGTTGTTTACCTGTTGGACGTGCTGGTATTAAAACCCAAGCGCCGCCAACGTTTCGCCACAGCAGAGGCCAATACCAAGGAAGGGCTTGATCCTGCTACCAGTGAAAAACTGCTTAAAGAACCCTGGCCGGTCGACTACGCACGTTCATTTTTTCCGGTGCTATTGGTGGTGCTGGTGGTGCGTAGTTTTGTCATTGAGCCCTTCCAAATTCCCTCGGGTTCAATGCGACCAACGCTCGAAGTGGGCGACTTTATTCTGGTCAACAAATTTGCTTACGGACTACGATTACCCGTGGTGAATACGCGCTTTATCGAAGTAGATGATCCCGAGCGGGGCGACGTGATGGTGTTTCGTTTTCCAGGTGAACCGTCAGTGAATTTCATCAAGCGGGTGGTCGGTATGCCAGGGGATCGTATCCGTTATGAAGGCAAGCAGCTCTTTATCAACGGGGAGGCGGTGGCTAAAGAGTTGATTGAAGAGGGCCCCGAAGGTTCTCCCCAGCAGCTATTATTAGCTGAACGCCTTGGCGACGCTGAGCACTTTATTTATAACAACCCACGAGACCCAGGCCCGCAGATGCGTGAAGTAGAAGTGCCGGAAGGGCACTATTTCATGATGGGTGATAACCGAGACCATTCCAACGACAGCCGCTATTGGGGCTTTGTGCCGGAAGAGAATATTGTTGGCCGTGCGTTTGGAGTATGGATGCATTGGGATGGCGGGTTGCCGAGTTTTACCAGCGTGCGGCGTATTGAATGAAGCACCTGCTTAGATTGTGGTTAGTCAGTTATGTCACTTTAGTTAACGTCAATGACGTAGGAGAGCTGTGAGTAATTCCTTGAACGCTTTTTGCCGACGAATCGGCCATACCTTTGGCGACGATATGCTATTGGAATTGGCCTTGACCCACCGCAGCTTCGGTGGTCGTAACAATGAGCGCCTGGAATTCCTGGGTGACTCCATTGTCAATTTTGTGATCGCCGAGGCGCTGTTTCAACGCTTCCCCCAGGCTCGTGAAGGTCAGCTCTCACGCCTGCGTGCGCGGTTGGTGAAAGGCCAAACGCTGGCGGAGCTTGCCCGGGAAATGGAGTTCGGTGAGTGCTTGCGGCTAGGCTCTGGTGAGATGAAAAGCGGTGGACATCGCCGTGAATCGATCCTGGCGGACGCGGTTGAAGCCATCATTGGTGCTATCTATCTGGATGCCGGTATGGATGTGGTGCGTGACCGTGTATTGGATTGGTATGCAGAGCGATTGGAAAATATCTCGTTGCAAGATACCCAAAAGGACCCCAAAACGCGTTTGCAGGAGTTTTTGCAGTCGCGTCAAGCCGCCTTGCCGCGCTATGAAGTTGTCTGCGTGAAGGGCGAGGCGCATGCCCAGACCTTTACCGTGGAGTGCTACATTGACCTGCTGGTTGAGCATACCACTGGTAAGGGTCCTAGCCGCCGTCATGCTGAACAGCAAGCAGCAGAAGAAGCACTGTCGTACCTCGAAAAAAGCCCTGGAGAAAAATCATGAGCCAAACCTGCGGATTCGTTGCCATCGTCGGCCGACCCAACGTGGGCAAATCGACCCTCATGAACCGTATTTTGGGGCAGAAAATATCGATTACCTCACGGCGACCACAAACCACGCGCCACAAGGTAATGGGTATTAAAACGGAGAATGAGACCCAGTTCATCTACGTCGATACGCCGGGCATGCACATCATGTCCAAGGACCGTAATAAGGCGATCAACCGCTTTATGAACCAGGCGGCTACCCAGGCACTGCGTGACGTTGATTGTGTGGTGTTTATTATCGACCGCACTCGCTGGACCGAAGAAGATCAAGCGGTATTGAAGCGCCTGGAACATGTCAAAGCGCCGGTTATTTTGGCGGTCAATAAAGTCGACCGTCTCGGCGAGAAAGGCGATCTTTTACCGTGGTTGGCTGAGGTGGGTGCTCGACGCGACTTCGCTGCCATCGTGCCAATTTCAGCTAAACATGGCACCCAGGTGGATACCTTGGAAGAGGAGGTAGCCAAGCATCTCCCTGAAAGCGTTCACTTCTTCCCTGAAGACCAGATTACCGATAAAAGTCTGCGCTTTATGGCCGCTGAGCTGGTGCGTGAAAAAGTAATGCGCCAGTTGGGTGATGAGCTGCCATACCAGATGACCGTTGAGATTGAAGAGTTCCGCGAGACCGAACGTGTGACACATATCAGCGCACTCATCCTTGTTGAGCGGCAGGGTCAAAAAGTTATTTTGATTGGCGAAAACGGCGATCGACTCAAGAGTATTGGTCGTGAAGCACGCCTTGATATGGAGCGCGCGCTGGGCACCAAAGTCATGCTGAATCTCTGGGTGAAAGTGAAGCGTGGCTGGTCGGATGACGAGCGCGCCTTGAAAAGCCTGGGTTACGACCTCGATTGAGTGTAGCGATGGCGCCTGAGCCGGCTTTCTTACTTCATCGTCGGCCTTACCGTGAAACCAGTGCGCTGGTAGATCTACTAACCCTTGACCACGGCAGAGTGCGTGCTGTAGCCCATGGTGGGCAACGGCCCGGATCAAAATCGCGCCAACGTTTGCAGCCTTTTACACCGCTATTCGTGACGTGGCAGGGCAGCCGTGATTTAAAGCGGCTGACGCTGATGGAATCACGCGGCCAAACGGCATTATTAGCGGGTGAAGGTTTGCTATGTGGGCTTTACGCTAATGAGATCGCCACTCGACTATTGCCGCTAGAGTTACCAGCCCCTGATGTGTTCGCCTTTTATACGGCGCTATTGGAAGCGTTGCCAGCGCCCGCTGAGAGGGCGTTAGCGTTGCGCCGTTATGAGTGGGCGCTATTGGAAGCGCTTGAAGCAACGCCGCAATTTACAACACCGGAGGGTAGCGTTTTGGATCCCCAGCTGCACTATCGTTTTGATGCAGCGACGCGCGCTTTTTCCCCGGCCGAACGCGGTTTAGATGGCCGCACGTTGCGCTATATTGAACAGGGTGACTGGCAGCATGAAGGGCTCGCTAACGCTTTGAAGGCGGTGATGCGTGCCGCACTGGCACCGCACCTGGGTTCTACCGTCTTACGCTCGCGAGAATTAATGCTCGATTTAGCGCGACGTCGCCATCGTCCCTAATGGTTGAATTTCTTGCTCACAAACTCTTTCTTATCGCTGCGCTGGAGGCATTATGCACCCCCCTCGGATACTGTTAGGCGTCAATATTGACCACATTGCGACACTTCGCCAAGCCCGAGGTACCCGCTACCCTGATCCTGTTCAAGCCGCGCTAGTGGCTGAAGAGGGGGGCGCTGATGGTATTACGGTGCATTTGCGTGAGGACCGTCGTCATATTCAGCCTCGTGATGTGCGCATTCTGGCCGAAGTGCTTAATACCCGCATGAACCTGGAAATGGCGGTTACCGAAGAGATGCTGGCGCTGGCTGAAGAAGTGCGTCCAGCCCACGTTTGTCTGGTACCTGAGAAGCGTGAAGAACTGACCACTGAAGGTGGCCTGGATGTGGTCGGCGGCTTTGACGTTATTGCCAGCGCCTGCCAGCGATTGAGCGCAGCGGGCTGCGACGTCTCTCTGTTTATCGATCCTGACGTAGAGCAGATCGATGCTGCCCAGCGCGCCGGGGCTCCTACCATCGAGCTGCACACAGGTGCTTACGCAGAAGCTCGACCAGGCAGCGATGCGGCGAATGCGGAGTATCACCGCTTAACAGCTGCCGCCACGTATGCTGTCTCACTAGGATTGGTGGTCAATGCCGGTCACGGCTTGCACTACCATAACGTTGAAGCCATTGCGGCATTGCCAGGCGTCAACGAGCTTAATATTGGTCATGCCATTATTGCCCGTGCGCTGTTTGTTGGCCTGAAAGAGGCCGTACAAGAAATGAAACGCTTGATTATCGCAGGCCAAGAGGCGGGGTTAATGGCAGCTCTCGATGCCCACGATCATGAGCACGACCATGAACATACAGAAGATCATGTGCATAACGGATGCTGCGGGCATTGATCAGAGATTGACTCTTTAGAGATTGACTATTCAGGAGTCCCTACCAAGAGGTTTTTTAGGCGATGATTGTGGGTATTGGCTCCGATATAGCGCGTATTGAGCGCTTTACGCGGGCCGTGCAGCGGCACGGCCCGCGCTTTGCGCAGCGAATTTTAGGGCCTGAAGAGCATACGCTTTGGCTCCAGAAATCCCAGCCTGCCGCCTTCCTCGCCAAACGTTTTGCTGCCAAGGAGGCGTTTGTTAAAGCGCTAGGGCTTGGCCTGCGCCACGGAATGCAGTGGTGTGATATCCAGGTGCTTAATGATGCCTTGGGTAAGCCTTACTTCGTGCTTGACGGTAAAGCAGAGCGGCTACTCCAGGCGGCAGGCGTCACGGCGAGTCATATCACCTTGAGTGACGAAGCCGAGTACGCGGTTGCTTTTGTGGTGTTGGAACGCTCATAGCCAGCCAAGGCCGGACGAAGATTTGTTTTTGGTCTTTAGGTATTAGTTATTGGCTTAGGACCTGAGTAAAAACGGGCGATGTGCTCTTAGTCGTGCCATTGCCCGATATAGATCCTCCAGTAGCCCTTCTACATGGTCTAAGCCGCTGGTCCGCAGCCGTGTTTCCAGCGTCTCTACCAGCAATGCCAGCTCCGGCGCGCCGCAGTAACGGCTGGCGCCATTCAATCCGTGGACCCAATCGAGCAGCATCGGCAAATCTTGTTGTGCAAAAGCGCTACGCATGTGTTGTTCACTTTCGTCCAAGCTGTCGATCAAACGTTTTAGCTGCTCCCGTGCGAGGTACTCTTTACCGCCTGCTAGGCGTGCGCCTATCTCAAGATCCACAACGGGTAGCTTGGCGGGCGTCGTGTGGCTAAATGACTTAATAGTGGTTTTGCTACTGCTCGTTGCAGAAGGTGCTGCATTGCTGCCGGCTAGCCGATGGGTAACCCCCAAAAAGCGATGAAGCAGTTGATGCAGCTGTGCCTCATCAATGGGTTTTATCAGGACGTCATCAAGGCCTTCGGCGAGCCACTTTTGGCGTTCACTGCTGAGGACATGAGCGGTGACCGCTATAATGGGGCAGCGAGCCCAAGTGCTGCTGAGTCGGCGCAACGCTTGGGTGGTTTGTACACCATCCATGCCAGGCATGCGGATATCCATCAGCACCATATCCACATTGCTGGTTCGTGCAAACTCTAGTGCTTGGTGGCCACTTTCTAATGCCGTGATATGCAGGGCGGGATCTTCAAGCATATTTTTGAGCAGCTCACGGTTCGGCGCATTGTCATCCACAATCAGCAACTTGACGGGTTGAGACGACGCTGGCAGAGCAGCTAACGGCCCAGGCTTCTTATAGGACACGAACGCCGGCAGCAGTAATTGCTTAAGCGATGCCACCAATTGAGCGCGTGAAAAGGGTTTGTAAAGCATTTCACCGCCCTGGGGTAATCGCAAAGGGGGCAGATCAAAACTGTTGCCGTTGGCTAAAATCAATACAGGGCAAGGCGTTTGATCAATGACTTTTTGCCAGTAGCGGTGGCGCTCGGGCGTATAATCACTGTGCTCCAACCCCAATATCAGCAGTTGTGCCGGTTCAGAGGCATCAAACGCAATCGGTTGCGCTTCCCAGCGTTGCAGCAAATGCTCCAACACATGGCGGGTAGGCGCATGGGTTTCATAGAGGCAAATAGTGGGGTTGGCTAGGCTAATCTCCGCTGGCCGTTCGATTGCTTTGTGAGCCAGTAGGGGTAGTGTAAAGGAGAAAGTGGTGCCTTGGCCCAATACACTCTCCAGCTCAATCTCGCCACCCATGCGCTCAATGAGCTGGCGGCAGATAGTAAGCCCCAGGCCACTGCCGCCAAACTGGCGTGAATGGCTGGGTTCAGCTTGGGAAAAGGCGCTAAATAAAGCCTTCTGATGGGCATCGCTAAGACCAATCCCGGTGTCACTAACGCTGAGGTTAAGCACGACATGCTGGCCTTCTTGGTTATCCAGCATGACACGCACAATCACATCACCTTCATGAGTGAACTTGAGCGCATTACCAATCAAGTTATTTAACACTTGATGAATACGCAACGGATCACCGCTCAGTGGTGTAGGGACATCGTCATACACCATCGCCACTAAGTGTAACTGCTTGCGCTGGGCTTCAGGCGCGTGAAGCCCAATCACTTCATCAACCAGTGCGACGATATCGATATCCGCTTCTTCAAGAGTAAGGCGATTGGCCTCAAGCTTGGAAAAGTCGAGCACGTCGTTAACCAACATAAGCAGGTTGTCGCAAGCGCGATGGACGTGCTGCAACCATTCCTGCTGGCGCGTATCCAGCGATGAACGGCCCAGCAGCCGACAAAACCCAATAATGCCGTTGAGTGGGGTGCGAATCTCATGGCTCATGTTGGCTAAGAATTCGGATTTCACCGCATTCGCCCGCAAAGCGCTGCGGTGTGCCAAATCGAGCTTTATATTCTGCTCCTCTATGGTTTCCATGGATTCTTGCAGTTCGCTGGTGGCCTGCTCAATTTGCGTTTGCATATCCCGCTGGGCCTGCTGAAAGTGTTCAGCGAGGGTATTAATGTGGCTAGTCAGGTGGTTAAGTTCCGCCGCATTAGAAGGCATCAGATGTAGTCGATAGTCACCGCGGGATAGGCGATAAAGCGCTTGGTTAGCTTCTTCGATAGGGCGGGTGGCATAGCGACTGATGGCGAAGGCGATTAAAAACATCAGCAGGCCAAGCAACATGCCGCCTAAGCTAAGACTAGCAATCAATTTATAACGGCCCAGGGTGAGCGCTCGGGTGTCCATCTCGATAACCAGCCAGCCTGCGCTACTATTGACCGCGCTGACTAAGCTTGTATTGGGCTGGGTAACCTCTAACGGTAAGCGCAGTCGCCAAGCCTCTTCTTCCATGAGCAGTTGGCTGCTAGCGGGCGCTTCCAGAGTGGGTCGCGCAGCGTTGCCCAGTAATAAAAGACGATCGCCTTGCGCATCAAAGAGCGCAACCGCCCGCAATCCTCTCATGGTGAGAAGTTGGCGGGCTAGGGCCTCTAGACGCTGAGAATCACCCTGTGCGACTGCGTCAGCAAAACTGGGTGACAGCAGCTCGCCAGCATTTTCCAAGCGTTCTTGCTGTGCCGCCCGAGCTTCCGTACCACTCTGTATGACCAGTAATACAGCCATCATGGCGTATACCAGGAGCGGGAAACCGAGTAGGGCAAATAGAAGTCGGGTATTCAATGACATGAAAAGAAGCTCGCTGATTCAATGAGGTTGCCTGTCCAGGTCAAGGCAGCACCGATATAATGCAGCATAACGGTTACGATAAGGAATTTTCATGAATGATCTTAAGGGCTATCCCACGTTGGAAGAGGTTGTTGGCAATACGCCATTAGTGCGCCTGAAGCGCATTAGCGCCGGTCACAATAATATTCTGCTGGCCAAGCTTGAAGGCAATAACCCGGCGGGTTCGGTCAAGGATCGCCCCGCACTCTCCATGATCAGCGAGGCGGAAGCCCGTGGTGATATTACCCCCGGCGATACGCTGATTGAGGCAACGTCAGGCAATACCGGCATTGCGCTGGCCATGGCGGCGGCGATCAAAGGCTACAAAATGGTACTCGTGATGCCGGAAAACGCCTCGGAAGAGCGTAAGCAGGCGATGGCAGCCTATGGGGCCAAACTCATTTCTGCCAGTAAAGCTGGCGGCATGGAGGAAGCTCGGGATATAGCGGATGACATGATCGCCAGTGGCGAGGGAAAACCGCTCAATCAGTTCGCCAACCCAGACAACCCGTTGGCGCACTATCGCACCACCGGCCCTGAAGTATGGCAACAAACCGGTGGCGAAGTGACTCACTTTGTAAGCTCAATGGGCACCACGGGCACTATCATGGGCGTGTCACGCTATTTAAAAGAGCAGAACCCGGCTATCCAAATTGTCGGTTTGCAGCCCGCCGATGGCGCCAGCATTCCTGGTATTCGCCGCTGGCCAAAAGAGTACCTTCCCGCCATCTTTGAAGCGCCCCGGGTGGATGTCACACTTGATATCGGCCAACAAGAAGCCGAAGAGCATATGCGTCGTCTAGCCCGCGAAGAGGGCATTCTGGCTGGGGTTTCATCAGGTGGTAGTTTGGCAGGCGCGCTGCGCATTGCCGAGCAAACCGAAAATGCGGTGATTGTGTTTATTGTCTGTGACCGCGGTGACCGCTATCTCTCTACTGGCCTATTTGCCCCAGGAGTATAACCATGGCCATGTTGGGAAAAAGACGGCCGTCTAGGCCCGCGTCAGGTCATTCTGGGCTTGCTGGCACGCCCGGCGGCAAAGCGCGTCATACGGCTACAGATGATGATACGTCGCCCTTGGTGATTGAGCGCTTAGCGCACGATGGCCGTGGCGTCGCCCACTCAGCCAACGGTAAAACCGTGTTTGTTGATCAGGCGTTGCCCGGTGAACAGGTAGAGGTGGCGATTCATCTGACGCGCAAACGTTTTGACGAAGCGCATGTTAAATCACTGCTAACGTCCTCTGATCAGCGTGTTACGCCCCCATGCCCGCATTTTGGCCACTGTGGCGGCTGCGATTTACAACATTTAAATATTGATGCCCAGCGCACCCACAAGCGTGAGGTGGTGCGTGACCTGTTTGCGCGTCAAGGCATCACACTAGGCGAGATTGGCACGATTCAGGGCGATGACCAAGGCTATCGGCGTCGTGCACGGCTGGGCGTCAAGGTAGATAGCCAGGGCAATACGCGCCTTGGCTTTCGAGCTGCCCATAGCCATCGCTTAGTCGACATCGAGCGCTGTCCGGTATTGGTTGATTCCTTACAGCAGTTGTTAACACCACTACGCGAGTTGCTCCAGCGCTTGGATGCCCCGCGCCATGTGGGTCACATAGAATTGCTGGCAACGGCGACCACCCAAGTAGTACTGGTTCGTCAGCTCAAAGAGCACCTTCAGGATGCCGAGCGCTGGCAAGCTTTTGCTCAGCAGCATCAAGTGGCATTAGGCACCTGGTTGGGGCGTGAAACACCCACGCTGCACTGGCATGGCGCGCCCCCGGTGCTGGAAGAGTCGCTAACACTCAACGACCAGCCACCGCTAACACTGAGTTTTGCCCCAGGCGATTTTTTACAGGTCAACGCCCAGGTTAATCAGCAAATGGTTGCCCAAGTGATGCAATGGTTGGCGCCCAAGCCAGGGCAAAAACTGCTCGATCTGTTTGCAGGTATCGGGAATTTCAGCCTACCCATCGCCGCGGCGGGTGCTGAAGTGCACGCGGTGGAAGGCAACCCTGCCATGGTGGCGCGGATTGCGATAAATGCTAAGCACAACGCGCTGATGGTCAGCGGCCAACAAGCCGATTTGAACGACCCCGCCAGCGTTAAAGAGCTGCTATCTGCTCATCGCGATAGTGATGCGCTAGTGCTTGACCCGCCGCGCAGCGGTGGGGAAGCAATTTGTCAGTCGCTGGCGCGCCACCCGGTGCCCAGGGTGGTCTATATTTCCTGTGACCCCGCAACGCTTGCACGGGATGCGGCACATCTTGTGCATGCGGGTTACCGGGTTAAGCAAGTAGCAGTGGCAGATATGTTCCTTCACACTGCGCATATGGAAACACTAATGTTGTTTGAAAATGATGCTGTTTGAAGCTGATGCAGCTAAATGCGTCAAGCCACGGTGACAGCCGTGTGGAGATCGTCCCCCAGAATGGATGAGTGATAGTCATGGTAAAAGTGCGTGAAGACCAGCCGCTAACCGCTAGCGGAAAGGTGGATATACAACAATGGTTAACGCGCCTGCAAGAAGATGTGCGCCTACGTGATCCCGAGCGTTTAGTCGAGGCCTGTGAGCTTGCTGAAACGTTAGAACTAGAAGCCCCTCGCACGCATCGTGTATGGCTTTCGCCGGGTTCCAGCTTCCGCATGGGCCTGGAAATGGCCGATATTCTTGGCGATTTGAAGTTGGATCAGGCCACGCTGGAAGCCGCCGTTCTCTACCGTGCGGTGCGGGAAGGCTTACTGAGCCTTGAGGCGGTGACAAAACGCTTTGGAGAAGAAGTCGCGAGCCTGATCGATGGCGTGCTGCAAATGGCCGCGATCAGCTACCCGTTAGCGCCTGACCATGGCATGGGCCAGCATAATCAGCAGGAAAACCTGCGCAAGATGCTGGTCAACATGGTGGGCGATGTACGTGTCGCCTTAATCAAAATTGCAGAACGTACCTGTGCGCTGCGTCAGGTAAAAGATGCTCCTCGGGAAAAATGTTTACAGGTGGCCAGAGAGGTCGCGGATATTTACGCACCCCTGGCTCACCGTTTGGGTATCGGTCAGCTCAAGTGGGAGCTGGAAGACCTATCGTTTCGTTACTTGCACGAAGACGAATACAAAGCGATTGCCAAGCTGCTGGCGGAAAAACGTCTCGACCGCGACCGCTATATCCACGATGTGGTAGAAACCATCAAGGGCTTGATGGAGGCCCAGCATATTCACCGCTACGATGTGGATGGGCGGGCCAAACATATCTACTCGATCTGGCGCAAAATGAAGCGTAAGCGGATCGATTTTTCACAAGTTCACGACGTGCGCGCAGTGCGGATTCTGGTGCCGGAAGTGGCCGACTGCTACACCGTGCTGGGCATCATCCATTCGCGCTGGCACCACGTGCCGAACGAGTTTGATGACTACATCGCCAACCCCAAGAAAAATGGCTACCAGTCACTGCACACTGCCGTGATGGGGCCGGAAAACAAGGTGCTCGAAATCCAGATTCGCACCTTTGCCATGCACGACGAAGCTGAACTGGGCGTCTGTGCCCACTGGCGCTACAAGGGCCACGATACCAACGCTAAAAGCCGTAGCTATGAAGAAAAAATCGCCTGGCTGCGCCAAGTATTGGAGTGGCAGGACGAAGTGGGTGGCTTTGGCGATCTGCGCGAAGGGCTCTCCAGCGATGTCGCGCCTGACCGCATCTATGTGTTTACACCCGATGGGCATGTGATCGATTTGCCGCGGGTTGCCACGCCTATCGATTTTGCCTACCGAGTGCATACCGAAATTGGCCACCGCTGCCGGGGCGCTAAGATCAATGGGCGCATTGTGCCGCTCACTTATAAGCTCAAAACCGGCCAGCAGATCGAGATACTGACGGCTACCAAAGGCGGGCCAAGCCGCGACTGGTTAAACCCCAGTTTGGGCTATGTGCGCACCTCCCGGGCGCGGGCCAAAATTCAGGCGTGGTTCAAACATCAGGCGCGGGATCAAAACCTGGATGAAGGGCGCGCGCTGTTTGACCGCGAAATGCGCCGCCTGGATGTCGAAGGGCTCGACCTGCCCAAGCTGGCCAAGGCAGTTAACTACCTCAACGCTGACGATATGTACGCCGCCATTGGCGCCGGTGATCTGCGTATTGGCCAAGTGTTGCATCAGGCCCAACAGCTGTTCGGCGAAACCGACGACCAGGAGCAGCTGAATCGTCTGCTAGCCAAGCCTCAGCGGCAATCCAGCAAAGCCACCAAAAGTGATATCACGGTGCTCGGCGTCGGCAATCTGAAAACCAGTATGGCGAACTGCTGTCGGCCAGTGCCTGGGGAGCCGATTATCGGCTTTATTACCCAGGGGCGTGGCGTTACCGTGCACCGCCAGGACTGCAGCAATATTCTGCAATTGCGCCTGGACGAACCCCAGCGCATTATCGAGGTAGAGTGGGGCGAGCGAGCCCAGACCCGCTATCCGGTGACCATTGAGATTCAAGCCTGGGATCGCTCCGGGCTACTGCGCGATGTGACAGGGCTGCTCGGCAATGAAAAAGTCAACGTACTGGCTGTGAATACCTTGACCGATACCGACGAGGGCATCGCCCGATTACGCATTACCTTGGAAGTCGACGGACTGGAATCCCTGGGGCGCCTGTTCTCCCGTATCCAGCAGTTGCCAAACGTTACCGAAGTTCGCCGTTTGCGCAATGCAGACCCGGAAAAGCAAACGCGTAAGGGAGGGGAATGATGCGCCATGGTATGGACGACCTGTTGACCATGATGCAAGTGCTGCGTGACGCCGAGCAGGGCTGCCCATGGGACTTGCAGCAAGACTGGGATAGCATCGTTCCCCACACACTGGAAGAGGCTTACGAGGTCGCCGATGCCATTGAGCGTCGCGCCTTTGACGAGTTGCCCGGTGAGCTCGGCGATTTGCTCTTTCAGGTGGTCTACTACGCTCAGTTTGGTGCCGAAGAGCGGCGCTTCGACTTTGCCGATATTGTCGATACGCTGACCGCAAAAATGTTGCGTCGTCATCCGCACGTGTTTCCGGATGGCACCCTGGCCTCGCGCCGCCCGCCTGGAGTGAGTGCCGAAGAGGTGCAAACCCAGCAGGTGAATAGCCGTTGGGAGTCGCTAAAAGCGGAAGAGAGAGCCGAACGAGCTGTCGCTACGCCGTCGGTTTTAGACGATGTACCACGCACACTGCCAGCGCTCAGCCGGGCCGCCAAGCTCTCCAAGCGCGCCGCGCGGGTAGGCTTTGACTGGCCAGACGCCAAGGGCGTGGTAGCGAAAATTCGCGAAGAGCTGGCCGAAGTCGAGGAGGCGCTCGCCGCCGGTGATCAACAGCACGCCCAGGAAGAAGTTGGCGATCTGCTGTTTGCAGTCACCAATCTTGCCCGCACATTGAACGCTGACCCAGAGCAGTGCCTACGCGCGACCAATGCAAAGTTTGAACGCCGCTTTCGTTATGTCGAAGGCGAGCTTAACGCTGCCCAGCGACCGCTGGCGGAGGCCTCGTTAGACGAGATGGAAACCCACTGGCAGGCAGCTAAAGCACAAGAAAAACAACCTACCCATTCCTGAATTATTATTGATGCGACCCCTGCAAGGAGGCCATGCCAATGAGTCACGACCTACACGAATCTCTGCGCGATAATGTGCGTATTCTGGGCGATAGCCTGGGGCGAACCATTGCCGACGATTTGGGCCAAGCATTTGTCGATAAGATTGAAACTATCCGTGCTCACGCCAAGCGCGGGCGCCAGGGCGATTCTCTGCAGCAGCGCGAGTTGATCGAGTACCTGCGAGATCTGCCTGAGAAAGATCTATTGCCGGTCACCCGGGCGTTTAACCAGTTTTTAAACCTCGCCAACATTGCGGAACAGCACTACCGGGCACGCTTTCGCCGCGTAGAGGATTACAAGCCGGGCTCCCAACCGGTGCTTGGTGAACTGCTTAAGCGCGCTCAGCAGGCGGGTAACTCACCGCGTAAACTGGTTGAGACCCTCGCCAATATGCGCGTTGAGCTGGTGTTGACCGCCCACCCCACGGAAGTTATCCGCCGCACGCTGATTCAGAAATATGACGCCATTGATGAGTGCCTGACTGCCATTGAAAGCTCCGAGGATTACCCTGAACGCGGCACTCGCGCCCAGGGGCGTCTGGAAGAACTGATCAGCCAGGCATGGCACACCGATGAGATTCGCCACGAACGCCCCACGCCGGTTGATGAGGCCAAATGGGGCTTTGCTGTCATTGAAAACTCACTCTGGCAGGCAGTGCCGGACTTCCACCGCGATTTGGATAACCTGCTGCTGGATACCGCCGGTGAGCGCCTACCCCTGGATGCCGCGCCGATTCGCTACGCTTCCTGGATGGGCGGGGATCGCGACGGTAACCCCAACGTGACCGCCCGGGTCACCCGCGAAGTACTACTACTGGGCCGCTGGATGGCCGCCGACCTTTACCTGCGCGATCTTGAGCAGTTGAAGACTGAGCTCTCCATGTGGAAGGCCAACAGCGCGCTTAAAGCCGAGGCGGGCGATGTGGCCGAACCGTATCGCGAAGTGCTAAAGCGCCTGCTGACAAGAATGGAGTCAACCCGGGATTGGGCCAAGGCCGAGCTTGAAGGGCGCAACTATGACGGCGGGCCGATTATCGAAACCCGTGATCAGCTCTATTCACCGTTGCTCGGCTGCTACCGCTCACTATGCGATGTTGGTCTCGACACCATCGCTAACGGCGCGCTGCTGGATACCTTGCGCCGTGTCGCCGTATTCGGCGTTACGCTGACCAAGCTCGATCTGCGCCAGGAGGCCAGCCGCCACGCACAGGTGATTGAAGAGCTGACCAGTACGCTTGGCCTTGGCCACTACCGCGAATGGGACGAAGCCCAGCGTCAAGAATTCCTGCTGGCCGAGTTGGCTTCCCGTCGCCCGCTGATTCCGCGCCGCTGGGAGTGCTCCGCCGAGACACGGGAAGTGCTGGATACTTTTAAGGTGATTGCCCAGGAACACTCCGAAGCGTTAGGCACCTACATTATTTCCATGGCCGCTGAACCGTCGGACGTGCTCACTGTGGCACTGCTGATGAAAGAGGTAGGAGGGCAGGTCACGCTGCCTATCGCTCCGCTGTTTGAGACCCTCAACGACTTGGACCACGCAGGCGATGTGGTGGACCAACTGCTGGCGATACCGGGCTACCGCTCGCTGATTGATGATCGCCAAGAAGTGATGATCGGCTACTCAGATTCAGCCAAAGATGCCGGTCAGTTGGCCGCCGCTTGGGCGCAGTACCGGGCCCAGGAGTCGCTGGTCAATGTGTGTAACCGGCACGGTGTCGATCTAACCCTGTTCCACGGCCGTGGTGGCACCGTTGGTCGTGGTGGTGGCCCGGCCCATGCGGCGATTCTTTCCCAGCCTCCCGGCTCGGTGAACGGCAGCCTGCGAGTGACCGAGCAGGGCGAAATGATTCGCTTCAAGTTCGGCCAGCCTGATATTGCCCTGCGCTCCATGGAGATTTATGCCTGCGCGGTACTGGAAGCCACGCTGTTGCCGCCTCGCGCGCCGGAACCGCATTGGCGTGAAGAGATGGATCAACTCGCCAAGGTAGCGCATGGTGCTTATGTCGGCGTGGTGCGGGAAGACCCCGATTTTGTCCCTTACTTCCGGGCGGTAACGCCGGAGGGCGCTTTAGGAAGGCTGCCGCTAGGCTCACGTCCCACCAAGCGCCGCCAGGATGGCGGTGTAGAAACCCTGCGCGCCATTCCATGGATTTTCGCCTGGACACAGATTCGCCTGATGCTGCCGGCCTGGCTGGGCAGTGGTGAAGCCTTCTCAACCCGCTTAGAGCAGCCCGGCGGCCGCGATGTGCTGCAAGAAATGCGCACTGAGTGGCCCTTCTTCGGCACTTATCTCGACATGCTTGAGATGTTGTTGGCCAAAGCCG
This sequence comes from Halomonas sp. HAL1, assembly GCF_030544485.1. Lineage (NCBI taxonomy): Bacteria > Pseudomonadati > Pseudomonadota > Gammaproteobacteria > Oceanospirillales > Halomonadaceae > Halomonas > Halomonas sp. HAL1. The sequence goes on from NZ_CP130610.1 coordinate 1,683,324, forward strand.
ACGTGGCCATTGCCGCCTACTACGAGCATCGCCTTGTCGATGAGCCATCGCTAAAGGCGCTGGGCAAAAAGCTACGTGAGCGTTTTGCGCGGCTTGAGGAGGCGGTGCTCGATATTCTCCAACAGGATAAGCTGCTGGAGAACACGCCGTTGATTCGCCAGGCGATCGATGTACGCAATCCGTACATCGACCCGCTGCATGGCCTTCAAGCGGAACTGCTGCAGCGCAACCGCGATGCGGATGGGGCGATCAGCGCCGATCTGTCGCGCGCGTTAATGGTGACCATGGCGGGGATCGCAGCTGGGCTACGCAATACTGGCTAGTTTTTTTATAACCGCAGTTTTTACCACGACGTTTTATAGGATGTTTTATTAGAACGTCCTATCACGACAAAGAGGTGTCAATGTCTTCAGATGCTCAAGCGGTACTCGATTTTTGGTTTGACGCGTTGACGCCTGCTCAGTGGTTTAAAAAAGACCTTGAGATGGATCGCAAGATCCAGGCGCGCTTTGGCGAACTGCACGCCCAGGCCGCCCGGTGCGAGTGCTACCCATGGCGGCAAACGGCTGAGGGGCGGCTGGCGGAAATCATTGTGCTGGATCAGTTCTCGCGCAATATCTACCGCGATGATGCCCGTGCCTTTGCCACCGACACCTTGGCGCTAGCGCTGGCTCAGGAGGCGGTGGCAGCGGGGGCAGACGCCGAGCTATCCAGCCAGCAGCGGGCATTTTTGTATATGCCCTATATGCATAGCGAGTCGGCCGCCATTCATGAGATGGCGATGCAACTGTTCGACCAGCCGGGGTTAGCGAATAACTACGACTTTGAAGTGCGTCACAAGGCGATCATTGATCGCTTCGGGCGTTACCCGCACCGCAATGCACTGTTGGGGCGGGCCTCTACTGACGAGGAGCTGGCTTTTCTAAAGCAGCCCGGCTCCTCTTTTTAACTTTTTGTTCACTCCTTTTAGCCACATGGCGTTTTATGTCGTTACGAAAATCTACCCGTATCAATAAATACATTAGTGAAAGTGGAATGTGCTCTCGCCGTGAAGCAGACCGCTTTGTGGAGCAGGGCAACGTGTGGATTAACGGCCGTCGTGCCACTACCGGCGACCAGGTGGTGGCGGGGGATCTGGTCAAGGTCAATGGACAGGAGATCGAGCCACAGGAAGAGGAGGATCTGGTTCTTATTGCGCTGAACAAGCCGGTGGGCATCGTTAGCACCACCGAGTCCAGCGAAAAAGACAATATCGTTGAGTTTGTAAAACACGGCACGCGTATCTTTCCTATTGGGCGGCTCGACAAAGACTCCCAGGGGCTGATCTTTTTAACCAATAACGGCGATCTGGTTAACAAGATTCTGCGCGCCAATAACAACCACGAAAAAGAGTATCAGGTGACGGTGAACAAGCCGATCACCGACGAGTTTGTCGAGGGCATGCAAGGCGGTGTGCCGATTCTTGGCAAGGTGACCAAGCGCTGCAAGGTGCAAAAAGAGTCCACCTTTGTATTCACCATTACCTTGGTTCAGGGGCTCAATCGGCAAATTCGCCGTATGTGCGAGTACTTCGGCTATGAAGTTACCCAGCTAATTCGCACGCGCATTATGAATGTGCCCCTTAAAGGCTTGGCCCTGGGGGATTGGCGCGATCTCACCCCTAAAGAGATCGACACCATTATCGCGCTGACCGAAAAATCAGAAGCCGTGCCGGAGAAGAAGAGTAAAGCTAAGCCGGAAAGGCCCAACTACAGCTCAGGCGCAGGAAAGGCAAAGCCGCCTTCCGCAAAAGGGCGACCGGCCAAAGCGGGCGCGAAGGCTGCTGGGCCTAAACCGTCTCCCAAAGGTAAAAAAGCCGCCAGCGGAAAAGTCAGTGGAAAAACAGGTACCGGCCCGAAAGGCGGCGTGTCAGGTAAGCCGCAACCCAAGGGCAAAGCCCCCGGCAAGCCTGGTGCTAAAGGTAAGCCCGTTGGTAAAGGCCGCGGTAAGCCAGCGGTGGGCGGCAAACCTTCTCAGCGACGTAAGTAGCTCCTCCTTCTTCAAGAGTCCCCACTGTGATCCCAATCGTCGCTTTTTACGCTGTGGTTAGCATGCTCGCTTACATTACCTACGCCATCGACAAAAAGTCGGCTATCAATAACCGCCGTCGAGTGAGCGAGAAAACGTTACATCTGCTTGGGGTAGTGGGTGGCTGGCCGGGTGCGTTCCTGGCTCAACAGCGGCTGCGGCATAAAACCCAGAAAACCGCCTTCCAGGCTACGTTCTGGCTGACGGTTGTTGTAAATCTGGCCTGTGCGGGGTGGCTAACGGTTTCATTGAACCTCATTTAGCCACCCTATGCTGCGTGCCTACGCTCTGGCTTGATCGTTGGGCGCGAAAAGAAAGTTGGCTATCAACTCCTTACCGCCTTCGGTCGCGAACGATTCAGGGTGGAATTGAATGCCGTGAATCGGGTACTCCCGGTGCTTAACGCCCATTAGTTCGAATTCACCCATTGCCTGCCAGCGGCTGCGCTGTTCAAAATTATCCGCTTCCAGGGCACCCACGGTGGCGGTTACTTCCAGGCACTCGGGTAAAGTGGTCGCATCGGCAATCAGTGAGTGATAACGCATCACTTCAAGCTGGTCAGGCACGCCGTTAAACACCGAGCGATTGTCGTGATTGATCGGGCTAATCTTACCGTGCATAGGTAGCGGCGCTTTAACTACCTTGCCGCCGAACACATGCACGATGCCCTGCATGCCCAGGCAAACCCCCAGCAGCGGGGTGGTCTTACCCAGTTTTTCTATTACCTCGGCGCACACGCCAAAGTAGCGTGGGTCATCCGGCGAGCCGGGGCCGGGGGAAATAATGATGCGATCCGGCGCCAGCGCCTCAATGGCGTGGAAATCGATCTGGTCGTTGCGTTTAACGATGATCTTAAAATAAGGCAACCCGTCGCGATTCTTCTCAGTGGTCAAGATTTCACCAATAAACTGGTAAAGATTATAGGTGAAGGAGTCGTAGTTATCGATGATCAGCACCTTCATGCGGGGCTCTCCATATCCGTGCTCATAAAAGGGGCCAGGGCCTTGCGAGTGCCAGCGAACTTGCGGCGAATCTCTTCGTACTCATCCTCGGCGTTGCTATCGAACACGTTGCCGCCGCAGGTTTGTACGTAGGCGCGCTCGCCGTTCACAAACACCGTGCGAATGGGGATGGCAAAGGTGCAGTCGCCGTTAAACGAGAACTGGCCCACCGCACCGCCATAGGGACCGCGCCCGTCGGTTTCCAGATCATCGATAATCTTCATTGCCTCGATCTTGGGCGCGCCGGTGAGCGTGCCCGCCGGGAAGTTACTCGCCAGAGCGGTGAACATGTCTTCGCCTTCGGCAATAATCCCGACAATTTCGCTGGAGATATGCTGTACGTGGCTAAAGCGCTTGATATCCATCAGGCTGCGCACTTTTACCGTGCCAAACTGGGCCACCCGGCCAATATCGTTGCGGTGCAGATCCACAATCATATTGTGCTCGGCGATCTCCTTGGGGTCGTTGAGCAGCGCCCGGGCGAGCTGAGTGTCTTCCTGGGGCGTTTGGCCGCGGAGGGTGGTGCCTGCCAGCGGGAAGGTTTCCATCTCACCCTGGCGCAGGCGGAACAGTAGCTCCGGGCTTGCGCCGATCAGCTTCTGCTCGCCGAATTTGACGTAGTACATTTGGGGTGACGGATTGATGGTGCGTAGTTGGTCATAAAGGGCCAGCGTGTCGCCTTGAATGCGAAAGCGCTTTTTAAAGCCGACCTCGCACTGAAACACCTTGCCGTCGATGATGTCTTGCTTCACCTTGGCGACCGCCTCGGCGTGCTCGGCTTTGCTCATGGTGTCGCCCAGCGCGGTAATGTGCAGTGGGCCTGCGGGTTCTTCGTCGGCGTCTATCAGGGTTTGCAGGAAGTCGTAACGGCTATTGTCGTAGTAGAAGTAGGTAACCTCCCCGGTCATTTTGTCGAGGATCAGGCCGTCTTTATACAGCCCAAAGCGGAAGGTATCGAAGTCGTCGCTGGCTTTTAGGGTCAGCGAGGGCTCGAAGTACTGCATCGCGTCGTAACCTAGGTAGCCGCTTAAGCCACCCGCGTACTTACGCGAAATAATATTTTGGGGGATCAGGCTACGCAGTAGTTCATAAGGGTTATCGCTTGGGTACTCGTTTGCATTGCCGTTACGGTCTTCGATAGTTAGCGTGTTGCCATTGGCATACAGCGTGTATTCGGGGTCGAAGCCGATGATCGAGTGGCGTGCAATATGGCTATCTTCGCCAAGCGACTCCAGCATGTAGCAGGTATCAAACTGCCGGTCGATTTTTTGAAACAGGGCAAAGAAGTCGCAGTCCGCCGCCAGCGTCACGTAGTGTGGTTTGCGTGGCAGCGTAAACGGCTGCGGGCTCGAGGCATGCGTATTGGCAATGGTCATGGTGCATCGTTCCGTGAAGAAGCTTGTGAAGAGGGTAGCGGTGTTGAAGCGTGCAAGGTGGACAACGCGCGCGAACCCCGGGAAACCGTGGCGATACCCACCCCTAGGGTTTCGGCAATTTTGCGGTGCGGCACCCCTTCGCGCAGCAGCTTAAAAATCTGTAGGCGTTTACTGATTTCTTGATACTCTGCGGGAGTCAGCAGGTCGGCCAGTGCTGCGTCCATTGCCTCGGGTGAGTCTATGGCGAGCAAGTGGCGAATAAGCTCAGCCTGGTAGTGATCGTTTGTCGTCATGTTGTAAAGGTAAGTTGTGAAACCATCGAAGAATGCCATCGGTTAATAAGTAATGTACTAGCGTACTAGTACGCTACATTATTGCTCAGGGAAGTCAAGCAGCTCGTTCTATTTTGAGGAAACACGATGACCGGCTATTTTATTCAAGCCTTTATTTATCTTGTCGCCGCGGTAATTGCGGTTCCCCTTGCCAAACGGTTTGGGCTGGGCTCGGTACTGGGTTATTTGGTCGCCGGGGTAGTGATTGGCCCGATCCTGGGGCTGGTGGGCCAGGAAACCACCACTATTCAGCATTTTGCCGAGTTTGGCGTGGTCATGATGCTATTTTTGGTCGGCATGGAGCTTGATCCCAAGGGCCTTTGGGCGATGCGGGTGAGGCTGATCGGGCTAGGTGGGCTTCAGGTTGTGCTAACCGCTGCTGCAGGCACCGCTATTGCTTTGTGGCTAGGGCTAGTGATGCAAACTGCCCTGGCGGTGGGGCTCATTTTTGCGCTCTCTTCCACGGCGATTGTGCTGCAAACGTTGAACGAGAAGGGGCTTGCCAAAACCGAAGGGGGCCGCAGCGCCTTTTCGGTGCTGCTGTTCCAGGATATTGCCGTTATTCCCATGCTGGCGCTAATTCCGCTGCTGGCACTTCCCGAGTTAATGGGCGGCGTTAGCGATGATGGACACGCCAGCTTAAGCCTGGTCGCACACTTGCCCGGCTGGGCACATGCCTTGGTGGTCGTGGCGGCCATCGCGAGCGTGATAGCGGCAGGCTACTATTTAGTGCCCCTGCTGTTTCGCTATGTGATTAGTTCTGGCCTGCGCGAAGTATTTACCGCCACGGCCCTGATGCTGGTCATCGGCATTGCCGCGCTAATGAGTTTGGTTAATTTATCGCCCGCCCTCGGCGCGTTCCTGGCCGGGGTGGTACTTGCCAACAGCGAATTTAAACACGAGTTGGAAGCCAATATTGAGCCCTTCAAAGGCCTACTGTTGGGGTTGTTCTTTATTACCGTGGGGGCAGGTATTAATTTCTCGGTGCTGGCGGCCGAGTGGGGCACGGTTCTCTCGTTAGGCGTGGCCGTGATCGTGGTAAAAGGCGTGATTCTGCTCGGTTTAGCACTGCTGTTTCGAGTGCGTGGCAGCAATGGCTGGCTATTCACCCTGGGCCTTGCCCAGGCAGGTGAATTTGGTTTTGTGCTGCTGACCTATAGCGTTCAAAACAGCGTGATTCCTACCGATATCTCCCAGGTACTTTCGTTAGTCGTGGCGTTATCGATGTTTTTAACACCGCTACTGTTTATTGCTTACGACCGGTTGGTTCTGCCGCGCTACCGCAGTGCCAAGAACGACGACCGGGAAGCTGATGCAATAGAAGAGCAGGCCCCGGTGATCGTTGCGGGCGTAGGGCGGTTTGGACAAATTATTTGTCGCCTGCTGCGCGCCAATAATATTCCTATTGTGGCACTGGACCATGAGATCGAACAGATTGAAAACCTGCGCAAAATTAACATCAAAAGCTACTTTGGCGACGCTAGCCGCTCCGATTTGCTCGAAACCGCTGGTATCGAGCATGCCCGGTTAATCGTTATTGCCTTGGACGACCGCGACCGCGCTGTGCACATGGTCAAGCATGTGAAGCAGTACTATCCGCATGTCTGGGTGCTAGCCCGCGCCTTTGATCGCGGCCATGGCTATCAACTGCGAGAAGCAGGGGCTGATGACGTTGTCAGTGAAACCTACCACTCCGCATTGGAATTGGGCGGCCATGCGCTAACGGCGATGGGTGTTCACCCCATGCGGGCCAAGCAAATGACCTGGGCGTTTGTGCAAAATGAGGATGCCCATGAGGACGAGCTGTTTGAAGCCTGGAAGGAGATCGAGGGGAGTATTAGCTTCAGCCCCCGCTACGGCGAGCTGTTTATGAAGCTGGAAGAAGCGCTGAACAGTGCGATGCAACAAGAGTGGCACGAGCCCCAGCGCGAAGACGTACCGATCTGGACGCCACCTGAAGAGGGTAAGCAATGAAACAAAAAAGTTAGCAACAAGAAGGTAACTGCCAAACTTTTAAAATAGGCGGGTCGTGGGAAAACCTCCATTGTTGACTTACTAAGACAAGCATCGACGACTTGAACAACGCCTGACAATCGATGAGGTGATGCCCCGATTAATCGCTATCCGAGGTCATTGGACAGTCTAACAACCCGCAATTAGACGCTACTAGAGACAAGCTATAGATACCTCCTTGCTGTGGGGACAGTAGAGCGGACAGCTTCCATTACTGAATTATTCAGTAGGCATTGAGCGCGCATTTGCCGCTGATGAAAACAAGCGCAAATATTGAGGCGATATTACCCTGCCGGGCGTCGCATAACGGTCATCAATAACCCGGCACCAAACAAGCTACCGGCGCCGCAGCGGTGTAGCAGTCGCCGAAACTTGGCGGTCATTAGTTGTCGGCTAGTCGTCGACAACAGTGTGTAGCCGAGATCCGAGATAACACCCATTATAAGAAACGTAGCAAATAAAATTGCCAACTGCGGCGCTAAGGGCTGAGTTTGGTTAATAAACTGCGGCATGAACGCCATGAAAAACAGAATGCTTTTGGGATTTAGGAGTGTCACCCAAAATGCTTTCGCGGTGCCTTGTTTGACGTTGGCTTCCGAGGTTTCCAGGTCGTTCAATTGGCCGGATTCATGCCACATTTTAATACCCAAATAAAGCAGATAGAGAACCCCTAGCCATTTAACGATGGCGAATAGATTCGCCGATGCCATCAGCAGAGCGCCGACGCCTGCAAACGAGAGTGACATGGCCACCAGATCACCTAAGAAAAAGCCGGGCAACATTGCCAATGCGGCTTTGCGGCCTTGATTGATACCGGTCGTTACCAACAGGGCAACGGCGGGGCCGGGAGATGCGATGATCAAAAACGACGCCAGCACAAATGATAACCAAAGCTCAATCGACATAGCGTTAAACTTCCAATTGTTGAATTATTGACTATATCTTGCGTCACTAGCGGCTCAGCTTGAGCGTTCGTGCCCCTGGAGCGACAAAATGCCAACCGTCTATGCAATGACGCGATAGTCTGGGAGGAATAGCCGTAGCTATTTTTAATGTAATCATTAACGCATTTTTTTTGAAAAAAATGAAATTCAAAACGGCAAGTGCAACGAGGCGCTTAGCATAGTGAGGTGTTCAAGTGTGGGGGAGTTGATACGTTCGTATTCCAGCCGGCTAACAAGCCGATTGACCGTTACGGTGGCACCGAAGCCTTGCAGCATCGCGGTGCCACTTTCATCGGCACCTTCCACATCGCTTTCACCGCGCCATTCGGTGATGCCGGACTTCGCATAGACGCTAAAGGCGCCCATGCGAACACCGGCGACAATGGCGCCGCCTAAACTTAAGGTATCCATAATCAGCGGATTAACACTGGACGAGGTGGAGATTTCTTCGCTTTCCCGGTAGGCGATTTCCGCGCCAATATCCAGTTGAGGAAGCCGCCAGGGGCTGAAGCCAGCTGTTACGCGGAAGCCGCTGGAGTAGTTGTCCAGGCTTTGCAGGTCGCTACCTTCCAGGATAACGCCGTTTTCTAGCTGCATAAGTTCGCTGTCGGGGGCGGTATAAGCCATCACCGGCGGGTTATCGTCGGCGTAGCTGCTAAACCAGGGAACAGAACAGCACAGCAGAGTAATTGCCAAGCGTTTCATTGGCATTTCTCGTACACCTATTGTCGTATACGTATGGGTAGAGAAAGAAAAGCTATTCCTAATCAGGTTAGCAACTGACTTGGATTTCCACCACTTTAATTGCGCCGTTGGCTAGGTTATCGACTAAATTTTTACTCATGGTGATAAAGCGCTCGCCGAACACCCACTTGGGGGAGAGCACCGCTTGGCGTGGCGTCTGCTCTTTTTGGCGCTGACGTTGGCGCCACTCCAAGGCTATTTCGCTCCAATCTTCAACATGTTCAAGCACAAAGCCGCCCGTTTCGAGCAAATGGGTTAATGACGTTAAGGTCAGTAGGTGCGAGTGCTCAGGAGAAGCCGCCCATGGCACTGGGTAGTGAAGCTGTGCCACGTGGGGGCCGCTGACCACTTCATGCATGACTAGCTGCCCGCCTGGGCGCAGAATCCGTCGGCTTTCTGCGATTACCCCGGCTGCGTCAGGCATATTCATCAGGCTGTGTTGAAACAGCACGGCATCAAAACTGTTATCCGCAAACGGCAGGGCACTGGCACTGCCGGTGACCCAGGCAAGTGGTGGTGCGTTAGGTTGGTTAACTCGTGAACTCAGCGCTCTATTTAACGCACTAAACCCATGAGTAATATCCAGCCCGGTCATTTGAAACCCTAGCGCCGCGCCTTGGCGCATTAATCCACCTAGCCCAGCGCCGATATCCAGCACTTTGCCGTGGGTGTCAGGGTTAAGTCGTTCAAGCAGCCGAGTAGAGGCCGCCACGCCGCCAATATGCAGCTGATCCAGCGGGGCGAGTTGGTGCAGCGTGGGGCCGTCCGGGTAGTGGGCATCTATTTGTGCCAGCACCTCATCAGCGCGCAGGGCGCGCTGATAGTGATCCACTAAATGGTTGGGGCTGGTCATTGCGCGTTATGACTCTTGATCCAAACCTGATTCTTGATCTAAACCTAGTTCCTGAATCGAAATTTCACGCATCTTGAATTTCTGGATCTTGCCCGTCACTGTCATCGGAAACTCGTCAACGAACTTGAAGTAGCGTGGAATTTTGAAGTGAGTGATTTTGCCTTTGCAGTACTCGCGCAGCTCTTCACCGGTGACTTCGCTCGCGGTACTGTTGAGTTTCACCCAAGCAATCAGCTCTTCGCCGTACTTCTTATCGGGTACCCCTGTGACCTGTACTTCGGAAATCGCCGGGTGGGCGTAAAGGAACTCCTCAATCTCTTTGGGATAAACGTTCTCACCACCGCGTATCACCATATCTTTGATGCGCCCTACGATCTGGATATAACCCTCTTCATCCATCGTGGCCAGGTCGCCGGTGTGCATCCAGCCTGCTTCGTCAATCGCTTCAGCGGTCGCTTTATCGTTGTTCCAGTACTTCAGCATCACGCTGTAACCGCGGGTACACAGCTCGCCAATTTCACCGCGGGGGAGAATGCCGCCGTTGCCGGGGTCGACAATTTTATTTTCCAGATGCGGTTGGGTGCGACCCACGGTGGAAACGCGCTTCTCGATGCTGTCGTTGGCGCCGGTCTGGGTAGATACCGGGCTGGTTTCCGTCATGCCGTAGGCGATCTGCACGCCTTTCATGTTCATCTTGCTAATGACCTGCTTCATGATTTCAGCGGGGCAGATAGAGCCCGCCATAATGCCGGTGCGCAGGGATGAGAGATCGGTGCCAGGGAAATCCGGGTGATCAAGCTCGGCGATAAACATGGTTGGCACGCCATAAAGCGCGGTAGCTTTTTGCTCGTGCACCGCCTTGAGCACCTTGCCGGGATCAAAGCCTTCATCCGGGTAGATCATGGTGGCGCCGTGGGTCATACAACCCAGATTCCCCATGACCATACCAAAGCAGTGGTAAAGCGGTACGGGGATCACCAAACGGTCTTCGCTGGTGAAGCCCATGCTCTCCGCCACAAAAAAGCCGTTGTTGAGAATATTGTGGTGCGAAAGAGTTGCGCCTTTAGGGAAGCCCGTGGTGCCAGAGGTGTACTGGATATTGATGGCGTCATCAAATTGCAGCGTTGCTTGCAAGTCGTCAACGTCGGTTTGGCTAACCTTGCTGGCTTCGTTCATCAAGTCAGACCAACGCCACATACCGCTCAGTTTTTCGCTGCTTAAGTTAATAATGCACTCAAGGTCAGGCAGTTTTTGCGACTTGAGTTCGCCTTCAATGCAAGTGTTAAGCTCTGGCGCCAATTCATACAGCATGGCGCTGTAGTCAGAGCTTTTGAAACTGTTAGCGGTGACCAGAAAACGCGCGCCGGATTGGTTCAGCGCGTACTCCAGCTCATGGGTGCGGTAAGAAGGATTGATGTTGACCAGAATGGCGCCAATTTTGGCGGTGGCAAACTGTGTTAACGTCCATTCGCTGCAGTTAGGTGCCCAAATGGCCACCCGGTCACCTTTGTTGACGCCGATGGAGAGCAGGGCGCGGGCGCAGCGATTGACCTCTTCCTGAAGCTGGCGGTAGCTCCAGTGAATATTCTGGTGTAGCACAATCAGCGCATCGTTATCGGCATGTAGGGTGGCAATTTGATCGAATTTGTCGCCAATGGTCATGCCCAGAAGGGGCTTGTCCGCCATGCTGCTGGAGTAGCTGGGTAGGGTAAGAGCAGGTGATGCCATGTTAAATCTCTCCGATGTCTTTTTTTTATCTAAACGGGAAGGCAGAGAATCGTTAGTCGTTTTATTTTTTATTATTAATGACCAATATTAGCTTCTAAGGCCTTTAGCCAGGGCGACTCTGGAGCTGGGTTTACGGCCGAGCTCATGAGTAATCCAGAACCCGGTATCAATCACGGCCTGTAGGTCGATACCCGTTTCTATGTTCAGCCCTTCAAGCAAATAGAGCACATCTTCAGTAGCCACATTACCTAGTGCCCCTTTTGCGTAAGGGCAGCCACCGAGCCCAGCAGCGGCTGAATCAATAACGCTAACACCCTCTTCAAGGACGGCATAAAGATTTGCCAGCGCCATGCCGTAGGTGTCATGAAAGTGGGCGGCCAGAAACTCAATGGGCACCTGCTGGCGCGTCGCCTCAATCATGCGTTTAGCGGCCAGCGGCGTGCCGACGCCAATGGTGTCGCCTAACGACACCTCGTAGCAGCCCATCTCATAAAGCGCCTTGGCCACCTCAGCCACTTTTGTCGGGGCGATCTCACCTTCGTAAGGGCAGCCCAAAACACATGAAACGTAGCCACGCACGCGAACGCCCGCATCGCGGGCTCGCTCTAGTACGGGTTCAAAGCGCACCAGCGACTCGGCAATAGAGCAGTTAATGTTCTTTTGCGAGAAGGCTTCTGACGCCGCACCAAATACCGCGACCTCTTCAACACCCACGGTTAAGGCGTTTTCAAGCCCTTTTAAATTGGGCGTAAGCGCGGAGTAAACCACGCCAGGCTGACGGTGAATGCCGGCCATGACCTCAACGGCATCACCCATTTGCGGCACCCATTTGGGTGACACGAAGCTGGCGGCTTCAATATGCGTGATACCTGCCTTGGCGAGTCGCTCAATCAGAGCAATTTTAGTCGCGGTGGGCACGATGGCCCCCGGCTCGTTTTGCAGGCCGTCACGGGGAGACATTTCAAACAGCTTTACAGAGGTAGGTAATGGCATCAGTGACTCCTATTCGTTGGCAGCAAAGTCGAGCAGCACGGCGCCTTGGTTCACGGTGTCCCCCGCCTTGAAGTGGAACGTCTCCACACTACCGTCGGCGGGGGCCGTCATGGTGTGCTCCATTTTCATCGCTTCCATCACCATCAGCGGCATGCCTTTCTCAACCGTCACGCCGGGTTCCACCAGCAGGGCGACGACCGTGCCGTTCATGGGGGCGGTTAGCGTGGACTCCGCTTCGTGGTGACCGTGGTCGATGGCATCAATGCGCCGCCAGAACAGGCGGGTTTCACCGCTGGAATCGGCCATCACGACCACATGACCATCGCGGCACGCCTGCAAGCGGCGGCGGTGACCATTCAAGGTAACGGCAACCGCGTCACCGGTGAGCGGCTGCAGGCTCGCGGTTAGCGTTTCATCGCCGATGGTGAGGTTCCACAGTGATTCGGCTGCGTTGCGTTTACCTTCGACGATCACTACCGCGTCATCGCTGTCAGCGGCTTGAATATTCGTAGGGTCACACAGCGCAATGCGAATGGTGTGTGGCGCATTCAAGCGGAAGCCGTCGTGGCGATCCCAGGGCGAGTCGCTTTCGCACTCTTGGGCTAGTTGATTCAGGCCAATCAGCGCCGCGCTGGCGTAGGCTTCTGTGCTGTAAGTGCGCGGTGCAAAAAGCGTCGCTTCATTGCGCTCGATAAAGCGTGTGTCCAGCTCCACGTTCTTAAAGCCAGGATGCGTTGCCAGGCGCATTAAGAAGGCACGGTTAGTCACTACGCCCTGAACGTCCAGCGCCGCTAAGGCGCGGTTAAGCGTTGCCAGCGCTGCATCGCGGTCGGCACCATGAACGATTAGCTTGGCGAGCATGGGGTCGTAGTGCATCGACACCGCGTCACCGCTCTCTACACCGCTATCTAAACGCACCTGATCATCGCTTAGTCCAGCGCCTTCTAAATCCAGTGCGAAGCGAGTGAGCAAGCCCGTGGCGGGGAGGAAATCCTGTTCCGGGTCTTCGGCGTAAATACGTGCTTCAAAGCTATGGCCGGTAATCGTCAGCTCATCCTGGGTGCAAGGCAGCGGTTCGCCCATGGCCACACGCAACTGCCACTCGACCAAATCCTGACCGGTGATCATCTCAGTGACGGGATGCTCGACCTGAAGACGGGTGTTCATCTCCATAAAGTAGAACGAGCCATCCGCATCTAACAGGAACTCGACGGTGCCTGCGCCCACGTAGCCGATCTCCTGAGCGGCGCGCACGGCGGCATCGCCCATAGCGCAGCGCAGCTCGGCGGTCATGCCGGGAGCGGGGGCTTCTTCGATCACTTTTTGATGACGGCGCTGAACGCTGCAGTCCCGCTCGAACAGATAAACGCCGTTGCCATGGCGGTCGCAGAATACCTGTACTTCCACATGGCGTGGCTGCACCAGATACTTCTCAATCAGCATTCGGTCGTCACCGAAGGCGGCTTTTGATTCACGGCGGCAGCCATCTAACGCGGCTTGAAAACCATCACTTGATTCGACGACACGCATGCCTTTGCCACCGCCGCCAGCGCTGGCTTTAAGCATGACCGGGTAGCCGATTTTGTCGGCTTCGCTGCGAAGCAGGGCATCGTCCTGGTCGTCGCCGTGATAGCCAGGCACCAGCGGTACACCGGCATTGGCCATACGCGCTTTAGCAGCGGATTTGTCGCCCATGGCGGCAATCGCCGAGGCGGGCGGGCCAACAAAGGTAATGCCCGCTTCTTCAAGGGCTTTAACGAAGGTACCGTTTTCGGAAAGAAAGCCGTAGCCGGGGTGAATAGCGCCGGTGCCGGTACGCTTGGCAGCTTCGATTACGGCATCGATATTGAGATAACTTTCCCGCGCGGCGGCAGGGCCTAAACGCACGGCCTCGTCAGCTTCGCGCACATGGAGGGCGCTGGCATCAGCATCGGAATATACCGCGACGGTTTTCAGGCCCATACGACGGGCAGTGCGCATCACGCGGCAGGCGATTTCGCCGCGGTTGGCGATTAGTAGGGTATCAAAAGGCGTCGTGCGAGCGGCTTTTTCGTGTTTTTTCATGAGCGACGCTCCGAAGCGTGGGGTATGTTATTAGAATCGGCCCAGACGGGGCGGCGCTTTTCAAAGAAACTGGATAAACCCTCTTGCCCTTCTTGGCTTACCCGCAGCTTGGCGATCACCTGGCAGGTATGCTCACGGGTATCGTCACTGTCAGACGATTGAGCAACCGCGGCCATCAGTGCTTTGGTGGCGCGCTGGGCCTGGGGCGAGCCTGCCAATAGCGTCGTCAGCATGGCGTCAACTGTGCTGTCTAACGCATCGTGTTCTACCACCTGATGCGCTAAACCGAGTGCGAGCGCCGTTGGGGCGTCCATCACTTCTGCGGTTAGTGCATAGCGGCGCATCTGTCGCTCGCCCAGGGCACGCTGGACATAGGGGCTGATGACTGCGGGCGATAGGCCAATTTTGACTTCTGATAGGCAGAACTTGGCTTTGTCCGAGGCGATCACCACATCGCAGCAGGCGGCCAGACCCACCGCACCACCAAAGGCGGCGCCTTGAACGCGGCAAACCGTGGGGCAGGGCAGTGTATCGAGGCTATGCATAAGTGCTGCCAGCTTGCGGGAATCGGCGAGGTTATCGTCAAGGTCGTAGCCGACCATGCGCTTCATCCAGTTTAGATCGGCACCCGCAGAGAAGCTTTTGCCTTCGGAGCCCAGCACCACGACGCGCACATCACCCGCTTCCGCAAGGGTGTGTAGCTGGTCAAGATGCGAGTTCAATTCAGCGATCAGGCTGTCGTCAAAGGCGTTATGTACCTCGGGACGGTTTAAGGTCAGGCGGGCCACGCCGTCTTCGATAATCAGTGTTGAGTAAGCCATGGTGATTGCCCCTTACATCCGGAACACGCCGAAGCGTGTCTCTTCGATTTCGGCATTCATCGCAGCCGCTAAAGAGAGCCCCAGCACATCGCGGGTTTGCAGCGGATCGATCACGCCGTCGTCCCACAAGCGGGCGCTGGCGTAATAGGGATGGCCTTGATGCTCGTACTGCTCGCGGGTGGGCTGCTTGAAGTTTTCTTCTTCCTCTTTGCTCCATTCGCGGCCTTCGCGCTCATGCTGCTCGCGCTTAACCTGGGCCAGTACGCCCGCTGCCTGTTCGCCACCCATGACGGATATGCGTGCGTTGGGCCACATAAACAGCAGGTTAGGATCATAAGCACGGCCACACATACCGTAGTTACCGGCGCCGAAGCTGCCGCCAATCAGTACGGTGTACTTAGGCACCTTGGCGCAGGCCACTGCTGTCACCAGCTTGGCACCGTGCTTGGCAATACCTTCGTGTTCGTACTTGGAGCCGACCATAAAGCCGGTAATGTTCTGGAGGAAGATCAGCGGGATCTTGCGCTGGGCGCATAACTCGATAAAGTGCGCGCCTTTCACCGCACTTTCTGAAAACAGCACGCCGTTATTGGCCACGATGCCTACCGGGTAGCCGTGAATATGCGCAAAGCCAGTGACCAAGGTTTCGCCGTAGTAGCGCTTAAATTCGTCAAAGTCGGAGTCGTCGACGATACGCCCAATCACTTCGCGCACATCGTAGGGCTTTTTAAGATCGGTGCCGACAATGCCATACAGCTCGGAAGGATCGAGTTTGGGGGGGTTAGGTGCCTGCATGGCGAGCTTGCCACGCTTTTGCCAGTTCAGCCGCGATACGCAGGCGCGAGCAAGCTGCAGCGCATGGGCATCGTTTTCCGCGTAGTGATCAGCGACGCCGCTGACCTTGGCGTGAACATCCGCGCCGCCCAGGTCTTCGGCGCTGATGCTTTCACCAGTGGCGGCTTTTACTAGTGGTGGGCCGCCAAGGAAAATCGTGCCCTGCTCTTTAACGATGATGGATTCGTCTGCCATGGCAGGCACGTAGGCGCCGCCCGCGGTGCAGGAACCCATCACCACGGCGATTTGCGGGATGCCTTCCGCCGACATGGTCGCCTGGTTATAAAAGATACGCCCGAAGTGGTCGCGATCAGGGAATACTTCGTCCTGGCGGGGCAGGAAGGCGCCGCCTGAATCGACCAGATAGATGCACGGCAGGCGATGCTTGCGGGCAATCTCCTGAGCGCGAATATGTTTTTTCACCGTGAGCGGGAAGTAAGTGCCACCTTTCACCGTGGCGTCGTTGGCGACAATCACGCACTCGACGCCGGAAACACGACCAATACCGGTGACGACGCCAGCGGCGGGAATCTCGCTATCGTATATGTTGTGAGCCGCCAGGGCGGAAAACTCTAAAAACGGTGAGCCTTCATCGATCAAGTGATCGATGCGGTCGCGGACAAACAGCTTGCCCCGGCTTTCGTGGCGCTCGCGGGCTTTGGCACCGCCACCCTGGGCGACGGCGGCGGTCAGCTCACGCAGTTTATGTACTTCACCGAGCATTGAGGCTTCGTTGGTTTGAAACACATCGCTGCGCGGGTTGATCTGAGTGGAGATGGAGCTCATGACAGGACCCTTACTTACTTTCGGTGAAGAGTTCGCGACCAATCAGCATCCGCCGAATCTCGCTGGTGCCCGCGCCAATTTCATACAGTTTGGCGTCGCGCAGCAGGCGCCCGGTGGGGTACTCGTTGATATAGCCGTTGCCGCCGAGTAGCTGAATGGAGTCCAGCGCTACCTGAGTGGCCTTTTCGGCACAGTAGAGGATCACCCCAGCGGCGTCTTTACGTGAAGTTTGGCCACGATCACAGGCACCCGCTACGGCATATAGATAGGCCCGGCAGGCGTTCAGGGTGGTGTACATATCCGCCACTTTGCCTTGAACCAATTGGAACTCACCAATCGACTGATTGAACTGCTTGCGCTCGTGGATATAGGGCATCACCACATCCATGGCGGCCTGCATAATGCCAATCGGGCCTGCGGCCAATACGGTGCGCTCGTAATCCAAACCACTCATGAGTACGCGCACGCCTTTGCCTTCCCCGCCTAGAATGTTTTCAGCGGGAACGGCGCAGTCCTGGAAGACCAGTTCACAGGTGTTGGAACCGCGCATGCCCAGCTTGTCGAGCTTCTGGGCGGTAGAGAAACCGGGCATACCTTTTTCGATAATAAAGGCGGTAATGCCTTTGGAACCCGCTTCAGGGTCGGTTTTGGCGTATACCACCAATACATCGGCATCCGGACCGTTGGTAATCCACATTTTGTTGCCGTTAAGGATGTAGTGATCGCCATTCTGCTTGGCACGCAGTTGCATCGAGACCACATCAGAGCCTGCGCCGGGTTCCGACATGGCCAAAGCGCCCACGTGATCGCCGCTGATCAGCTTGGGGAGATACTTGGCTTTCTGTTCGGGGGAGGCGTTGATCTTGATCTGGTTAACGCACAGGTTGGAGTGGGCGCCGTAAGAGAGCGCTACCGATGCGCTGGCCCGTGAGATCTCTTCCATGGCGATACAGTGGGCGAGATAGCCCATACCGCTACCGCCATCCTCTTCAGAGACGGTGATGCCGAGCAGACCCATATCACCAAACTTCTTCCACAGATCATTAGGGAACTCGTTATTGCGGTCGATTTCGGCAGCGCGGGGAGCAATCTCGCTGGCCGCAAAGGCGTTGACCTGCTCACGCAGCATGTTCAGCTCGTCATCGAGGCCAAAATTAAGTTCTGAATAGTGTGAAAACATGGTCAATCACCTGTTGCAGATTTTTGTATTAGCTTGTGTTAGCTATTTGTGTCGGCGAGTCGATCTGGCGTTAGTTCGCGCGACGCGTCAATGCATAGTGGCGGAAGAGGGAGCAGACGCTTTGTCGGACGTACCCGTGCGCTCCTCTTCGTTCTGTTTTTCCTGGGGCTCTTTTTCTAGTAGTTCTTCGAGTGCCTGGCGGCAGCGAATCTCAGCACTTTCAAGCTCTAGCTGCACCATGGTGATGTCTTTCATTTGTTGGTCTAGCGCCGCACGGCGTTCGCCTATCTTGCTAAGCATTAGATGCAGCTGTTTTTTGCTGCCGCTGCGGGTTTCGTCCCAAAGCTCGAACAGTTCACGAATCTCTGCCAATGAAAATCCCAGCCGCTTGCCGCGAATGGTAAGTTTCAGCCGCACACGGTCTTTGCTGCTATAAACCCTGGTTTGCCCACGCCGAGAAGGGTGGAGCAACTCCTGATCTTCATAGAAGCGAATGCTACGGGTGGTTAAATCAAACTCGTTGGCTAGTTCACTGATTGAGTAAGTTTTGCTCATGGTGTCGTTCTCTCAAAAGGCATTGTTCTTAAGGACAGTTCCTAAGAATAAGTCCCAAGATATGACACCTATGGAACACTGCCACTGAGGCTAAAACAAGTTTACGTTAACGTAAAGCTATTGTTGTGAGCAGTTTAAAAGCGTTGAAATGGTGTAAGTCACTGATATTTATCTTTTGAACGCAGTTGTTAATTCAGGATAATCTCGTCGATAGACCAAAGTTGTAATTGTATTGCTATACCGACAGTTGCTAGTTTGCACATACACCTTACGTTCAGGTAAGGCAGTCGCAGCCGCTTCTGCCATGTCTGTAAAGATCTAGCACAACAACAATAAGAGGCTTGCCACTCTATGAGTGAAAACGATGTCCTTCAGGGACCTGTCCTCGAAACCCGAGGGCTGACCAAAGAGTTTCGCGGCTTTACTGCCGTGGACGACGTCAATCTTCAGGTACAGGAAGGGCATATTCACGCACTGATTGGCCCAAACGGCGCCGGTAAAACTACCGTTTTCAACTTGTTGACCAAATTTTTGCCGCCTACCCGCGGCGATATTTTGTATCGCGGCAATTCAATCACCAGTAAAAAATCCAACGAAATTGCTCAGTTAGGATTAGTTCGTTCTTTTCAGATATCAGCGGTGTTTGCTCATATGACGGCGCTGGAAAACGTGCGTGTGGCACTGCAGCGCAAACTGGGTACCTCGTTTCACTTTTGGAAATCTGAAAAATCGCTGGATCACCTCAATGAGCGAGCGCTTGAGCTGCTAGAAGAAGTAGGACTGCGGGAATACGCCGACACCCTAACGGTTGAAATGCCCTATGGGCGCAAGCGGGCACTTGA
Organism: Halomonas sp. HAL1; assembly: GCF_030544485.1. NCBI lineage: Bacteria > Pseudomonadati > Pseudomonadota > Gammaproteobacteria > Oceanospirillales > Halomonadaceae > Halomonas > Halomonas sp. HAL1. Next base: position 1,702,457 of record NZ_CP130610.1, read on the forward strand.
ACTTGCGACTACGCTGGCACTGGACCCGACCATGATGCTGCTCGATGAACCCACTCAAGGCATGGGGGCGGAAGATGTAGACCGCATCGTGGCGCTGATCAAACGCGTTTCACAAGGCCGTACGGTATTGATGGTGGAACATAACCTGAGTGTGGTTAGCCGCCTTTGTGACCGTATTACCGTGCTGGCGCGGGGCGCAGTATTGGCCGAGGGAGATTATGAAACTGTCTCCCGTAACCCTCTGGTGCGTGAAGCCTATATGGGCAGCGACGCCGCGGAAGAGGATGGTTCTGAAAAAGAGGGGGCGGCCGTATGAACATCGCTGAAGCCCAAACACCTGTTGAAAACAATCAAAGTCTGGAGATGTTGCGGGTGCAGGATCTACACGCCTTTTATGGCGAGTCGCATATTCTGCACGGGGTCAATTTTGATGTGAAGCGCGGCGAGCTGGTAACGCTGCTGGGCCGCAACGGCGCGGGGCGTAGCACCACGCTGAAATCGATCATGAACATGGTGGGGCGGCGTACCGGCTCAATCGTGATTAACGGTAATGAAACGCTGCACATGAAGCCGCACCATATTCCGCGGCTAGGGGTTGGCTACTGCCCAGAAGAGCGCGGCATTTTTGCCAGTTTAGATGTGCATGAAAATCTCTTGTTGCCGCCAACGGTGCGCTCGGGCGGCATGAGTCTCGATGAAATCTACGCCATGTTCCCCAACCTTTATGAGCGGCGCAGAAGTCAGGGCACACGGCTTTCCGGTGGCGAGCAGCAGATGTTAGCCATGGCGCGCATTCTGCGTACCGGGGCGCGCATGTTGCTGTTGGATGAAATAACCGAAGGGCTCGCGCCCGTGATCGTGCAGAAGCTGGCGGAGGTGCTGGTGAAGCTCAAGGAGCGCGGCATGACGATTGTGCTGGTGGAGCAAAATTTCCGCTTTGCGGCCCCACTGGCGGATCGCCACTTCGTGATGGATCACGGTCAGATTATTGAAGAAATCACCGCTGCACAGTTGCCATCGCGTCGTGAACATCTCAACTCAATGCTGGGGGTATAACGCACCGTTTACAGACCCTTAAATGCTCTTTACGCCAACAGTTTCGCGCTCACAAAAAATAATATCAATCAGCAGCTTGCGGTACGCACTATCACGACAGCCCAACGACTACTCGACCGCGAGTCAACAATTACAAAACAACAAAGGCCTCCGGGCCAGGAGACGAATATGACCTTTTTGAAAAAAACGCTGGCTGCCAGCATCGCCGTTGCAGCAGCTTCAAGCCTTGCTGTGTCTACCGCTCAGGCTGATATGAGCGACGGTGAAGTACGTATTGGCTACCTGGCGGATATGTCCGGCACCTATCGCGACTTGGCAGGCCCAGGCGGCCTGACCGCGATGGAGATGGCGGTGGCCGATTTTGGTGGCAGCGTCAATGGTGCCCCAATCGTGATTTCCAGTGCGGATGACCGTAACAGCGCCGACGTAGGTGCCAATACTGTGCGCGGCTGGATCGATCAGGATAACGTCGATATGGTGGGCGGCCTGGTCGCCTCCTCGGTCTCGATTGCGGTCACCAAAGTGCTGGAAGAGAACAATGGTCTGGGGATCGTTTCCGGCTCTGCGGCATCAAGCATTACCAACGAACACTGCACCCCAAACCATATTCACTGGGTGTACGACACTTATCCACTCGCTAACGGTACCGCCAAAGCGGTCGTTGAGCAGGGCGGCGACAGCTGGTTTATGCTGACCGCCGACTACGCCTTCGGCCATGCGCTTGAAGCCGACGTAACCAAAGTGGTGGAAGAGAGTGGCGGTGAAATCGTAGGCGGCGTACGCCACCCGTTCCCCACGAATGACTTCTCCTCTTACATTCTTCAGGCTCAGGGCTCCGGCGCCAAGATCATTGGTCTGGCCAACGCCGGTGCGGACACCGTCAACGCGATCACCACAGCCAGCCAGTTTGGTTTGACTCAATCCGGTCAGCAACTGGCAGGTTTGTTGATCTTCCTGAATGATGTTCACGCACTGGGCCTGGATGCCACTCAGAACCTGCTACTCACTACCGGCTGGTACTGGGACATGGATGAGCAGTCCCGTGAATGGGCGCAGCGTTACTTCGATGAAGTCGGCCGCATGCCCACCATGGTCCAAGCCGGTATCTACTCCAGCACCATGCACTACCTGAAAGCCGTGGAAGCCGCTGGCACTGATGATCCTGAAACCATCCGCGCTAAAATGGCGGAAGAGCCCATTAACGATTTCTTTGCCCGCAATGGCCGCATTCGTGAAGATGGCCGCATGGTGCATGACATGTACCTTGCCCAGGTGAAAACGCCAGAAGAATCCACCGGTGAGTGGGATCTTTACGAAATCCTCAGCACCATTCCCGCCGAAGAAGCCTACCGCCCGCTGTCTGAAAGCCAGTGCAAGCTGGTGCAGAACTGATTTTCGGACTCGCTAGTAATCGCAAGTGACGTTTAGTACCGGTTGGCGGCAAGTTGCCGCCAACTGTTTGATGGCGAGGAGAGTCGCGTTATGACGATGATATTCGGCGTGCCATTGGCCGTCTTCATGGGGCAGCTCACGCTGGGCCTTGTGAATGGGGCCTTTTACGCACTGCTTAGCCTGGGCCTGGCGGTCATCTTCGGCCTGTTGAAGATCGTCAACTTCGCCCACGGGGCACAATATATGCTGGGGGCTTTCGCCGCGCTGTTGGGCTTTCGTTATCTAGGCATTAATTACTGGCTGGCGCTACTGTTGGTGCCTTTAGTCGTCGGCGCCTTTGGTGTGCTGCTAGAGCGCTTTTTACTCCGCAGAATTGCCCATATAGACCACCTCTATGGGCTACTGCTGACGTTTGGGTTAGCGCTGATTTTTGAAGGCACGCTGGTCAACTTCTTCGGCGTTTCCGGCGCGCGCTACGCAACGCCTGAGATTTTGCAGGGTGGTTTGAATCTCGGTTTTATGTTCCTTCCCACCTATCGTGCCTGGGTGCTGGTCGCTGCGCTGGCAATGTGTCTGTTTACCTGGTTTATGATCGAGCGTACGCGGTTAGGGGCTTACCTGCGTGCGGGTACTGAAAACTCGCAATTGATGCAGGCCTTTGGCGTCAATGTTCCGCTGCTGATCACCCTTACTTACGGGTTTGGGGTGGGCTTGGCCGCATTCGCTGGGGTTTTGGCTGCACCGCTCTATCCGGTATCACCTACCATGGGCTCCAGCCTCCTCATCGTCGTGTTCGCGGTGGTGGTAATCGGCGGCATGGGCTCGATTTTAGGCGCCATTATTACCGGTCTCGCCATGGGCATCATCGAAGGCCTGACCAAGGTGTACTACCCGGAGGCCTCCAATACGGTGATCTTCCTCGTCATGATCCTCGTGCTCATGTTGCGCCCCGTTGGGCTGTTCGGTAAGGAGGCATAGACATGGCAGAATCTCAATCAATAGCGGCCCCGTCTGCAGTGCTGGAACGCCAGAAGCGGGCCAAGTTTCGCCGCAATATGTTCTATCTGGCGCTAATCGTAGTGGGGCTGGTGGCGCCATTTTTGGCCTACCCCGTGTTCTTGATGAAAGTGCTCTGTTTTGCACTGTTCGCCTGCGCCTTTAACCTGCTGCTTGGTTATGCTGGGCTGTTGTCCTTCGGCCATGCGGCTTTCCTGGCTACCGGTGGCTACGTAACGGGTTACCTGTTGGCGAGCTACCCAGGGTTAACGCCTGAATTGGGCATTATCGCTGGTACAGTGCTGGCAACGCTGCTGGGGGTGGTGTTTGGAGTGCTCTCCATTCGTCGACAGGGTATCTATTTTGCCATGGTGACGTTGGCGATCGCCCAACTGGTCTACTTCATGTTTGTGCAGGCGCCGTTTACCGGCGGTGAGGATGGCTTGCACGGCGTTCCCCGCGGCGAACTGTTTGGGTTTATCAGCCTGAGCAGCAATCTAGCAATGTACTACTTCGTATTCGCAATCTTTATCTTTGGCTTCGCGCTTATTCAGCGCACGGTGCACTCGCCGTTTGGCCAAGTGCTGAAAGCGATTCGTGAAAACGAGCCTCGCGCGGTATCGCTGGGCTACAACACCGATGCCTACAAACTGGTGGCGTTCGTTATCTCTGCCGGTTTAGCAGGGCTGGCCGGTTCAACCAAAACCGTGGTCTTCCAGTTGGCTTCGCTGACCGATGCGCACTGGCACATGTCCGGTGAAGTGATTCTAATGACGCTGCTGGGCGGTGTAGGCACCTTGCTTGGTCCCTTGATGGGCGCGGGAATTGTGGTCAGTCTTCAGCATATTTTAGCGCAGTCGCCGCTGGGCAACTGGGTGAGCGTGATTTTGGGCATAATCTTTGTGATCTGTGTTCTCAGCTTCCGCAGCGGGATCATTGGTGAACTGGACAAGATGTACCGCAAAAACTTTAAGTAACACCTTTGCTATCCATAGCACTCTCTCTGTCCCGTACTTATAAGTACTTCCTATTGGGCGCCGGTTGGCGCCCTTTTTTCTATTCGTTTTTCAACGCAAAGATTGAGCGCCTACACCTAAGGTCGCAAGCGCTGGCAGGTTGCTTGTGGACGGGTAAATGGATAAGTTAACGTTAACGTCAATTATAACGACAACAGCAGTGCGCACGCGCATTCGCGGAGATACGCCATGAATTTTGAACTCAACGAAGATCAGGTCGCCTTTGCCGATATGGCACGGGCGTTTGCCCAAAACGAGCTAGAGCCCCATGCGGCTGAGTGGGATCAAACCTCGTTCTTTCCAGTTGATGTGATTCGCAAAGCCGGCGAGCTGGGCTTCTGCTCGTTATATGCCCCAGAAAGCGTAGGCGGGCTGGGGCTTTCCCGGTTAGACGCCAGCATTATTTTCGAGCAGCTCTCCATGGGCTGCACCTCGACTACCGCCTATCTCACTATCCATAACATGGTGACCTGGATGTTAGCGGATTTCGGCACGCCGGATGTAGTTGAGCAGTGGGGCGCAAGGCTGGCCTCGGGCGAGCTGCTTGGCTCCTACTGCTTAACCGAGCCTAACTCAGGTTCCGACGCCGCTTCGCTGAAGACCACCGCCAAGCGCGATGGCGATCACTACGTGCTGAACGGCAGCAAAATGTTTATTTCCGGTGCGGGCAGTACTGATTTTCTAGTCGTGATGGCGCGCACTGGCGGCGAAGGTGCCAAAGGCGTTTCCGCGTTTGCGGTCGATGCCAAGAGCGACGGCATCAGCTACGGGCGCAAAGAAGAGAAAATGGGCTGGAACAGCCAGCCCACCCGCATGATCACTTTTGAAGATGTGCGGGTGCCCGCCAATCATTTGCTCGGTAACGAAGGCGACGGCTTCAAAATTGCCATGAAAGGCCTGGATGGTGGCCGGATCAACATTGCTACTTGCTCGATCGGCACCGCTCAGCAGGCGATTAACAAAGCCCGTGAGTATATGCTGGAGCGTAAGCAGTTCGGCAAGCGCTTAGCCGAGTTTCAGGCGCTGCAGTTTCGCTTAGCCGATATGGTCACTGAGCTGGTCGCCGCGCGGCAGCTGGTGCGTATGGCTGCCACCAAACTAGACGCAGGCCATGCTGACGCCACCACTTATTGTGCCATGGCCAAGCGCTTTGCCACCGATGTGGGCTTCAAGGTGTGTGACGAAGCGCTTCAGCTCTACGGCGGCAACGGCTATATCAAGGAGTACCCCATGGAGCGTTACGTGCGCGATACTCGGGTACACCGGATTCTTGAAGGCACCAACGAAATCATGCGATTGATCATCTCCCGCCGGGTATTGGCGGACGGTGCCACCGAGCTGTAAAAGGATAAGGAATGCCCATGAGCAGCGTACTGTTTACCGAACACCCCACCCAAGACGGGCACATCATCGCCGAGATCAAGCTCAACGCTGAGCGTTCGCTCAATGCCTTAACGCTTGAGATGTGCGAAGCGATGTTGCCGCGCCTTCGCGACTGGGCTACCGACGAGCGAGTGGTGGCAATTTTGCTGGATAGCGCAGGCGAAAAAGCCTTTTGCGCCGGTGGTGATGTCGTCAATCTGTATAAAACGATTACTGGGGATGGGGATCCCAGCTTCCCCGAGCGCTTTTTTGAAACCGAGTATCGGCTCGATTTCCTACTCCACACCTATCCCAAGCCGGTGATCTGCTGGGGCAATGGCATTGTCATGGGCGGCGGCATGGGGCTACTAAGTGCCAGCAGTCACCGGGTAGTGACCGAAACATCGCGGCTGGCCATGCCGGAAGTCACTATTGGACTCTATCCGGATGTGGGCGCCAGTTGGTTCTTGAATCGCCTGCCTAACGGAACCGGGCGCTTTTTAGCCATGACCGGCTGCCAAATTAGCGCGCCGGATGCGGTACACCTTGGTCTGGCCGACCGCTGTATTGCCAGCCACCACCGTGATGCCTTGTTTCAGCAGTTGATCGATGCGCGTTGGGGCAAAGGCGCCAACACCGATGCCAACGGCGTGGTTAACCGCATTATGCGAGAGCTTGAGCAAACATCGCAGCCCGTGTTTGCTGAGCTGGAAGCACCCGTATATCAACACTCTCCGCTGATTCGTGAGTTGATGGACCACGACAGCGTAGAGCAAAGCGTCGCGGCCATTGCAGCGGTGCAAAGTGACAATAAATGGTTTAGCAAAGCCCAGAAAACGCTGGCTCACGGCAGCTCAGTCTCGGTGAAATTGATCGATGAGCAGCTAACGCGCGCCAAACATATGTCGCTGGCGGAAGTGTTCCAATCCGAGATGGCGCTTTCCGTTCAGTGCTGCCGCCACCGCGAGTTCCCCGAGGGCGTGCGCGCCCTACTGGTCGATAAAGATGGCCAACCGGCATGGACTTACCCCGATGTGGCCTCGGTCGAACAGAGCTTTATCGATGAGCTGTTAGCGTCGCCGTGGGATAAGAATCCACTTGCCGATTTAGGCTAAATCGCAGACCAAGATCAAATCCTCATAAACGAATAATAAGGACAACACTCATGACTACCGTCGCGTTTATTGGTTTAGGCAATATGGGTGGCCCGATGGCCGCCAACCTATCGAAAGCGGGTTTTAACGTTCGCGCTTTTGACCTTTCAGAAGACGCACTAGAAACAGCCAAATCCAACGGCTGTGAAGTCGCTTTTTCGGCCCAGGAAGCTGCCACTGGCGCGGATTTTGTCATCTCAATGCTGCCTGCAGGCAAGCATGTGCGCGGACTCTATGTTGAGGGCGATACCCCGCTGTTCGAAGTGATCAAGCAGAGCGCGCTGGTGATCGACTGCTCCACGATTGATGCCGATACCGCCCGCAGCGTAGCCGCCGAAGGCGAGAAGCTGGGCATTGGCTTTGTGGATGCGCCGGTTTCCGGTGGGGTAGGCGGAGCCCAAGCGGGCACGCTGACCTTTATCGTCGGCGGCTCGGATGCTCAGTTCGAACAGGCCAAATTGGTGCTGGACGTGATGGGCAAAAACATCTTCCACGCCGGTGACCATGGTGCGGGGCAGGTGGCCAAAGTCTGCAACAACATGCTGCTATCCATCCTGATGGCGGGCACCTGTGAAGCGATCAACATGGGCGTCAAAAACGGTCTGGATCCCGCGGTGCTTTCGGAAATCATGAAGCAGAGTTCTGGTGGCAACTGGGCGTTGAATGTGTATAACCCCTACCCAGGCGTCATGGAAAATGCACCCGCTTCGAAAAACTACCAAGGCGGCTTCCAGGTAGACCTGATGATCAAGGATCTGGGCCTGGCCATGGATGTCAGCCAGCAAAGCGCCTCTGCGGTGCCCATGGGCTCCGCCGCCCGCTCGCTGTTTACCCTTCATAAAGCCAAGGGCAACGGCAAACTCGACTTCTCAAGCCTGATGCAATTTTATCAGGATAAAGCGTAAAACGAGAGGCGAGAGGAGTGAGGGGGCTCTAGCGCGTGGTAACGAGTAGTGAACGCAGCGAGTAACGAGGCACCCGCGAGAGGGCGGCAAAGCCGCCCCCCCTGCATCGCCTCCAAGCCCGCTCCAACTTGCCACCCAACCCCGCGCGAGGCAAACTCAGCCTCCTCACTCTGCTCAAACAAAAAGGATTGCCATGATTACGCTTTGGGGTCGCAATAACTCCACCAACGTCAAAAAAGTGCTGTGGGTAATGGAAGAGCTGGAACTGCCTTTCGAGCAAATCCAAGCCGGTCTTCAGCACGGGGTAAACAACACACCAGAGTACCTAGCCATGAACCCCACAGGTTTAGTGCCACTACTCAAAGACGACGCCACCAATAGCGTTCTCTGGGAATCTAACGCCATTATTCGCTACCTTGCCGCGCAATATGGCCAGAACAAGCTATGGATTGAAGTCCCCGCCAAGCGCGCACAGATGGAAAAATGGATGGAGTGGGCCAACAGCACACTAACCCCTGCCCATCGCAAGATACTGATGGGCTTTGTCAGAACACCGCCCGAAAAACGCGATAATGCCGCCATCGAAGCAGCGGTGAAGGAGTGCGAAGCGCTATTTGCAATAATGGATAACGCGCTGGCAAACCAGACCTGGTTTTCCGGCGACGCTTTTGGCCTGGGCGATATCTCCATTGCGCCCTTCATTTACAACATGCTCAACAGCGGCCTAACCTGGCAAACCCACCCCAACCTAGAGCGGTGGTACCAACAGCTTACTGAGCTGCCCAGCTTCCAGAAGGTTGTGATGATCCCTGTGACTTAACGGTTAAAGCTCGCTTCTAACGCTGCTATCTTATTATCGAGCGCCTGCAACTCCTTACACGCCAACCTATGGCGCTGGGCGCTCTCAATCAACGGCCCCAAAATAGCCCCACGTTCGGTGGGGCGTTTAGCCTCCACATCCTGCAGCATGGATGCTTTATTGTTCGCGGTGTTCTCAATGACTTGCCAAACCAATGCCAGCCAACCATCCTCACCCTGGCGGTTATTTGGCGGCTGAATGTCCTCAGTTAACATAATCGCCGCAACTTCTTTCACCACTGCCACAACACGGTCCGCATACGCTTCACCGCGTAATTCACCGTTATGCACATTATTTAACGCCACCAACGGATTAATCGCTGCATTCACGGCCAGCTTCTGCCATAACCGCTGACGAATATCTTCCACCTTAGTCGCGGCGAGACCCGCCTGGGTCAGTGTCTGCGCTAGTGTTTCTGCCAACTCACCGTGTTGATTATTCAAATCGCCAACAAAGGTATGCCCGCGTCCTGCATGCACAACGCCATCATCACCCGTTAAATAAGCGCCTTCGGTGGTTGTCGCGCAAAGCACTGGCCCCGGCCAAGCTTGGGTAATGCGCGGCTGCGCCAAAAAACCGTTTTGCCACAGCACGAGCGGCGTGGAAGGGTGGACAATGCTGGCAAGGCTTTCAAGCGCCGCCTCAGCAGCCATGGCTTTGGTGGTGATATGCACAAAGGCAGGCGGTTCATTTGCTTCAGAAGCCAATGGGGCAACAGTGAGCACATTTAGACGTTGTACACGCTGCTCGCCTTCAGGCGTGGTAAGCGTTTGCTGTTCAGGCAGCGTTCTGCGACCGATTAGCTTGGTGGTCACAAGAGGTGAAAGAGAATGGGCCAATAGGCGGCCAATGGCACCAGGGCCGAGTATCCAGTGGGAAGCCATCATTGAGTACGCTACTCCGCAGTGGTGTTGTCACCCAGCATACCGTGTTCACTAATGCTGGGTAAGATGACAAAGGCCAGTAGAGCCCTTTACTATACTGTGGTCTCGCAAAAAGGGAGGCGTATTACTCAAGCTAAATGTTTGAAGTATTACAAGGCGTTGGCAACTTGAGCTCTCTAGTAAACACCGTGAAATTATAATATTTATGTAATTTCAGACAATCGGACAGAGACCGTCTATGGTTTTCACCTATATAGGTAAACGTGAATGTCTGGTGCTGTGAGGTATTCTTTTCTAAAAGCGTGCCTGCATTAAAAATGAAAGGCTAAAGCGGAAAGTGGCAGTTTAAAATTGCTATAGATGATGAAGTTATTGGTTTATTAACATCGGTGCCTAGACAACATTGCATTTTCGATATTAGGCTTGGCAGGGCACCGTAGTCCTTGATTAGCTAGGCATTGATTAATTCCCTAGCACATTGGTCTCGCTTTTCTTTGATGATTTTGCAGCTTTCTTTTCTTTTGCAGTTAAAAGTGGTTTCTTCTTGGTATTTTTTTTACTGTCTTGTCCTTTGCTCATAATATTTACCTTTATTAATCCACAGTTTGACCAAAATTAAGCTGCATAAAGCCAGCTTTTGAGAATAGATATTAGCGCACAAATCGTCACTGCGCATTGTTATATAATGATGACCCTAATAAAAATAAATGAAAGAAATTGTTGAACCTGACAGGTGCCTAGCTACATCAGTAATGCTGATCTCTAAAATCCTATTCTGCGCATAAAAAGCTTGGAGATAAAATGCTTCCATTGATAAGTAGGTTGTTGATTTTATTAATAATCACGTTTTTTAACAGCCAAACGCTGTTGGCTCTCAAAAAAAATAGCGCATGAGTCTCAGAGCTTTTACATGAGCATGGGCATGCGCAGTGCGACCGATTAGCGTGGTAAGCAGTTTCGCTTAAACCAGTGTCCACTCTTGCTGGGTAAGATCAGTTTTACCTGAATTCGTGAATCGGTTTACTAATGCTACTAACTTATAGCGTTGACGTTGCGCATCGGCACGTTTACACCAGTGAGTTTGGCTCCTGCGTTTCCTTTCGTTCAGCCCTTAAAAACTATAGGCCGAGAATCGGGTCGGTCAATCCTGCTTGATCAGCGAGTACCTTGATCAACGTGCAGCGAACTGGGTCGGGTATGCGTGGGTCATTAATGGTTTCTGTCATCGTTGCCTTCACCCTGTGTGCCCATTGCATGTCGGGCACGCCGAGCGCGTCGGCACCAATACCAATCCGAGTAGGCCGAAAACAGGGAAGCGATACAAGGGGAGATCTAGCGGACGGCTTTCTTCGATCAGCTCGGGTTTACCATCTGCATCAAGGACCACATATCTGCCTAGGATGACATCGGCGGGGTAGAATTGCCGGCCCTTGTCGGCCGGCTTTGTCGGGGAAGGCCCTAAGATCAACGAGCGATGCGGGTACTGGCGTCGGTAAAGCCGGTCAGCGAAATATCCAGATCCAGGCGTTCACCGCGTGGATCAATCATGCTGAGGGTTGCTGTGCTGCCACTGCGGAGTTGCTGCAACATCGCTGGTTCAATGGGGACGTCAGCACGGCAGCCTTGCTCTTGGCAGACCTGATAGGGGAACTGGATTGGCTCACCGTTATCCACACTCAATTGCAAGCCTGCTGCCAGACGTACCCCCAGCGGCACGAAGAAGCTCATCACCGGGTCATCGATCTGAGGCGGGTAGTCGAGAATTACCTGCATCAAGGGCTGGTCGCTGTCAGGTTGCGTAACCAATTGCGCCATCGCACACGGAGTCGGGCCCTCGGCATTACGCTGGCAGCGGACTTCCCAATCCTGGAACGATTCGGTGGTGACATCATTACCGGCAGCCGCTCCCGGCTGTTGTTGGCTGAAGGCGTTGGGAGACAACGCTAAGAGCGATAATAGCCCTATCTTGCATAAGTTTTGAGTCAGGTTTTGAGTCAGATTGTGCGGCATTGGCGTAACCTCCTGTTGGTTCGCTGATGGTGAATAATCATACTCACCATGCCTGTTTGTTCGCTTGAGGTCGAGCCCCTTAGGTTAACAGAGCTAGGTTAACAGAGCGTGGCTGGGCGGTTACTTTCCTCTCCACTCAGTCTCCTGTTCTTAGTCGGCTGTATGGCGACTATCGTTTTCCCCACGCCACTGGACAATACTCATTGGTGTTGCCCAGCGCTACTTTAGCCACGTTATTCAGTGTCCGAGCTGCTAACTTCTGTCTCTACTTGGCCGCGTCGCTGCATCCAGCGCATCACGATCCAGCACAGCGCTGCCCAGCTCGCCCCAGCCGTCCAGCCGGCAAGCACATCAGTCGGCCAATGCACTCCGAGATAGACGCGGCTTATGCCTACCAGCAGGGTCAGTAATATTGCCAGAATCAAAAGGTATGCCTTCAGCCTCAGCGCGGGCTGCACGCGGGTGAGTAGCGCGGCCAGGGTGAGGTAGGTCACGGCAGACATCATTGAGTGGCCGCTGGGAAAGCTTGCGGTGTAGACCATGGCTTCATGAGGCACGAGATCCGGACGAGGGCGATCAAACCCCATCTTCATCACGGTGCTAAGGAGTATGCCGCCCGGCACTGCGATCGAGGCAAAGAGGGCCGCGCGATAGCGTCTGGCGAGTAACAGGTAGCCCAGGGCGCCCAGAGTGATAAGTACCAGTACGCCAACACCGCCAAGCGCGGTAAAGTCCCGCCCCATTTCCTCGACCCAGCCTGGCCCGATTGGGTCGCTAAGATCGGCGGGGTTGCGAAGGGCGAGTAGCAGGCTCTCATCGACGCTCTGGGTGTCCCCCTCAGTGACTTCGTCGGCCAGCGCGACGAACCCCCAAACCCCGCCGGAAAGTACCGCGACGCATAGCAGCATCGCTAGTTCGTAGCGGCCGAGCCGAGCCAGCAAGGAGAAGCTATGGTGTCCAGCTTGTCTAATTTTTTCATGGCGCTTCATTTGCAACTCCTTTGCTTTGATAAGTGATTCGCAACGTCTATTCTGACGCTCTTATGGTGTCAGTGTTATCAATAGCGCAGAAAACCACTTACTTCTAAAGCAGGATGACGTTTTACCAGGGGGCCGTTTAGCAAGATAGTCAGACATTGACGCCGAAGGTCTTGCGACAATGCGGGGGCTGACCTGATGACGCTGCCTGAAATATTGTCGAAACGACGTTGACGTGTGGCATTCTGGAGCCGGATCATCCCTGTAGTATTCATGCAACCATTTGATAATATGTATAATTCATAACCTACGTTAGGTTGGTAAAGTAGGCAAATGTTTTAGAATAACGCTAATAAACCATTTGCCTGAGGGGTAACAGAGTGTCTCTCATCGATACAGAAGTGATGCGGGGCCTTAGTACTCAAGGCGCGCTGTCTCCAGAAGACAAAGCGCTATTGCTGGGCCTTGAGCTCAGCCCTAGGTACATGTCGGCTAACGAGGTGCTCTGGCAGGAAAGCGAGGATGCTGATCTGTTCTGCGTGGTCAAGGAGGGCTGGGCATACTCCTATCGCAACTTAAAAAATGGTTCAAAGCAGGTCCTCAAGTTCTATCTCCCTGGCGATATCATCGGTATTCGCGATTTTGGTTTCACTCGCCGACTGGCAAGTGCGGCAATGATTAATAAAGGTGTGATCTGTCCGTTCTCATATCAGCAGCTTTTTGAACTTTTTGGGCGTTCGAACCTAGCCGCCGGCATCGTGGCCACAGCAACACGCCAGCAGGCGCAACTCTCCGAGCGGCTGATTTACCTCGGCAAGTATTCAGCCCACGAGCAGCTGGCACACTTTCTCTACGAAATCTATCTGCGACTCAAACGGATCGAGGCCGTCAAGGATAATAGCTTCTTCATGCCGCTCACTCAGGAACTGATTAGCGACGCGCTGGGGATGAGCCCGGTTCACGTGAGCCGGACTTTCTCAATGCTGCGTGAGGAGGGGTTGGTGATCCGAAACCGTCAGCACGTGAAGTTACCCGACCCCGAAGCGCTGGCGCGGTTAGTCGAATTCAATGATAGCTATATCGATGAACTCTTACCTCCCTCATTTAATGAACTTCTAAAAGCTAGCTTATAAAGCGCCGGTTGCCTCTATTGGCTGATAACAGCCCCCACCAAAGTCCCCCAGCTTCCATGAGGATCTGGTTTTATTATAGCTATTGCTCTTCCTCCATCACTTCCTCGACCCATTCCACCCACGTTTCGGTAAGGCGTTGGCCAAGCCGCAGCGTAAGGTAATGGTTAAAAGTCTGCATGACAGATAGAGCTATTAAGCTTTGAACAGGGCACTCCTATCGACATGGGTCTTATGCTAACTTAGCATTAACAGCCTGTGAGGTAGTTTTCCATGTCTATTGAAATCTGGTTCGCCTTTGCCCTTGCGTCGGTGGCGTTGCTTGCCATCCCTGGGCCAACGATTTTGACCGTGGTCAGCTACTCCATTGCCCAAGGCAGGCGCGCCAATATTCCCCTAGTTGTTGCAGTGGCGTTGGGTGACTCAACGGCGCTGCTCTTTTCACTGCTTGGCCTGGGAGCGGTGTTAGCCACCTCGGCCTTTTGGTTCACCGTGATTAAATGGATCGGCGGTTTATACCTGCTTTATATGGGCATAAAGCTGTTGCGTGCCGGTATATCGTCGGTGCAGTCGGTAACACCGGCGGTATCAGGTTCGCGCTGGAAGCTCTTCACTAACACCTATCTCGTTACTGCGCTTAACCCGAAGGGCATTATCTTCTTCGTCGCCTTTTTGCCGCAATTCGTCAGCCCGAACGCCAATGCTGGGCAACAACTGTGGATACTTGCGATCACGTTTGTGGCGTTGGCAACGCTTAATGCCACTCTCTACGCCGTATTCGCAACGTCGGTGCGCAAGATGCTGGCATCGCGTCGCGCCCAGCGTCGCTTCAACTTGGTTGGCGGAACGTTACTCTCTTCAGCGGGTGTCTGGGCGCTGCTTGCCAAGCGGCCTGTGTAAGCAAAGGGCGGTAAATTTGATGATGAAAATGCTGTGCCTAGCGGGAGGCAACTGTGAGTGAAACTCTTCAAGAATTGCTAATGGAAGTTGAGCGATTTGGCCAACAAAACGATGCTGCCATTTCTGAACGCCCAAGACGAATGCTCAATATCACCCGTGATACGGGGGAGTTTCTATCGGTACTTGTTCAAGCAACCAACGCGCAACGAGTGTTGGAAATTGGCACTTCCAACGGGTACTCCACCTTGTGGCTGGCCCAGGCGGCACAGATGATTGGAGGGCACGTCACCACCGTTGAACTTTCCGAATTCAAGCTTGCGATGGCCGCGAGGAATTTTGAGCGCTCAGGCCTCTCTAAGGTCATCACTCAGCATCGAGGGGAGGCGGGTGGTCTTCTTGAAAGCATAGACGATGCCTGTTTCGATCTGGTCTTTTTAGACTCAAAACGCTCTGATTATGTGCAATGGTGGCCTAATATCCAGCGAGTTTTACGCAAAGGTGGGCTTCTTGTGGTGGATAACGCCACCTCCCATACAGATGAAATGGCTCCTTTCATGGTGCAGGTATCGGCAGATCCCAATTTCACCACATGCACCGTCCCCGTTGGTAATGGTGAGTTTCTGGCGACGCGGTGTGGTAGTTAACGGGCAACTCTTATCATAGCTAAAAAGCACTCTAGCTGGTCATTAAAGAGGAGGCTGTATTTTATTTATCAATGAACGTAAATCATCAAAACATAAGTGGAATAAACCATGATCAGAGATGCCGTAAAGGGTGATTCGGAAGGCATAGCGCACATTTATAATTACTACATTGAAAATACCGCTATTTCATTTGAAGAAACGCCAGTATCGGGTACCGATATCGAGCGCAGAATCGAGAATGTTCAAATGGCCGGTTTACCCTGGATGGTGGCAGTGGAAGATTATGCTGTGGTGGGCTATGCCTACGCGACTAAATGGAAAGAGAGGAGCGCCTATCGATTTTCAGCCGAGGTCAGTGTCTACCTTTCCAACCAGGTGCAGGGTAGGGGCTTGGGTGCATCGTTGTATGAAACACTCTTTTCTAAGCTCAAAGAAGGCGGGATTAATACGGTGATTGGCGGCATTACGCTACCCAACCCAGCCAGTGTCGCACTGCATGAAAAAATGGGTATGAAGAAAGTGGCACATTTTGAAAATGTTGGGTTTAAGTTCAATCAGTGGCAAGACGTTGGGTACTGGCAGTTAAGCTTGGGGGAAAGGTCAGGAGCTGAGCAAGCGGTATCCAGTCGATGATAGCGACGCGAGTTTGCTCGGTAATTTCGAACGGGACAGGTCGGTGTGTCTTTTGCTGCATCACCATGGCTCGTGGAGATATGCGCGTACCATGGGCTATATCCCGTACTTGTCAATTGACGAGGTCGCAGCCCTTAATTTGCTATCGATGATTAAATTGAAGAGGGCAATGTCTCTCGTCTTTTTTGCAAGTTGTAGCTGTACACGGATGGCCCAGATATCTCGAAGACGCAGAGGTGCCTTCTGCCCAACCAATTTGCTTTATTCCAAGGTACAAAGGAGATTTCAGTCGCTGAGGACGCATTTCTCGCTAACGAGAAACGCCTGGACAAGCTCACTAAACTCAAAGTCGATTAGGAGGCTAAGGGCTTAATCATGGCTCTGCCGCGCTTGTAAAAGCTGGTAGGGCTCCTTAGTAGGTGTATCTTAGGCGTTACCCGATTAATTCCAGGTGTTGGCATAATGAGTGAGGATATTTTGATCTGCCTTGCTGGCCGTAAATGGTGCCAATACGGCTGAGCTCTGTAATCGCCAACTAGTTTTCGGGTTTTCACACAGCCTCGCCCTTTATTGGGCACATTACGCTACTTTGTCATGTTGTAAATTTAAAAAAATGGCCTTTGGCTAGTAGCAATAATTAACCACTAAAAAATCACAGTAATGGAAGAGTTCCTTTTCATTGGGTGAGTTCTCAGAGTAGTTAATTTAAGTGACCTTGATTTTTGATAATTCTTTGCCGCTATGTGCGTAAGCGCACGGTGAGTGCTTTCTGTAGGCGTCATCCTAAGAGAGAGTTTGGCAAAGGAAATGCCTAAACAAGGATGTTGCGCTATGCGCTGTAAGGATTCAGCGCCCCTTTCTCATAGTAATAATAGTATTCCATTCTTCGTCCTGCTGTTGTCCTTGGCATTAGGTATCGTCACCTGACATTGTTTTTGACGAATAATCTCTACTCTCGCCCCGGCAGATGCTAACAGCATGGCCCATCAACTTTCATTACTAATGATGAGTAACCATATCTGTAGTGCTGCGATGGGCATTTACGAGCAATGGTTCGAGTAAGAGCACCGAGATGAGGGAGGGGGCAACTCCTTCTCCATGGCATGAAGGCTTAGCATTAAAGTGATCCGCGGTAAGGAAAATGTCATGAAAATCATTTTTATGCTAACGCTTGGAACGATAGCCTTGCTTTTGGCTTTCACCGCCCAGGATTCGCTTAGTGCGAGAATCTTCCTTGCTACGGTGGGTCTTGTGTTATTCGCGGTGGCGCTGAGTCCGAGATCTGCTCAGGGTGAAGAGAAGGCATCCAGACCCTGAATCCAAGCTAATCAATGTGCGCTATTTCAGCGATCGATCTGAAGTGGCAGGGCCCTTGGAGGGCATCCTAGCAATCACATAGATACCTATACATTGTTGTTCAGCTGCAATCGAAGAGAAGGGTTCAGCTTAAAATTCAGAAAGAACTACCCAGAATAAGGCTTTCCAGAGCGGTCTTTCTTTGCGGGTAGCATTATGAGCCAAACTAAACTGGCAAAGGAGGTTTTATGACGACATCTTCAGATACCCACAATCGTCTGACCGCGTTAAAAAAATTCGGAACTGACCCTGGGTCGTTGCATGCAGACACCTATATCCCGAAGAATTTTCAGAAGAATGGGCCACTCGTCGTCGTTCTACACGGCAGCACCCAGTCGGCTGAGAGCTATAATCACGGATCAGGCTGGTCAACTCTCGCCGATGAATGCGGGATAGCGCTTCTGTATCCGGAGCAGAGGAAAACCAATAACGCTCTTAGCAGCTTCAATTGGTTCAAGACTGGCGACACCCGCCGTGGCGGAGGCGAACCACTCTCTATTCGTCATATGATCAATCAGGTCGTTGAGGATCACTGTATCGACCCAACACGTGTGTACATCACGGGGTTGTCCTCGGGTGGGGCAATGGCATCTGTGATGCTGGCGACCTATCCAGAGGTATTCGCGGGAGGTGCGATCATCGCTGGACTACCCTACCGCAGCGCGGACACTCTGATGCAAGCGATGGTTCGCATGAAAGGATATGGCGGCCCTTCGGATAGCAAGCTCGACTCGCTTGTGCGTGGAGCGTCGACATTTGACGGCCCTTGGCCAACAATTTCGGTCTGGCATGGTGGCAGCGATTCGACTGTAGACAATGCCAACGCTGATTCTATCGTTCGACAGTGGCAGAAGATTCACGAGGTCGAAGGGCCACCGACCCGAGTTGAGCAGGTAGATGGTTTTCCCCGACAGGTCTGGTGCAACGCGGACAGGCGGGAGGTGATCGAGGAATACATCATCGGCAAGATGGGGCACGGTACGCCGATCATGGCTGAGGGGGAAGACGGCCTCGGGGAAGAAGGCAAGTATATGCTGGAAGTCGGTATTTCTTCGACCCGCCATATAGCGCATTTCTGGGATCTTACTGCGTAAGGTAGCGGTGGCCGGTTGGTTCTTTCCACCATCGCTTAGACACTCAAGATAGTGCCAACGTACAACGCTCTGCTCGAATGGCTCAGATAATGTAAAGCTTCGTCTAAGGCGCTTGCTCTGCATTATCTGAGCATTTTTCATTTGTCAGCACTTATAGTGTGAGGTCTACATTTTGCTCACACGTAACTATTCGTCCTTTCTCTTCCAACCGAGACATCCGTCTGAACGAATATGTAGTCGGTTCATGTTGCTGGATAAAAGGGCTTGGGAGAGAGGTCAGAGCGCTACTTCTCTTTTCTTTTACAATGACTTCATTACTCTGGCATATAGTGCGCAATCTTCGGTGTAGCACTCGCAGGCCGTCTCAATCAGGCCCGGTCGGTCAAGCACGACGATTGCGCCACGGTGATAACGAATTAAGCTACGGGCCTGAAGGGCGGACGCTGCCAGCGTAATCCCGGCACGCCGGACACCGAGCATCATGGCGAGAAACTCATGGGTCAGCTGCAATTGAGCAGAGTTAGCGCGATCCTCCGTCATCAGCAGCCAGCGGGCGAGCCGGGCTTCAATCTGATGAAAGTGGTTACAGGCCACTGATTTCGCTAGCTGATTCATCACCACATAGAGGTACTTATTTAACCGTTGATGCAGCACAGGGCCCTTCTCAAGTAGCCACTGGAAGCGGGCAGCGCTGATACGCAAGGCGGTCCCCGAGCCCTGAACCAATGCAAGGAGGGGCGCCTCATTGATAGCTAGCACCAGCGAGGTGCCCAGCATACCTTCTCGGCCTGCCATCGCGACTTCAAGCCGGATGCCACCATTGATGACTGCAGTGAGTGAATTAAAACTATCGATGGGGAAGTAAACGTGGGTGATCGTATCGCCGGGCTGGAATAACACTTTGCCAAAGGCAAGTTCCACGGTTTCACAGTCAGCCATCAAGGCATACCGCTCAACGTCTGGTAGCGACGCAAGTAGCTGATTGGTGTTAGGAGTGTGCAAAAAATAAGACATGCGCCTCTCCGGTCATAAGAACCTGGCATCGGCACAATGAAGGTAATAATCATTTCAATGTCGGCTGCAAAACCATCATTAGAAAAACTTCTAACGTTAGTTTTACATAATAACATTGGATACTTCACGCGTCGGCTCGCTAGCGTACACAACGCGCTAATACATTTTTGCGGTTAGACTTGTTGCCTTGATTTAGGGGCTTAAATTACGTTGTTACGTTCTCGTGGCTCAGCAGGCGGTCGTACTCTTCCTTGACGACCGCATAGCATTCACAGACACGCTCTTCTAGCCCAGCCCGGTCTATTACAGTGATACATCCACGACTATAGGAGATCAAACCGGATTTCTGAAGTTTACCCGCCGACTCAGACACCCCTTCGCGACGAACACCGAGCATATTGGAGATCAATTCCTGAGTCATGTTTAATGTCTTGC
The DNA here is from genome assembly GCF_030544485.1 of Halomonas sp. HAL1. NCBI lineage: Bacteria > Pseudomonadati > Pseudomonadota > Gammaproteobacteria > Oceanospirillales > Halomonadaceae > Halomonas > Halomonas sp. HAL1. The sequence goes on from NZ_CP130610.1 coordinate 1,722,274, forward strand.
CAGGTAACCGATCAATGCTGAGCAGCAGCCAGCGACATAGCTGCTGATCGAGGCTGTGATGACGATTGCATACCGCCGTCTGTGCCATCTGCGTTAGCAAGGCTTGGGTGTAGCGCAGCAGCAACCGTTGCATCGGACCAGCGCGGTAGAATTCGTTTTTGAGCAAGTTACCCTTAAGACGATAAGCGTGCCCGGCACTCTGTACGACCGCTCGGTTGGGTGTAGTCTCACCGCCCATAAAGAGCGACACGCCTACAATGCCTTCATGGCCTACAACGGCAATCTCTGTTGAAGCACCGTTCTCCATTACATAAAGCAATGAAACAATGGAATCAACCGGAAAGTAGACATGGCTCATCAGCTCTCCGGACTCCCCCAGCGATTGGCCCAATGTCAGCGTCACCTTTTCGAGATCAGGCAATAGGCGATTCAGTTCTTCTTCCGGCAGTCGGCTAAGCAACGCGTTTTGTTGAAAATCACGCGGTTCAAGCATTGAATACCCCTCTCTCATTATCTCAAGCGTCATGCAGTCTTGTTTAAACTAGCACTGGGGAGCATGTGTTATAGGTATTTTTATACGGTGATGTACGCCGATTCACATACACGTAGATAAGTATAGAATATCGGGAGCACAGGACTGTATGCTAACGCACATAAAGTTTTCGGACAGGTAGAGGAGCCGTCAGTGACCGCTGGAAAGCGTTCACGCTGGGTGAATTTCTCACGCTGTGTGCGCCAACGCATGGTTATGTGGTTATTTACCCGTTAGTTTCATTCTTAGAGCTTCGATGGATTTGCCTATACAACAGGTTGTTGCACTATGCGCTGCAAGGAGCAAGCGGCGCCGCTAACGTAAGATCTTCCAGTTCGACCTCGCAAGGAACGCGCCGCTACTCTTATTAAATCCTCTTGTTTTTTCTGAGTGTTATATAGTTGCATTTTAAATTATGCGATACGTACGGTAGCGCGCAGAGCTGAAGCATGTGGCTCCCTTAATGTTGGTAAACGACGGTAATTTTCTCGAACCTGACACATATATGTCTCATTGGGTCTTATGAGTTATGGTCGATCATTGGTGCGCTCAGCAAGCCTTTAGCTCAGGTCTTCAAGATTGTCGATGGGCAAACACTAAAGACGGCTAGCAGCCCGGCCCAACGAGCCATGGAAGAGAACCGCGCTGTCGGGCTCGCCATGGATTGCATTCTGATTCGCCAAGATGGTAGTCAGTTAGAGATAGAGGACTCAGCAGCGCCCATCCATGATCGTAATGGCGATCTCAGGGGGCGGTGATCGTGTTTCATGATGCCTGCCATTCGCCCACCCAATCGCTAAAGCTTGCCTATCTGGCGCAGCATGATTCACTCACTGGCTTGCCCAATCGCATCCTGCTTTTAGAAAGACTTTCCCGAGCCATCGGTTTGGCGAAGCGGCATCAGCATCAGGTCGCTCTGATATATCTAGACCTTGACGACTTCAAGCCCATCAACGACTCACTTTGCCATGCAGTAGGCGATTGTCTTTTAAAGTCAGTTGCTGTTCGCCTCAGCGACTGTATCCGCGACACAGACACGATATGCCGTCAGGGGGGCGACGAGTTCGTGGTGCTATTGAGTGAAATTGAAAAGCCTCAGGATGCAGTCAGAATTGCAGAGAAAATACTTGGCGCGTTAGCCGCGCCGCATCAAATCGGTAACCATGAGTTGCGTATTACCGCCAGTATCGGGATCAGCCTCTATCCCGACCACGGAACCAATGACCGTACGTTGCTCAATAATGCTGACACGGCCATGTATCAGGCGAAAAATAGCGGTTGTAACACCTACCAACTGTTCAAGGCCGACATGAATGACACGAGAGACCAACGTACCCATATTGAGTCTCAACTTCATCAGGCCTTGAAGGAAGAGTCTCTCTTTCTAAATTTCCAACCCAGGGTAGATGTAACTACCGGTGACAGGGTTAGTGCTGAAGCGCTGGTGCGCTGCTGCAATTCAACTGTTGGCAATATGGCACCCATGGCGTTTCTACCTGTCGCGGAAACTAGCGGACTTATCGTTCCCATTGGTCACCGGGGGCTGCGTGAGGTCTGCCATCGTCTACAGGCGTGGCGAGCTGAAGGCGTCAATATCGTGCCTATCGCGGTGAATATTTCCGCCATTGAACTGCGAGATAATACATTGCCCGTTCGAATTGCCGAGGTATTGGCCGAGACTGGGTTAGAAACACACTTTTTAGAATTAGAGGTAACCGAAAGCAGTCTCTTGCATAATCAAAATGTAGGCCTGAAGGGGGGAGAAAAAGGAATTTCTTACAAGATATTGGTTAGGTCGCACTGCTGAAAGTAAAAATTAGCCATGAGAAAAATGTACTCCTCCAACCATAACCTTGATCAAGGTGTACATGGTTTCCTTTCATTCACATGCATCACTATTGGGACGAATCCAGCGTTTACGATTCATGGATTGCCAATCAATCGAGCAGAACTGTCGAGGCCTATTAGGATCCATTCATAGAGCCTGGTTCGAAGATAATCCGCTGCCGAACAATGTGGACTTCCCTGAGCTAAAGGCATGGTATTAAAGGCTGCAAGAGGGCGAGGATGCAGCACGCACATTACAACTACACTCACTTAAATACGTAAACGTTGAGCTGCACTTCGCATTTGCGCGCCGGTAATGGCGAACGTTATATCAGAATGGCCTGAACGTCCGTTTTGGGCGGATAACGAAGGCTCAGCCTAGGACGTCGTTTGTCCATAATGACGACCGCTCGCTTATGTGTTCTGTTGCCTGCACTGCAATGCAGCGAATACAGATGCAGTACAGAAATGAGTAATCAGCCGTTAACAGCTGCCACTAGGCCACCAAATGAGAACGAAATGTTCTATCGGTAATGTGGGTATGAGACTGTGAAGGCGAATATTTCATCAATCATGTTCTGTTAGGTCAGTAAAGTTTAAAGACATAAACCACGTAAGTAATTTTTGGTGTTGGGTTTTAACTTTAATTAAACTAATACCTTTTTATTAAATAAAAGCATTGCTTACTTAGTTAATATGTATCAATCTTGTGCTTTGACAGCAGACATCTGCTCGAAAACATTAACTCGCTCAGTATGGGCGGCCACAAGCCAGCACTGTCAGATAAATATATGCCCCTTAGATGGGGCGTTTTTATTTTTGGTGTTTGAGATCGCTTACACATACAGAAGGCAATGCCCAGCCTATACCGGCAATAGTAGATATTACGATCACAAGGTGACGCCAGGAATGCCCATTTAGCATGACAATCGCCACACCCGCGGTTGGTATTTTAAAATGGAAGGGAGCTTAAAGCGTCAAGGGTGGGGCACTTTCCATAAAACGCTTTCCAGTAGCGATTTAAAATTAGCGCTATCTATTCTCCTCTCTGGAGTCCATCCTTGTTGTTGATATTTAATGTCGAAAGACGCGCAGGCAAAATGTTGCATTCGGCTTCATAGCTGCAAATTATGGAGCCCTCTATGAAAACCATTCTCCTCACGCCTAACCTCCTTATGACCCGTAAGTTAGAAAGTATCTTTCTTCTCACCGATAAGGAGAAAGAGGCAATAAGTAACTTACCGATTAAAACAATGGCCCTTCGTTCAGGACAAGACATATCAAAAGTAAGCGATCAGCCTACTAAATGCTGCCTTATTATTGAGGGGTTTACGTGTTCTTATAAGCTGACTGCTGAAGGAAAACGTCAAATAATGTCGCTTTTTATACCGGGCGATATCCCTGATTTGCAAAGCTTGCATTTGCCGTATTTGGATATGAATATTGCCTCGATTACTCCTTGCCTGCTTGGCTTTATTGAACACGATGATATGCACAACATCTGTGAGCATAATCCACGACTTTACGCCGCTTTCTGGCGTGAGACCTTGGTTTGCGCCTCTATCACACGGGAGTGGCTGTTAAACACTGGGCAACGCCAAGGGTACAGTCGCATTGCCCACCTTCTCTGCGAGCTGATGGTACGACTTAAGGCGGTAGGGTTGGCTAAAGAGGCAACGTTCGTTATGCCCGTTACCCAGGCGGAGTTAGGGGATTCGACAGGCCTGACGCCTATCCATGTGAATAGAGTGCTCCAGGCGCTTCGTGCAGATGGGTTAATTCACAGTAATAAAAATCAGATAACCGTACCTGATTGGGAAAAGTTAAAGGAAGCGGGAGAGTTCGACTCTCTTTACCTGTACTTAGTGGAAGAACCACACTAGGCTCAGGGACTTATGCGCCGTCATGGCGAATCAGTTTTCATCGCTTCCAGACGGCAGGTCAACACCCATTAAGCTACCCATCTCCGCTTGAACCACGTTATTCAGTGCCCAACCCGCTAACTTCTGTCTCTACCTGCCCACGTCGCTTCATCCAGCGCATCACGATCCAGCACAGCGCTGCCCAGCTTGCCCCAGCCGTCCAGCCGGCAAGCACATCGGTCGGTCAATGCACTCCGAGATAGACGCGGCTTATGCCTACCAGCAGGGTCAGTAATATCGCCAGAATCAAAAGGTATGCCTTCAGCCTCAGCGCGGGCTGCACGCGGGTGAGTAGCGCGGCCAGGGTAAGGTAGGTCACGGCAGACATCATTGAGTGGCTGCTGGGAAAGCTCGCGGTGTAGACCATGGCTTCATGAGGCACGAGATCCGGGAGAGCGATCAAAACCCATCTTCATCACAGTGCTGAGTAGTAGGCCGCCGGGCACCGCGATCGAGGCAAAGAGGGCCGCGCGGTAGCGTCTAGCGAGTAACAGGTAGTCCAGGGCACCCAGAGTGATAAGTAACAGCACGCCAACACCGCCAAGCGCGGCAAAATCCCGCCCCATTTCCTCGACCCAGCCTGGCCCGATCGGATCGCTAAGGTCGGCGGGATTGCGAAGGGCGAGCAGCAGACTCTCATCGACGCTCTGGGTGTCCCCCTCAGTGACTTCGTCGGCCAGCGCGACGAACCCCCAGATCCCACCGGAAAGTACCGCGACGCATAGCAGCATCGCTAGTTCGTAGCGGCCGAGCCGAGCCAGCAAGGAGAAGCTATGGTGTCCAGCTTGTCTAATTTTTTCATGGCGCTTCATTTGCAACTACTTTGCTTTGATAATTCACACGCAACGTCGACTCCAGTCGAATGGGTTTTAAAGTGGCGACTGAGCCCAGGTATCCCATCAGAACTACCTGAAAGGCCGCTTTGACCGGATGCTACCATTGGTAAATTATCACTTAGCATGGATGGTGACGAAGTAGTTAGCTGGGCTCAGCTCAATTATCGTTTTGTTCTGTGTACTGGCGCCTGAATGTCTGCGGTGCGTGTAGGTATATGCTCGCCTATGATAGCTGACCATGTGTTAATTTGAGCACGGTAAGTTTCAGTATTAGGCACTCATTCAACATCTTAAAGGCGCACCCGCCTTAGTCTGCCAGCGAGCGCCAGTGGAAAAGATAGAGATAGAAGAGGGCGATACTCAGCCGGGTCTTCGCTAAACAGGAGCCAGCTATTGGAGTCGAACCCACACACGTATTCTTTGCCCACTTCAGGCTCTTTCACCTGAAAGCGTCTACTTGAAGAAGGTACCGCAGCAATAACGAAGATACCCGAGGGAGCCCAAATCAACTGGAGAAACTCAGGCAATTAGCATTATCAGTCAGCGCGGAAAGCCTCGTACTTTTAGTGCGAGGATTGATAGTGCGGCATCCGCTAAGACGCCTTGTGTCTTGCAGCCTTACAATATTTCGTTTAAATTGTAAGTTATGAAAACCGAACGCGCTTTCAGATACCGCTTTTACCCTACGCCCGAGCAGGCAACCTTGCTGGCACGGACGTTTGGGTGCGTGCGGTTTGTCTGGAACGCGGTGCTTCGCTATCGCACCGATGCGTTCTATCAGCGTCAGGAAAAGATCGGTTACAACGACGCAAGCGCGTTTTTAACGCAGTTGAAAAAGCAGCCTGACACCGCGTTCCTGGCCGAAGTCAGTTCGGTGCCGTTGCAACAATGTCTGCGACATCAGCAAATGGCGTTTAAGCATTTCTTTGCCAAGCGGGCACGCTATCCCAGCTTTAAATTCAAAAAGCATCGCCAGTCGGCCACCTTTGCCAGTTCGGCGTTTTCATACCGTGCCGGCCTGATCACGCTAGCCAAGTGCAGCGAACCGCTTAATATTCGCTGGAGCCGCGACTTGCCCACCCATCCGAGCAGTGTCACCGTCTCCAAAGATGCAGCCGGGCGATATTTCATCAGCTGTCTGTGCACAGTGGAGACGGAAGCGTTTGATATAGTCCCGAAGATGGTGGGCATTGATCTTGGGCTGAAAGATTTGTTCGTCACCAGTGACGGAAAGCGAGTTAATAATCCGCGCCATACGGCGCGCTATGCCCGCAAGCTGGCGCGGGCGCAGCGGCAATTGAGCCGAAAGCAAAAAGGCTCGAATAACCGTGCCAAGGCGCGGCTAAAGGTTGCTAAATGCCACGCTAAAATTGCCGATAGTCGGCTTGACCATCTCCATAAACTCACCCGCCAGATCGTCAACGAGAACCAAGTGATCGCGGCGGAGAGTTTGCAGGTTAAGAATATGGTCAAAAATCGGCCTCTATCCAAAGCCATTAGCGATGTCAGCTGGGGTGAGCTGGTGCGCCAGCTTGAGTACAAATCGGCTTGGGCGGGACGGCAGTTCGTCCAAATTGACCGCTGGTACCCCAGCAGCAAACGCTGTCATGGCTGTGGCTTTGTGATGGCATCACTACCACTGAATGTCCGTACCTGGGATTGCCCGGGCTGCGACACCCAAGGCATTGATCGTGACCTCAATGCCGCCCGCAACATCCTACAAGCAGGCACCGCGCTATTAGCCGGTGCCGAGAGTTAAAGTCAATACCGAAGGGCATTCGGGAATCTACGCCTGTGGAGTTTGTGTCAGACCGGCAATGCCAAGGCATTGAAGGCGGCGAACAACGAAGCAGGAACCTGGGAGGTGACAACCAGGGAATCCCCTTCCTTTCCGCCGCAAGGCGGCAGCGCAAGTTGAGGGAGGAGAGGATGTCAATGAACTGTTCTGTTATGTAGCCACTTTTCGAATACCAAAGGCAATAGTGGTTTAGCGATAAAATATCCCTGGGCTTCGTCGCAGCCTAGTTCCATGAGGCGGCGGTAGGAGATATCGTTTTCTATTCCTTCGGCTACCACTCGGTAGCCTAGGTCATGGGCCATTGAAATCATGGAATTAACCAGCGTCTCGGTGCGCGCGTCCTGACCAAGCTCGGTGATAAAGCGGCGGTCTATTTTTACGGTGTGGGCAGGAATCTCATGCAGATAGGAGAGACTGCTATAGCCGGTACCAAAATCGTCAATAGCGATTCGCAATCCTGCCGCTATTAACGCCTTAAGCTGGTTGGCCGCTATCTGTCCCTGTCCAATCAGAGCGCTTTCGGTAAGTTCTACTTCTATAGCGGTACTCGGAAGTGACATGCGCGCCATTTCATCCAAAAGCCGAACGGCAAAATCCTCCTCCTCAAGGTTGGTCGCTGATACATTGATCGAAATCTGGAGTGTTTCTCCTTGTTGATGCCAAGCCTTCGCCTGACGAATGGCGTGACGCAACACCCACTGCGTTAATGGTTTTGCCATGGGGGTATTTTCGATCAGTGGAATAAACTCGCCAGGCGATACCTCTCCCAAGGTTGGGTGATGCCACCGCAACAGGGCTTCCGCTCCTAAACACTCGCCGCTGCCAAGGGAGACGCGTGGTTGGAAAACCAGGTAAAGCTCATCCTCACTTTCTAGTGCCCGGCCGATGTCGCCCAGCAGGGTAAAGCGCCGTTGATAATGGGCATCCAAGGCCAATGAAAAGAGCCCGGCAACTTCTCCAGCCTGGCGAGCATCCAGGCAAGCGGCATGAGCGGTTCGCAAGACATCCGCGGCTTTAACTTCGCCCAGACAAAAGGGAGCGATGCCCGTGATGGGGTGTATCAATACTGGAACGTCGCGGGTGGATTCGAGTGCGAGCAGCGCTTGGCGTAAACGAATAGCCTCTTCCAGCAGATCAGCATCACTCGCTTGGTTCACCAGATGCACGAATTGACATCCGCCCAGGTAATAGAGCGTTGATGCTGAACCGATGGTCTGTTGAAGGCAACGAGCGGCAATCCGTGCCAGCTCATCAAGAAAAGCGGGGCCCATGTTACGGTGAAGCGTACTTAATTCATTGGCATCGACCACCTCGGTAAATAACGCAACCCTTCGTCCGTTCGGTGCATCTCGCTCCATGTCTTGCAGGTCTTCGGCAAACTGATGACGGTTGGAAAGGCCCGTCATCGGGTCGATTCGGCCGAAAGCATGCTGCAATTCAATCTGTGCCATTACCATGGCAGCCAGATCGTAGAGCGTCGCTTGCTCTTGCTCAGACACCTCACGTGGTTGAGTGCCCAGAACGCACATCGCGCCCAAGGTATGGCCCTCTCGCGTCACTAGCGGTGCACCCGCGTAGAAACGAATGCCTGAGTTTGCTAAATAGCTATTCCGGTAGCAGTCCGAGGCGAGAAGATCCGGGATGATAAGGATTTTAGAGGAGTTACAGACATCTGCGCAGGGCGCTGTTTCACGGGGTATCTCCCAATGATCAACGCCTACCCTAGACTTAAACCACTGACGGTTTGCATCTGTAAGCGACACGGCTGCGATTGGCAAACCGAAAAGCTGACTGGCCATCCTTGTGATCCGGTCAAAGCTTTCACTGGGAGAGGTATCCAGCAGATTTAACTGTCGGAGTGCGAACAAACGATCCTGTTCTTGGGTATTCATTATGCGTTGCACTACCCTGTGGAGAATATTGATCCTTGAGTAATGATTATACTAATCAAATGTGAATGTCATTGTTTGATAAAATACACTTTTTTAAGCTTTTTACATTAGGGCCATTAATGGTTACGAGATCGTCAGGTGCAGAATTTACCCCATGAGCTGGATCAGAAGATATCCTGGCTTCGGAACTGACATCTTCACTGCCGGTCTCATTTGGCTTTTGCCCCGAGCTCATGCAACTTGAAGAACCACTCATTGCGTTTCTGCTCGTTCATTGTCTCCACGCTACCGATCAGTGTCTCACGTACCGGCGAGAAGCCGACAAAGCCGAGGATATTGCGCTCCAGCGATTTGACGCTGTGAGCCCGGTAGAGATGACGATAGATCACTGCTGGCATGCCCATGGTCACCACTAGCCGTGCCGAGCGTCCGGTCAGTCCCTTTTTTCCCAGCGGGTTGCCTTCCACGTACTCGAAGGCGAAGCCTGGGCGCAGCACTTGTTCCAAGAACGCTTTGACCAGAGCCGGCATGTCGCCAAGCCACAGTGGAAAGATCAGTACTAGGTGCTGGCACCAGTCGATGGATTTCTGCGCCGCCGTCAGTGAAGCGGGCAGAGGGGTCGTTTGCCACTCCTGCTGGCTGCGTAGCAGCGGGAATTCCAGGGAGGCGAGGTCGGTCAGGCGTATCTCATGGCCGTTAGCCTGGGCACCTTTGCAGTAGTGATCTGCAAGAGAATGGCAAAGGTGCGCCTTGCTGGCATCGGGGTGGCCCTGCAGGATCAGAATTCGCTGGCTCATGTGGGTGGGTTCTCGCTGCAAGCAGAGTGATAAGAGGTTGCATTCAGTATAGGCACAAGGAGAGAGATTCAGGTGTATTCGATTGCATGTGTCGTTCTTGCCGAACAGTGTAAGAGGGTGCCTTTATTAGGCGGTTCTTAATCAGGCTTTTGCTGCTTATCTGGACACAGTTATTTAATAAGGGATGCTAGATGGGTTTAGGTGTGTAAGCACAAGTGCTAAAAGATTACTGTTGGCCGAATTTACAATCTTCTTCCAACTTAATGTCTAGAGTAACGTTAAGGCTTCTTCCGTGAGGCCTATTCAGGTACGTTCTGGCAATGCAGGTAAGTCGGGTCAAATTGCGAAAATTGCTTTAACCGATCCCAGTCTAGGATCGTCAAGCGTTTCTTCTCTAGTTTCACCAAGCCTTCGTGGCGTAGCTTTTGAAGAACGCGATTGATATGTACCTGCGTTAGCCCCATCGACTCACTCAGTTCCGCCTGGGTCAGTGGAAATTCAATACCATCATCTTCAGCACTTCCAGCCATCCTAGTGCGTATCAGCATCTCACAAAAAATATGTGCCAAGCGCGCCTCGGCCGGCCGAGTTCCCATATTAACCAGCCATACACGTAAAACGGCTTCATCCACAAGCGTTGACCAGAAAAGCGCTCGCGCCAGTCGGTGGTGGTTTTCCATTATATTACGTATCTCAACCGCTGGAAATTTGTGCATTGTCACTGGGGTAAGCGCGCGTATTGAGTGATCCATTTCTTCGAGAATGGTGATATGCACATCACATAGATCGCCCGGAATCAGGAAGGCCATAATGTGATTATCGCCATTTTCCAAAAGCTTGTAGCGACATGCCCACCCCTTTTCTATGAGATAGACGTTTTCAGGCCGCTCGCCTTCCTTAATGATAACGTCTCCTTTCTGCACAGCGATGCTTCGGGTGCCCGCCGTTTCCATTACCTGTATTTCCTCTTTGGAGAGAGTCATGTAGTAGCTTAATTTGTTAACCAATGAAGTAATCAATGTCTCTCTCCTCTATCTAGTGAGTGTACTTACAGTTATCTCTTATATATAGCTCAAGGCAGTATGGCAGGCATTAAGAGAAGAAAAAGAGGGATTTCCTGCACAATATTGGTTAGTGCGCACTGCTGAAAGTAAAAATTAACCATGAGAGAAATGTACTCTTCCAGCCGTAACCTTGGTACAGGTGTACATGGGCACTTGTCATTCACACGCGCCACTGGGTCGAATTCAGCTTTTGGGCACCAGCAAAATAAGGGGGAAGTGATAGGGGGGTATCATTAGACCCGGTACGCAAAGCGCCACGGTTCTATTGGATGAAGGCTTATTCCGGAAGCTGGTGCTCTAGCCGATATAGCGTACTATCCATTTTGATCAGCTTGGTGGCGACACTACTTAGGCTAAGGGGCTGATTGCGCCCGCTTTCTTTGCATCCATCACACTGTCTTTGTTCCCTCAACCGCGCTTCGAGCGCCTGAGCGGAAATGGCGCGGCTAATAAACCAGACACCCTGCCCCAGCTGTTGGATACAGCCATTTCTAGCAGTATCCGGCGCTGTTCATCGGTTTGGCATCACTGGAAGACGAGTCTGTCCGCCTGGCAGATCTTGTCAGCACCTTCCAGCTCAGAGAAGGCGTTGCATCGTCGGCTCCGTCGCTGCCTCAAAAGCCACTGAGATCTGAGGTATCCACTGCGGCAAACTAACGATAATCTAAAGCTGGCCAGTAGGCTCATATAAAGAAAACCATTGAAGGCTCAACATCAGGGTGACCCCACAGGAGAGTCACCTCAATGTTGCCGTCATACGTTAGATGTCATTTGGGCTTTTTGAGTGAGCCAGGTGATAAGGCTGTCCAGCGGCATCGGTTTGGCAAACAGGTAGCCTTGGAAAACCTCGCAGCCTAGCGACATCAAATAGTCGTGTTGTTCTACCGTTTCGATACCTTCGGCAACCACCCTAAGGTCAAGCTCCAGCGCCAAGGTAATAACGCCCTGGCAGATAGCGGCGTTCTTGTCGCTCTTGGCAGCATCCTGCACGAAGCTACGGTCGATCTTGATCTTGTCGATGGGCAGGTCGCGCAGGTAACTCAGGCTGGAAAAACCGGTGCCGAAGTCGTCAATGGCAGTACTAACACCCATGCTACTCAGGGCGTGGAGGATATCGATGGCGCCGTCGGCATCACGCATCAGGATGCCTTCAGTCAGTTCTAGTTCCAAATGCTCAGGTGCAAGGTGCGTCTCGTTCAGTACATTGCGCAACGTGCTGAGGAAGTTGGGGCGGTGAAACTGAAGGGGCGAGAGGTTGACTGCCATGCGTCCTGTTAACAGGCCTTGTGCCACCAGCTGTTGGGCGTCTTTACAGGCCTGCCGCATCACCCAGCGGCTTAGCGGAATGATCTGACCGGTCTCCTCCGCAATGGGAATAAACGTCGCTGGCGAGATAAAGCCTTTGGTCGGGTGGTACCAGCGAACCAACGCTTCCAGTCCGTCGACATCGCCTTCTCGGTTAATCAGGGGCTGGTAATGCAGATTGAGATGGCCGTGCTCGATGGCTTCCTGTAGCTCGCTGCGCAGGGTAACGCGCTGACTGAGCTTTCTGTCGAGATCGTCCGTATACACCTCGTAGGTATTACGGCCTTGCTGCTTGGCTTTGTACATGGCCATGTCCGCGTGCTGAAGCAGCCGCTCGGGTTCATCAATCCCGCCGCGATTGATGGCGATACCAATGCTGGCCGATACGTGGAGCTCGTGGCCGCTGACCCGGTGGGGTTTATTGAGTGCATCCAACAGCCGGCCAGCCACTTCTTCGGCTTCATCGGGGTGACTCAAGTCGGGCAGCAGCAGCACGAACTCATCGCCACCCAAACGGGCGAGGGTATCACTGGCCCGCAACCCCTGCTGCAGCTTCTCTGCTACGCTGATCAAGAGCTGATCACCAACATTGTGACCAAGCGTATCGTTGATAGGTTTGAACTCATCCAGATCCACGAACAGCACGGCCAACGTTTGGCCATTGCGAGCCGCCAATTCGACGTCATGGGCCAAATGATCACTGAATAGCGCTCGATTACCAAGGCCGGTCAAAACGTCGTGGGTCGCCTGGTAAGCCAGCTGGCCCTCCTGCTCTTTACGCTCGGAGCTATCGTTGATGATGCAGATGAAGTGGCTAACCCGCTGGTTGGCATCCTTCACCGGCGACAGGAACAGTTGGTTCCAAAAAGGGGAGCCATCGCGACGATAAGTGCGCACGGTGGTAGAAAGGCTAGTGCCGTGCTGGAACGCTGCTTGGATCTGCTCAGTGTCCGCAGTATCCGTTTCAGCGCTGCTGAGAAGTAGCGGCGCGTGGCCGATGACTTCTTGCTCTAGATAACCGGTGATACGCGTGAACGCGGGGTTCACATACACCACCTGTTGTTCATCCGTACGAACGTCAATGATCATGGCACCGTTGCCGCTCGCTGCAAGGCTACGCTCCAGGATGTGCAGCCTCTCCTCAGCGGCAACGCGATCGGTAATGTCCTTGGCAATACCGAAGACTCCGTTGACCTCACCATCGACCACAATGGGCACCATTGTCACTTCCAGGTCTTGATAACCCCCCACGCGCACGAAGCGCATGGTATAGCTGCTTGGGAGACCGTTGACGGCGCGATTGAAAGCGGTCTCCGTACGCTCTACATCCTGCTTGGAACACGCTGGTTCACAGACGACTGAGCGGAAGTGTTTTCCCAATAAGTCGCTTTCCGAGAGCCCCACGATGGCTTCCGTCACCGGATTGAGGCTTTCGTAGGTGCCGTCACGATGATGGGCAAATACCGCATCTGGATTCTGGGTGAACAGAGATCGGAAGCGCTGCTCATTGAGCTGCAAAGCAGCGGCTTGTTGTTCACGGAAGGCGATGAGGGCACGGCTGATGATCAACTGATAAGAAAACACTAAACCCAGCAGACCAAAGATCACCGGCAGAGCGCCGGGCAGGCTGTTCAACGACAGCGGCCCATCCAGTGCTGTAATCGTGAAGGTCGGCCCGCCGGGCAACGTCACCTTGCGTGAATCAAACGTCCTCTGGATCTGGGCTTCGTGCCCATCTTTGGCCGTCAGAGTGCCCCACATTTGGTCGTTTGAGGTATAAGTGATGGTGAAGCCACTCGTATCCAGGTGACGCTGCAACTGGATGATCTCAGCTAAGTCGATGGCAGCCAGCATGGTAGTCTGCCCCCGATCGAACGTCACCGCTAGTAAGCCGTAGCTGCTGCGTTCGGGATCAGGAAAATGCCAACTGACACGCTGATGAAGTTCATTTTGCTGACGTAGCCAGCCCAGTGTTGCTGGGCTGGTCAGTTGATCCATCATCCATAGTAGGTTCGCCGGTTCGCGACCCACTTGCCATCGTACTTGGGCGTCATCGGCTAAGTGAACGATGGCCAGCAAGCTTGGCTCGTCACGCATGTAGGTTCGCATCTCTACCTCTTGGAGCTCGCGAACGACACGGCGACCCTCGTCTCTTAGCGCCATCCAGCGCTCTGTTAGGCGCTCAATCTGTTTTACTCTTGACTCAATTCGCTGCTCCATGCCATCGGCGACATTGTTCACTAGCGTATCGGCAGCGGTGAGGCGGGCGTTGTACTGTACCCAGCTGCTGGCCAGCCAGATCATAATGCTGACCGTGACGCCTACCACACCGACGATAATGGCAGAGCGGGGAAGGGGCAGCGTCGGATAGGTGTGCTGATGGGCAATAATCAGTAGAGCTGCGCCCAGCAGGAGGCAGAATAAGCTACCCATGGAAGTGAGGCCTGCCACCGAGTCGGGCGGCGTCTGGGTGATCAGTGGGTAAGCCAACGTAGTAACGCCGATTATGATCGATGCCCAGCCGATCAAACGATAACCGCGCCGGGTGTCCCCTGATGTTGGAGAAAAGAAACAACTCGTTCCCATGATCACTACCAGCAACGCAGGTACCGTGCCCAGGCGTGGCTGCCCGGTGAGCCATGAAAGCCCGTCGTCCGTTCCTGGTGCGAGAAGATCATGACCAAGGCTATAACCACCCAATGCGATCATCAAGCCGCCAGCTAAACGTCGCCAGCGTGGCTGGTGGCTCAGCAGGGCTAGTAGGCCGACGCTAACCATCAGCACGGCAAGGGTGCCGTCAGGGCTCAAACGCCACTGTGGCGGTAGCGGGAGGTGAGCAACGCGGTCTAGCAACAGGCTGCTGACACCAATCAGCAAGCAGCTAGTGAGCAGAATCAAAAGCCAAGCCTGCATGGCGAGACGACGGTTAGACTGAGCCATCTGTTGTTGTCCTTCGGCTATGGTGTGCGGTTCAAGCATTGCCCCGATGGGAAGGAGAAACAGGGGAGGCCTTACAGGCGGTCATTTAGTCGGCAGTGACCAAAAAATATTGCGCTGTTATACAGGAGTAAGCTTAGTGTGCAATTAGAAATAAGTATTATAAAAGCGGGTTTTTATTAACATACGCTGGTAATCATGTAAACAAATGTTTCAGTTAGAGGTTGAGGTGTTTTGTGACAGATAGCCCATTCCCTATGCCACCGTCCCTGCTACTTTTGCTAGCCGACGCCATCCTCATACTTCATGTGTTGTTTGTGACCTTCGTGGTACTCGGCTTATTCGCAGTATACGCGGGCTATTTTCTGAACTGGCAGTGGGTGCGCAATCGCATTTTCCGCATCGTGCATTTGTGCGCGATTGGCTATGTGGTCGTTCAAGCCTGGTTAGGTGTTGTTTGCCCGTTAACCACCTGGGAAATGGCGCTTAGAGCAGAGGTGGGGGCTGGCACCTATTCGGGGTCATTTATTCAGCACTGGCTGCATAGCCTGCTCTATTTCACGTTACCGGCGTGGGTGTTTGTGGTGGTTTATTCGCTATTCGGCAGCTTGGTGTTGGCGAGTTGGTTTGTGGTGAAGCCTCGTCAGCACTCTCCATAGAAGATGGGCGTGTACTAAACTTTGCGTATCACACCTGGGAGCAGCTCATGCGGCACTTATACCTAATGCGGCACGCCAAGGCCAAACAGCCCAGTGGCGATATGACCGACCACCAACGGCCGTTGCGAAAGCGGGGTAAGCGTCAGGCAGCGGCGATGGCGCCTGTGCTGCAGCGCTGGCAAGCGTTCGAAGGGGAGATTTACGTCAGTACAGCGGCTCGCACGCGAGAAACTTTCGCCGAAATAGCAGCGCAACTGCCTGAAAGCACCCTGACCAAACAAGCTCACTTCAATGAAGACCTATACACTTTCGATGGTGGCGGGCTGCAGACATGGCTCAAAGCGTTACCGAATAAAGCCGAAAGGGTACTGGTGATTGGACATAACCCGGCGCTGTACGATCTGGCACGTTGGCTCGATAAGACGGTGCCGGATTCGCTGCCCACCGGTAGCGTGCTGCATTTCACGCTGTCTGGCACTGCCTGGAAAAGTTTAGGGCAGGGCGATGCCAAGCTGGTGGGCTGCCTCACTCCAGAAGTGGCCAGTTACCCACTTTTCAAGCGCCTTGCCCCTCAACCACCTAAACACAAAAGCGACACCGCCAGCCGTATGCGTGACATGCTGGCGCATCAGTATCAAATGATCCGGGCCTTGGAACCTGGCGTCATCGCAGGTGTTGATCCTGAATTTCTGCACCAGTATCGGGTCAACCTGCGCCGTAGCCGAGCAGTTGGTGAGTCCGTGCGCTCCATTACCAAGGTGCCTGGCCTGAAGAAGATGCTTAAGCGGCTCAAGCATCGTGCCCAGGCCACCAGTGACCTGCGTGATATTGATGTGTTTCTGGAGGATATGGTCAAGACGCCCTCGCCGCTCTCTGCGGTTGCTCGCCAGGGATTGACGCAGTGGCTGCAGGCTAACCAGCGGGAACGGCACCAGACGCTGTGCCAGCAGTTAAATGCACCGGCGTACGCTGAAGAGCTTGAGGGCTGGCAGAGTTTTATCGCTTCCGATGATGTTGGAAAGGCGCTGTCAAAACTCACGCTAAAACGCATCAAGGCAGTACTGGATGAGCGCATCACACGCCACGATGAGGATCTGGCGGCACTCTCATTGGACGCTCACGACGCCGAGTTCCATGAACTGCGCAAGGGCGTGAAGCGGATTCGTTACCTGGCTGATTTAAACCCAGAGACTCCTGAGCCGTTCCTGACTGAATTAAAGCACCGCCAGGGCCTGCTCGGCGACTATCAAGACCTGTGTACCCGTCAGGCTTGGCTGGATGCGTTTAGCGCAAGTCCCGATAACGACCCGCAACAACAGCAGGAGTGTACCCAGTGGCGCGCTTCGTTAGAGAAGCCGAAGCTGGCGCTGCGCAAGAAAGTATTGGCGTTGAAACCTTTCTCAAACGTTACAGCTTAACGTAACAAGGTAGCCTTGCCGCCAGTCGTTACGCGATATATGATCCGTATATGATTTATATTCGTTTCATATACTGGATGGTGTGATGGGTATCGTAAAAATCAATGATCAGCTGCACGAAGATATTCGCAAAGCGAGCTCGGTGATGGTGCGTTCTATCAATGCCCAGGCGGAGTACTGGATAAAAGTAGGTATGCTCGCTGAGGCCAATCCGAGCATGACTTTCTCTGAGATTATGCGTGAGCAAATGAAACAAGCCGACGTTGAAGTAAGGAAAGTAGCCGGTGAGTGAGGTAGCGCTGAAAAACGAGGAGGAGTTGCGCTTAATGCGGGAAGCCGGTCGGCTACTCGGATTGGTGTTCAGTCATCTCGACCAACGGATAGCGCCCGGCGTATCCACCATGGCGATTAACGATTGGGCCGAGCGTTATATCGTCGATTACCTGAAGGCTCGCCCGGCCAGTAAGGGGCAATACGATTACCAATACGTATTGAATGCCTCAGTGAACCACGTAGTGTGCCATGGCATTCCATCCGACAAGCAAACGCTCAAATCAGGCGATATCGTCAATGTCGACATTACCCTGGAGAAAGACGGCTTTATTGCTGACTCCAGCAAGATGTACCTGATTGGCGATGTCACTCCCTATGCCAAGCGACTGGTCGATAAAACCTATGAAGCCATGTGGCAAGGGATTCAAGCGGTCAAGCCCGGTGCCACCTTGGGCGATGTGGGTTATGCGATTCAGCAACATGCCGAACAGCATGGCTACTCTGTGGTTCGTGAGTATTGCGGCCACGGCATTGGCCGGGAAATGCATGAAGAGCCGGAGGTGCTGCATTACGGAAAGAAAGGCAGAGGCTTGGCGTTAAAAGAGGGCATGGTGTTTACCATCGAGCCCATGATTAATCAGGGCAGGGCCAAGATAAAAACCAAGCGGGATGGTTGGACGGTGGTGACCAGTGACAAGACATTGTCAGCCCAGTGGGAGCACACGATTGCCGTCACTGCTTCCGGTTTTGAAGTGCTCACCCTTCGGGCTGAAGAGCGTCTTCCCGATGAACTCAATCAATCTGGCGAAGATCATTAGGTGCGTTAAGCTGAAAGCACGACTTTCTGCATGGAGAGACTTTGCTTTCTATGGGTAAGCACTTGAGCAGTAACGTTTGAAAGCCAGACGAAATGGAGGTCAGCGATGGCTAAAAAACCGACAGGCCGCGGAAACGGTAACACACCCACTGGAGAAAACGGGGCGCTTGCCACCGTATCGTGTAGCACCGAAAAACTTCTGTTGGCGGCCCTGGAGCGGGGAGGCAGCTGTCTGGAAACAGGGCGCTTTCTTATCAGCTTTCGTGACGGATGGATGGAAGAGGGTATCAAGTCGTTAAAAGCCCAGAACTTTCGGGTGGCCGATGCCCGTGACTTTACCGATCAGGCCGTCAGCCTGGAAGACGCTGGGGATGCCGAAGCGATGGTGTTTCCCGAGCTAGGCGTGGCACTGGTGGGTGGTGATGCCTTGGAGCAACATGGCATGAGTGTGTTGGATAAGGTGTCAGCGGATAGTCCTATCGAAATCATTGAGCCGGAGTACTTTGCGTTTTCCGAGAGCTCTGGTTTTAAAAGCTCTGATTTTAAAAATGCTGATTCTAAAAACTCTGGTTCTAAAAACTCTGGTTCTAAAAACTCAGAGTACCTCCGCGGCTTCTTGCGGGCAGCGAGTACCATCGCGCGCGACTTGGGTGTCGACCTTGATAGGGAGGACACCGATGAGGGGGCGGAGTCTGACGCTCAGCAGTCGACATGGGGGTTAACCCGGTGCAGGGTGACGCAAAGTAGTTGGAGTGGTGCAGGTATTAAGGTGGCCGTGCTGGATACCGGAATGGATCTTGGCCACCCGGATTTCGCTGGACGGGAATTCGTTACCCGCTCGTTCGTTGGGGAGCCGGTGCAAGATATGAATGGGCACGGTACGCACTGTATCGGCACGGCCTGTGGACCCGAGGCGCCAAGTGAAAGCACGCAGCGTTACGGTATCGCATATGAAGCGGAGGTCTTCGTCGGGAAGGTGCTGACCAACTCGGGCAGCAGTACCGGGGCGGGCGTGCTCGCTGGCTTGAACTGGGCCATCGCCAACCGGTGTGAGGTGATCTCGATGTCGCTTGGCAGCCAGAGCCCGGTGCAGGCCGCCTACACCCATGCGGGTGAAGCGGCGCTGCGTAATGGGTGCCTCATTATTGCCGCGGCGGGGAATTCTGCGACCAATACCGGCGCACCTGCCAACTCGCCTACCGTGATGTCAGTCGCGTCTCTCGATCCGAACCTAAAGCCCTCAAGCTTTTCTAATCATGGCAAGATTGAGATTGCTGCGCCTGGGCGCGATATCTTCTCCTCATGGCCACGGCCTACTCGGCATAAGTCGATCAGTGGCACCAGCATGGCGGCACCACACGTGGCAGGCTGCGCAGCCCTTTGGGCACAGTCTGATGACTCATTGCGGGGCAGGAAGCTGTGGCAGCAATTGATGGCTTCAGCACAAGAGCTGCCATTGCCGGAATCCAGCGTGGGAGAAGGTTTGGTGCAGGCGCCCTAACAGGGGCGACGCGCTGGGCAGCCACTTCTTTCAGGCTGTCCAGCGCACTCACTTCGGAGATAATGCCAGATGCCAACGGTAGCGCTATGGGTGATCACTATTTCCAGCGATCAACCGATAAATGAAATGGCCACGCGTCTCAGCGAGGAAGGACTGACCATCAAGGATATCCTCGAAGAGATCGGCTGTATAACCGGCTCCGCAGACGATGTCACGGCGGAACGGCTGAAGCATATACAGGGCGTGGTGGATATTGCGCCCGATATGCAGATTGATGTGGGGCCGCCGGGGGCGGATGAGACTTGGTAAGCTTATTCACCTTTCAACATAGAAGTGGAGCTGCCAAAAAGAGGAGATTAGTCGCAACCTTAGGTGGTGATAGGGGAAAGACTGGCGCACTCTTGAGAGTAGGTGCGGATATCCTAGGCTAGCGATCTCCGCACCAAACAAGAGGCTGTTGAATTCAATTACTAGGCTGATTCGGCTATTGCATTAGCCACCATTTCCTTCTGTAAGTCAGCAACCAGAGTTTCAACATCGCGCAGAGCCTCAGCAATCGATTTATCCAACACCTCCCCACCCGCTTCCTGACCTTCGATCGCGATGTAGTGAACGCGAGTGATACCGATAAACGCCAGCGCGGTGGCCAAGTGTGGTTCAAGATGGTTCATATGGGCCATTTCTTCACCGGGAGCCATATTGACGCCACCTCTAGCCGTAAGAACAATCGCTTGCCTTGGGCGGTCATCCAGTTTTGGAATGTAAGGGTCGGTCGGGTTGCTCTCGTCAATATCCACTGTTCGGCCAGCGCGCACTACTAGATCGATCCACGCCTTAAGGGCGGCAGGCATGCCGAAGTTGTAGAGTGGGGTACCGATAACGAGAATATCTGAGGCAATCAGTTCATCTACCAACTGATCGCTTTCTGCCAGCGCATTTTTCATCCAAGGCTCTAGATGTTCCTCAGGCGTAAACGCAGACGCAATCCAGTCATGGTTGATAAAAGAGGGTGGGTGTTGGCCGATATCCCGGTAGGTGACGGTGTCTTTCGGACGACTGGATTGCCAGTGGTTTATGAATCGCTGAGACAGGTGGCGGCTGTGGGAGCCGTGCTCATCTTTTCCCGCAATTCCGGGGCGTGCGCTAGCGTCTATGTGCAGGATATGAGACATGGGGAAACTCCAGTTATGAGCTAAACTCATCTATGATTAACGACAGACTTAGCGTAGGCCTTGATCAGTGGCCCAAACAAACGATCTTTTCTTGCTGTAATAGATGAGCAAAACTCATTCATGAGCACTCGACGATTACCCTCACTGTCAGCACTTCGCGCCTTTGAAGCGGCTGCCCGCCATCAAAGTGCCAAGCAGGCGGCGCTAGAGCTCTCGGTGACACCTACTGCCATTAGCCATCAAATTCGTGGGCTTGAGGAGGCGCTGGGCATTGCGCTGTTTATTCGCAAGCCCAGGCAACTTGAACTTACTCCGCGCGGGCGGGAGCTGCAGCAGGTGTTGGAAGCTTCGTTCGACAATATTAGTCACACCATTGAGCGTCTGAGCGCCATACCGGAACGCCGTGGAATTACCCTCACGACCACCCCAGTCGTGGCAGTGCGCTGGCTACTGCCTTGGGTTTGCCTGCTGCGTGACGCCCATCCCGGCATTGACCTGCGCATTCATGCCTCCCATGAGCCTGTTGCGCTGGATGGCGTTACTGCCGATCTCGCCATTCGCCATGGCGATGGACGCTGGCCTGGGTTAGTGGCTGAAAAACTGTTTGATACCACGTTGATTCCAACCTGCAGCCCGCAACTTGTGAAGCACGTTGCAGGCGATTTCACGAAGTATCCGCTGATTCACTTTCGTCCTCAGGGCATATTGATTTCGCCAATGGATTGGGTTGGCTATCAAAAAGTAGCGCAGATACCGGGATTGAGTATCGACGCAGGATTGGCTTTTTCTGATGAAAGCCACGCTATCTCGGCGGCTGTTGGTGGTCAGGGGGTGATGCTGATGAGCCGACAACTGATTGAGGATGAGCTGGCCGAAGGCCGTCTGGTGCAACCCTTTGGCCCCGAACTAAATGACCGCGCCTTTTTCCTGGTCTACCCAGAAAGCCGCCGCAACGATCCGACCCTTCTGGCTATCCGGGAGTGGGTGATGGCGGTACCGGGAGTTAAATCAAAACAGTAAACTTATATTTGAATCCAGTTTATACCGTTATCTTGAGTGGGTTATCTATCCGGACCACCTTTCTGCCTATCGAGTGCATAACGATTGAACAGCGGATCATTTCACCCAATGTTGTTAACTCGTTTTCTTTCTACTGACGGTACTTCTCTTTTTGGTATAACGCTTGCTTGTCTTACCCGTGCGCTTCGCTGGCGTGCTGGTTTCCCCCTGGGCGGTCTGCAGGCTCTGCCTTAACTTGGCCGCGTCGCTGTGGGTGAGCAGGCCGCGTAGATCATCCAGCAGCGCTTGCTGAAACGCGCCAGGGTCGTCTTGTTGTTCGGAAATCGCCCGTAGGCGCTGTTCCCAAAGGGCGGTTCGTTCGGGCGTGCTGACAGCGCTAGGCAGGGCGGTGATCAAGGCAGTGCCAAGCTTGGTGGCGCGCAGGGCTTTTTGCTGGCGAACTAAGTAGCCGCGCTGTACCAGGGTTTCGATAATGCCCGCCCGGGTGGCTTCTGTACCCAGGCCGTCGGTGTCGCGGAGGGTGCGGCGTACGTCCGGATCATCCACGTAACGACCAATGTTCATCATCGCCTTGATCAGGCTGGCATCGGTGAACGGTTCCGGCGGGCGAGTCTCTTTCTCTTCAACGCCTGCGCCAAGTGCCTGGCATGACTCTCCTTGGGTGAGCGGGGGCAGCGGTGGGGTTTCATCGCGGGTGGTGAAGAGCGGCTTCCAGCCGGGGTCGAGAATACTTTGCCCGCGGGCACGGAAGGCTTCATTCAGTAGCGTAAACTCCGCTTTGACTTCAAAAGTGCGCAGCGGGCGATAGAACTGTGCCATCACGTTGCGCACTATGAGTCGATACACATGGCCTTCGGTGTCGGAAAGCTGACTGAAATCTGCCGGTTTGCCGGTGGGTGCGATCGCATGGTGCGCGCCCACCTGCTTATCGTTCCACGCTTTGGAGCGCAATGTGAAGTCCGCCCCATTAAGCCACTGCTGTAGTGCTTGATCGTTTTGGCAGGCGCTGGTCAGGCTGCGTTGGGCAAGCTGAAGATGCTCTTCCGGCAGGTAGCGGCAATCGGAGCGGGGGTAGGTAATCAGTTTATGGCGCTCATAAAGTCGCTGACAAATATCCAACACCATCTGCGCGGAAAGTCCATGGCGGCGGGCGGCGTCTACCTGAAGGGCAGAGAGTGAATAGGGCAGCGGCGGTGCCTGGCGTTTCTCCTGCTGGTCGAGTTTGGTCAGTTGCCCTGATGCGCCGGGTAACTGTGCTGCTAGGGCATCCGCGGGCGTGCGATCAACCAAGCGCCCTTGATCATCGAGAGGCTCATGCTCTTTGGGGGCCCACCAGGCGCGCAGTTGACCCTGGGCGACGTTGAGATCCACCCATAGTGGATAGAACGGGTGGGGTACAAAGTCGCGGATGGCGTTGTCGCGGCGCACGATCAGCCCCAGCACCGGGGTTTGCACACGGCCTACGGAAAGCACGCCGTCGTGCCCCGCTTGGCGGCCGGTGAGTGTCCAGGCACGGGTTAGATTGATGCCATACAGCCAGTCGGCACGGGAACGCGCCTGGGCTGCTAGAAAGAGCGGCTGGTACTCAACGTTGGAGCGTAGCTTGGCAAGCGCTCGGCTGACGGCGGGCTTGTTAAGATCGCTAATCAGCAGCCGCTGCACCGGGCCGCGATATTTCATGTACTCGATCACTTCCTGCACCAACAGCTGGCCCTCGCGGTCCGGGTCGCCAGCGTGCACGACATCGGTGGCCTGTTTGATCAGTTTGCGAATCACCGCCAGTTGGCCGCGTGCTTTTGAACGAGGCATCAATTTCCACTGGTGCGGCACAATCGGGAGACGATCTAAACGCCACTGTTTATCGGCGGGATCGTAGGCCTCCGGCGGCGCTTGCTCTAATAAATGCCCCAGGCACCAAGTGACGGTGGTGTCACCACACACCACTGCGCCATCCTGGCGTCGGTTAGTGCCCGGTAATGCCTCAGCAATGGCTTGGGCGAGGCTGGGTTTTTCGGCAATTATCAGGCGCATAGCAGCGAAGCCTTTATCGTATCCTTTGATGGCGCCTATGGTAGCAGACGCCTTCATCGTTAGTGACCGGGATTGGTTTGTGTGGTTGAGATACGTAGTGTGATGCGAGAAGTGGTCAATGCTGTTAACTTGTATAAATTGTGTATAGATAATTTTATTTGCTGGCACTGTCGTTAGCCATAGAGACAGTGACGTGAGGGCATGACCAATGCGTGAACAAGGTAGAACACGGCGCTTGATGGGCTTGGGCGCACGTACTGGTGGGGCGTTGCTGAAAACCCGCTTAGGTGGCCAGGCGGATTGGCGCGCCCTGGGCGAAGCGCTGTTTGAAGGGCTTTCAGAGCTTAAAGGCCCGGCCATGAAGCTTGCGCAAATCATGTCTCAATGGGATGACCTGCTGCCCCCAGATCTTGCTGAGGAGCTAGCTCGCCTGCAGCGCCAGGCCGAACCTATGCCGTGGCCGCGGATTCGAGAAGCGTTGGTACTGCAATATGGCGATATCGACTACTACTTCAGCGAAATCGAGGAGCGGCCGTTTGCCAGTGCCTCCATGGGGCAGGTGCATCGGGCGACTACCCACGAAGGCGAAACGATTGTGCTCAAGGTGCAGTACCCTGGCCTTGCCGAGGTGCTGGAGAGCGATTTGATTCAGGTGCGGCGCATTATGCGGTTAGGCCGCTGGTTTAAAGTGCCTCAGGCGCGGCTGGATGCGCTGTTTGATGAGCTCGCTGAAAGCCTGCGTGGGGAGTTGGATTATTACGCCGAAGCTGCCGCGTTGGCCCGCTACCGTGAACGCTATCAAGACGATCCCCGACTGGTGATTCCCGAGCCTTTGCCAGCGCTCTCCGGCCAACATGTGTTGGCAATGCGCTTTGTCGACGGTACACCGTTACGAGAGCTGGCGGACGCCGATGATGCGACGCGCCAGGGCATTGCCCAAACATTAGCCGATTGGATTACCCAGGAGCTATTTACCTACGGCGAACTGCACGCTGACCCCCATGCGGGTAACTTCGCTGCCGATGCCCAAGGGCGACTGGTGATTTACGATTTAGGCGCGGTGATCGCCTTGCCGGAGACGCGCATCAAAGCAATGATGCAACTGCTTGATGCTACGCTAAAGCATGACCCCATGGGCATGGATGAGGCGCTGATGCAGATGGGTGGTCGCCAGGGGCAGGGCGCGCCGTTAGCGCTCTATCGCGAATCGGCGGAGTGTATCGCGCCGCTGTTCGCGCCGGGTGAACAGGATTTCAGCGACGTGCGTGTTCACCGTCGTTTACGCGAGCTCACGCCAAAGGTCTGGGCGGCCATGGACCGCCTGCAGCCACCTGCAGATACACTGCTGCTTTCACGCGCGCTCAATGGTCACTACTGGAATCTTGTGCGTTTAGGCGCTCGGTTGGATATGAATGAGCGTACGACCCCATTGTTACAATGGGCCCATTAACGATAAACCGATTGCCGCTGCGGGGGCGACGGCCTTCGTGATAAACTATGCCGCTTTCATTTTAGACATCGATTACGGGTCATCGTAAAACACAGTGGAGACGGCAATGCTGGCGGTATGGGTCGATCAGCTGCTGGGATTTGCCTCCGGGGCACTCTCGGCAATCAGGCAACAAGAACACTATCCGGACTTCATGACCTGGGTACGCGCCAAAGGGGCGGACTCATTTGAAGGCGATGTGGCCATGGCTCAGGCATTGGCGCCGGTGCTGTGGTCGCAAACGCCGCTGGAGCGGCTTAGCTTTGCCTGCGAGCCACTTGCCACGCCGGGGCGCAACGAGCCGTGCTGGTGTGACTCCGGACGCAAATTCAAGCAGTGCTGCTACAAAGTCGAGTTTCCCACCGACATCCCCGATCAGATGATGTGGATGCTCTCGCTGCGTGAGTGGAAGGGCGCTACCCTGAAAGCGGCGCTGGATAGCCAGCAGGCACCGGCGCAAGCGCTGCTGGAAGCGGGCCTTATTGCGGCTGAAAGCGGCCAGACCGGTCGCGCCATGCAGATTCTAGAATCGCTGTTTGACGGCAGCGACTGGTCGCGGCTGCCCGAGCAGGCTGAGCCCGCCTTTGAAATCCTGCTGGATATTTATCAAGAGCGCGGTTTTACCCGCAAGCGTGCCGATCTGCTCGACGATGTCATGGAGCGCGGCCCGCTGTTCCTGCGCGGCGTCGCTCTCGAACGCCTGTGTCTGATGCACCTGGATAATGATGATTTAGACAGCGCCCGGGGTGCCTTTGTAAAAGCCCAACAGGCGCTGCCCGATTCGCCTACCTTGGCTTATATCGAAGCCATGCTGCTGCTACATGAAGGCCACGAGCAGGAAGCCAAGGAGCGTGCCAACTTCTGGTATCGCCGCCTGGTTCGCCAGGGCGAACTGGACGAAGACCAGCTGGATTTCCTGGCCGCTCTGGCGGAAAACCCCGGCGCAACGCTTGCCGACCAATTGCTTAGTGCAGAAGAAGATCTGGCCACACCGCTGGTGTCGCTTCAGGCGTTGCTGGCAGCGTTGCCTACCGCGCCGAAAATTGATATTCAGGCTGATCCTGAAAGTGGCCGATTGCTGTATAACGCCAGCGCCCGTGAAGCCACGCTGTTTGCCGGCTGGCATGAGCAGTTTCAAGTGCTGGTCGACGAAGATGTCGCGTTGGGTTTTCGCGACGACCCATGGGGTAATGCCATTGAGTGGATGTCAGCGCTTTGCGCGCACCCTGAGTGGCTGGATGCCCCGCAGGTAGTACAAGACCTAACGTTGGCACTTACCAGCCGCTTTGGCAGCCTGCCTTGGATGGCACCGAGCCTGCTTGAGCCATTGGCGCTACGCCTCTCGCGCTGGTTAGAGCAAGCCCGCGCTGAAGGCGACGGCAACTTGTGCTGGGATGATGCCAACAACGCTATGTTGCTACGCACTGGCTTGGCTCTGGTAGTAGGGATGGAGCGCGGTGCGCGTCAGCACTCTCGGAAGCTGGCCGAAGAGTTACTGTTGATCGATCAGGAAGATAGCTTGGGGCTGCGCGAACTGGTGCTCGATCAACTGCTGCGGGATGACCGCAACGAAGAAGCACTGGCGTTAGCCGAAGAGAATGACGACGACGGCTCACTGGTGCTGGGGCTCTTAATGGGTAAAACCCTAGCGCTCTATCGGTTAGAGCAGCGTGAGGCGGCAGAAGCCGCCCTTGGCGATGTGGTTGGCCACAATCGCTACGCGTTAGAGCTAATTTGTGCAGAGAGCCCGCGGCCTTCCATGCCCCACCCAGATGGCCAGGTAGACCCCGGCTCCCGGGCCGAAGCATGGCAGTACCGCACGCTGATGCGCGACCAGTGGCGCACGACGCCGGGCGCCTTGGATTGGCTCGAAACACATCGCTAGTTCAAATCTTCACTGGCCTAAAGCCCCAAGCCTGTTTAAGCAGGCTTGGGGCTAGGCACTAACTGTTTGTCTCGGCTGATCCAAATCGCCAAGATAATAGCAGGCAGGCCTAGCAACGTTGCGATGACAAAGAAGCTTGGGTAGCCCTGAGCAGTAACGACCAATCCTCCAAACCCGCTTAAAAACTTTCCTGGTAGCGTCATTAGCGATGAGAACAGCGCGTACTGCGTTGCGGTATAGGCGCGAGATGTGAGGCTGGAAAGGAAGGCGATAAATACCGCGCTGGCTAAACCGTTGGCGAGGTTATCGCCAATAATCGTGACCACTAGCATCGGTAGCTGACTTCCCACCATCGCCAGTAAGGCAAACAGCAAGTTGGTTACCATCACCAACCCAGCGCCAAAGATCAGCAAAGGCCCGATGCCATAACGCGCGACAAAAAGCCCACCTAAAATGCCGCCTGCGATACTCATCGCAATACCAAATATATTGGTCACGTTAGCAATCTCTGCCAGCGAAAACCCCAGATCGATATAGAGTGGATTGGCCATTGAGGCCATGGCCAAATCACTAATTCTAAACACCGCAATAAACACCAAAATCCCCAGGGCTTTAACACCGTAGCGGCTGAAGAAATCAGTAAAGGGGCAGACCAATGCACCAATGCTCCAGGCCCCGAGACGGCGTATGATTTTCGGTTTGCCACGGCTGGCGCGAATAAATGCCCGGACCTTGGGTTCGTGAATAAGCTGTATAGAGAGCGAAGCCCGCTTGGGTTCCGGGCGTAGCAAAACCGTCAGCGCGCCAACGCTCATCAGCGCCGCCATGCTGAGGTAGGCAACGTTCCAGGATGCTGACGCGGCGATATAGAGCGCCCCGGCGCCGGCAGCCAGTAAGCCGCCGCGATAGCCAATAATATAGGTCGAGGCCATGGCGGCTTGAACATCGTCATCGGCGGATTCGATCCGGTAGGCATCGATGGCAATATCTTGCGTCGCTGAGCCAAAGGCAACCAGGAGCGCAAAGAGGGCCACCCAGCCGAGATTGCCGACCGGGCTTAAACCGGCGAGTCCCACCAGCCCGGCAGCAATCATCCCTTGCGCTAATAGCATCCAACCGCGGCGCTGGCCGAAAGTGCGGGTCATCAACGGTAGCGCTAACCGGTCAACGACCGGGGCCCAGAAAAACTTGATCGAGTAGAGCATGCCGATCCAGGCAAAAAAGCCGATCGCCGCAACTTCCACGCCATCACTGCGTAGCCAGGCGGAAAGCGTGGAAAACACCAGCAGAAACGGCAGGCCTGCAGAAAACCCCAAAAACAGCATGGTAATAACGGGCGCACGACAATAAATCGCCAGTGCAGCAAGCCAACTGCGCTGGGGGGTGGGGTTTAACATTAAACGCTACTCCTAGTGGAAAGACGCTGGCAACGGCCAAGTGATAAACTGACGCAGTGTTCGATTACAAAGCCGACAGCTTACCGGAGAGGAGTTTTCCATGTCGATTACGGCGCATCAGGTAGTTACCTTGCACTATGTCCTCAGCGAC
Source organism: Halomonas sp. HAL1 (assembly GCF_030544485.1). Taxonomy (NCBI): domain Bacteria; kingdom Pseudomonadati; phylum Pseudomonadota; class Gammaproteobacteria; order Oceanospirillales; family Halomonadaceae; genus Halomonas; species Halomonas sp. HAL1. Next base: position 1,750,997 of record NZ_CP130610.1, read on the forward strand.
GTGCTCAACGATGGCAGCAAGCAGGTATTGGATGACTCCCAGGCGCGCAATAAGCCGTTGGAGTACTTGCATGGGCACGACAATATTGTACCTGGGCTAGAAAATGCGTTAGCGGGCCAAACCGTTGATGCCGAGTTAAGCGTTCAACTAATGCCGGCGGATGCCTACGGTGTGCGTAACGAAGATTTGGTTCAAGAAGTCAGCCGAGGCTCTTTTGGTAACGCGGAGTTGGCACCGGGCAGCCGTTTTCAAACTGAGGGTGAGGCCGGCCCTCAAATTGTTACGGTACTGGAAGTTGATGGTGATCGGGTTACCGTGGATACCAACCACCCACTGGCGGGCCGCACGCTGAATTATAAAGTGACCATTTTAGGCGTGCGTGAAGCTACCCGTGCAGAGTTAGCCAAAGGCCACCCGTTGCCACCAGGTACCGAGCATAGCAAAGTTGAAGACCGCAAGGTGTTGTAACGCAATACCTCCAAAAATTGATCGGTATCAATTTTGTATTTAACCGCTAAACCTCGTCTTACGTAACTTGACCTGGGTCAGGATTCTCCCGCCATTGAAAGACTAGTATCTACGCATACATCACGGCGGGAGGATTCACCATGTATTGGGATGACACAATTGTTTTCGGCTTGGCCACCGTCGCGTTAGTGATCGCTTTTATGGTGGGCTGGGTTGGCTTCGTGATTCGTGATCATCTGCGTAAAGATGAGCGCAAGAAGTAGCTTGTCCCGTTCATGTAAACCTTGTCAGGGGAGGGGGTTTGCTAACGTAGTAAACTTCCTTTTGCCAGCCCATATTGGGCTGGCTTTTTTAACGTGTGAACGGTGAACAGTTGCTAAAACTTAGTAAGTTGAAAGTAGCTAGCGTGCGTTGAAGAGCAATACAGGTCTTGCTCTGGTAAAGTTCGTTGAAGGAATGAACACACCAGGAAGCTTAGCCATGAACGCAGTTGCCTTACACCGCAGCCCATGGGTTCGAGCACGTAGTCGGTTAGCGTGCGTGTTGATATTTGTAAGTTTAGCTCTTCCCTCGGCGGCCTTTGCCCAGGCGCTCAACATGATCAACGGCGATGTGACGCAAAAGATTACGTTAAGTGATCTACGCGCTATCTCCGACACCACGTTCACTCTTTACGACCCCTACCAAGGGCGCGATGTAGAAATGCGGGGCATAGCGTTTCGTCGTTTCCTCGTTGATCAATTTGGCGATGTACCTCCCGCGCTTCACTTTGTCGCCTGGGACGATTACGAAGTCACCCTGGAAGGGTGGGATGATCCCAGCTGGTATTTAATTACAACGGAAGATGGCGACCCGCTAACCATACGTACACGTGGTCCCGTTCGGCTAGTTGAGCGCGACTATAATGAGCAGGGTGATCGTGATGTTGAGAACCTACGTGATTTTAACGACTGGATCTGGATGATTCGCAGCATAGAGGCTAAGTGGTGACATCCAAAATCAAGCCTGCTGTTCAGCCAACACTGCAGCCGCGTACTATTGCGCGTCAACATCGCTATTTAACTTGGCTGTCACTGAGCTTGATGAGTTTTTTAGGTCTGATGGTGCTGATTGTCTATGAATCGCGCTGGGTCTACCCCGAAATACAGGCTTACTTCAGTCAAACCGGCAGTTTGACAGGCCAGCAACTGTCGACCCGTTCGCGTGTTTATCTGCAAAATGCACAATCCGAGCTACTGAGCGACCAACCTGAGCAGGCGGCCATTGATGCAGCCCTTATTAACATCGAGCTCTCTTATGGACTATTCGATGTGCACGTCTATCGACGCCAATATGAGTGCACTGAGCCAAGCCTGAGGGATTTAAATCGCCTGGTAGAGTGGCTAGAGCTGGGTGAAATTGATCGCGTCGCGGCGGTAGGTGAGCTGTTCGCCCCCATCCAGTGCCTGACGCATATTGAGATGAGCCAGCTAGACCGCCGAGGGGTGGCAATTAATGATTTTTCAGAAAGTACCCGTCAGCATAATCAAGTACTGACGTATTCCAGCCTGTTGATTTTTGTCATGGGGTTAGTGTTTTGGTGGCTGCATGAGCGTCAACTACGCCGCACTGACTACGCTACGCAAGAGACATTTGAGTGGATGCAGCGCGCGATGCGTGACCCGCTAACCGGCATTGGTAACCGCAGCGCCTTGCACCAGGATGTATTGGCGAAAAAGCATCAGTCGCTGGGACTCATCCTGGTCGATATCGACTTTTTCAAGCAGTACAACGATGCCTATGGGCATCCACAAGGCGATACCCTTTTACGCCAACTGGCCATATTGATTGGTGAAACGCTTAATGATGAAGCACAGCTCTATCGCCTGGGAGGTGATGAGTTCGCGGCGTTAATTCACTGTCCTGATATCGAAACGCTGAAACGTTATTGCCACCAGTTGATCGAGGGGTTGCGTGAAGCTGGCTTTGCTCATCCTGCCCACCCTGATAAAAAGGGCGTGACTCTAAGCGTAGGCGGGAGCCGTTTTGTGGCCGGTGAGCACACCTTCGCCCAAGCGTATGAAGCTGCGGACAAAGCGCTCTACAGGGTTAAAGCGGCGGGCCGCGATGGCTGGCAGGTTACTGAAGACGCATCACCTCTGCATACATAGGGGCTAGCCTGCCCAGCAGTTCATTTCGCGCGCTAAGGGCAATCCCTTCCTCCTGCATAGCCGCATCGAGATGTTCAACTAAACGATTAAAATGCACATCTGTCAGTCCCATGTTTTGATGAGCACGATCCATCGGCGGGCCTTCATAACGACAGGGGCCATCGCTCACATCACACAGCTTGTTGGCCAGTGAGTCGGCAAAAAAATCAATATTCGTGTTAGCGAAAAAGCCCACCATATCGTCGTCATCTGCAATTCGGTACAGGAAATTTTCGACAACCGCATCGATAGATGCTTCTCCGCCCAGTCGCTCGTAGAGCGTCGTGGGTGTGGAGTGATGCGCACAGCCTGCGTGCGTAAAGGCGACGGCTGCAAAAGAGAGCGCGATTAAACAGCGGCGCGTGGAGTAGAGACTGCATGGAAAGGTCATAGCGCTCCGCTTAGAAAGCTGCCTGAATGGAAAGATAGCCGCCGCGCTGGGAGGGTAGACCGGCAATGTCGCCTAAATCCAACCACGCGCCCGTTAGCGATAAGTGCTTATTGAAGAAGTAGGCGCTGTAGAGGCTTTGCCAATCGTCTTCTCTCGCTACGCTCAAATTATCGGGCTTTTGGCGATATTCACTGCCTACTACCCATTGTGGCGTAAGAAATATGCCCAAACTGCCCTCGGCGACCCAGGCGCGGCTACCTTGATCGCCACCAAAGCCAAGCAGGCCACCCTGGTTGGCATCGGTATTACGCAGGGTCGCGTTAAGCAGCACATTGCGACCCGCAAATGCACTAAACAGGAGCTTGCTGGCGCTAAGGTACGCATCGGTCCCGCGCGTTTCATCGGCGCCTAGGGCGGTGGGGATAGTGCCATCCGCCAATCGCTTGTGATGTACGCCAGCACTCCAGATGCCCCAGGGGTGGTAGAGCACATCACCGAGTAGTCGAACCTTGGCGCCGTAAATGTCCTGGCCTAGTTCGCCACCCTGAGTTTCTAAATCAAGCGTTTGTCGAGCTACTGAGACTTCAACACGATCACCAATATTCAGGCTGGCGCCGGTCACTGTCAGCCGGAAGTCGTCTACCGAGGCGCGAGTAGCGCTAGCGGTTACGCCTACCTCCTGCTCGCTGGCAGTGCTGGATAGCATTGCCCATGGTGACAACCCACCGCCTGCTGCGCCCTCTATTGCATTGACCCCGCCGGTACCAAGGATACGGCTACCAGCGAGAGTTGGCGTTGCCGCGAACGCCAAGCACATGGCAATACAGGCGGTCATACGATGGCGAATCAAGCGCTTCGATAAGAGCTGGAGGGTAAAGGGCCGCGGAAGAAAGGGCTGATGCGGTGAAAGCGTGTAGCGTAACGTCATGGTGTTCTCTAGTTAGTTCTCTCATGGCGATATAGCGGGGCGGGGAAGTACTAGCGGGGTGAAATTGTCCAGCCAGTCGATAAGCGCGTCACTGGGCATCGGTTTGGCAATCCAGTACCCCTGTAAGTAGTCACATCCGAGCTTGCTCAACAGTTCGGCGCTGGCACGATTTTCTACACCTTCAGCGACTAAGCGCAGGCCTAAGCTATGTCCCATCTCTATGGTTGAACGGACGATCGTAAAATCATCTTTTTGAGAATCAATGGCCAGTACAAACGACTTATCGATCTTGAGCTCATCTACCGGCAGGCGTTTGATTTGTGCCAGCGAGGAGTAGCCGGTGCCGTAGTCGTCTATCGCTATTTGTAACCCCAACTGATTAAGCTCCATCAGTGTGGCCATGGCCACATCGACATCTTGCATCACCGCACTTTCAGTGACTTCTAAACTCAACTGCTCTGGTGTGAGCTGGTGACGAGCCAGCAGGTCTGCTAGGTGGGTGGCTAATTGCGGGTCCATCACATCACCGGCAGAGAGGTTGACGGCTACCGAGAGGTGGTAACCACGCTGCTTCCAGGTCTGCAGTTGGGCACAAACGTGGGTTAGCATCCACTGGCTTAGCATTCGAATATTGCCCGAACGTTCGGCTAACCCTATAAATTCATCCGGCGGCACAAATCCCAGTGACGGATGACGCCAGCGCATCAATGCTTCGAACTGATTCACTAAACCGGTGCGGGAATCTACCTTGGGTTGATACGCCATCCACAGCTCGCTGTTACTGACAGCATCCTGTAGATCACGAATCAGCGTCAGCTGTCGTAAATGACGCTCATCTTGTCCCTCAAGGTAGTATTGATGTGAATGGCGATGGCGGCGCGCCATGTCTAACGCGATATCGGCACGGCGTAACAAGAGTTGAGGGCTGTCACCATGATCGGGATAGTTGGTTTCACCCGCTGAAAGGGAAGGGGTGATAGGCGATTTATCCAGATCAATGGGCTGGCTTAGGAGACTAAAGAGGTGCGTGCGCCAAGCCAAGCTGCTGCTTGATTGTTTGATAAGAAGTAGCAGCTCATCACCGTCCAGCCGATAGGCTCTGCTCTCGGGTGCAGGCAAATGCTGTAAACGGTTGGCCAACGTGACCAGCATATGATCCCCCAACGCGTAGCCAAAGGTGTCATTAATATCGCGAAAATTATTAATCGCTAGCCGTAATAAGGTAAAGGGTTCGCCCTGTTGGATTAAGAGACGGATATCTTCCTGTGCGCTGATTCGATTGGGTAGATCGGTCAGTAAATCGTGTCGTGACTGATGATGGAGTATGGCCTCGCGTTGCGCGATATCGTTCTGCATGGAAAGCAGGGTCGAGGCTAAAAGTCCTGTTTCACTTCGCTCAGCGCCAATAGGCAAGTGGGTGACATGCTCGCCCTGGCCTATCCGCTGTGCCGCATTGGCGAGTGCCATCAGCGGTTTGCTCATGCTTCGTGCGCTCCACATGGCAACCAATATGGTAAACAGCAGGATTAACGCAACGATACCCAACAACTGCCACTGCAATGAACGGTAGGCACCCAGTAAATCATTACGGGAAAGTTGCAGTAGTGCATAGGTTTGATTGGTATCGTCAGCATAGAGCGAACTGGCATAGGAGAGGTACTCAGCATCGGGTGTCATTTGGCTGCTGTAGGAGTACTCTCCTGTCATGAGCTCGTTGCTGCTGCCGCTCATTAGCTGCATCGCTAACTGCTCATGGTGAGAGCTTGCAAGATAGCTGATTTCACCGTTATCCCGGTAGTTGACTACGCTGATATCTAGCCCCGTTAGTGAATTTATCTCCCCCGTTATCGCTTCATTGATCAAAAAGCCCATACCTACCCAACCAATCAAGTGGGGCGCACGCACGGGCAGTAGAGCAAACTCGTACGGCTGACCTTCCGCAATCACAACGCTCACGGCGGCACCTTCTTGGCGTGCCTGCTCCAACAGGTGCGGGAAAGGCATCGGGCTATCCTGTGAATGATGGCTACTCGCCATAATGTGGCCATCAAGGCCACTCAAAAGCACCATATCGGCATTGGCACGGTCGCCATGGTTGGCCAGCACGGAGTAGAGGGTTTCGGTATCCTGGGTTGAAACGACGCTCTTAAATCCAAAATCGTCGGCGAGGATAGCAACGTTATTGCTTAATTGTTCGCCGCGCGCATCCAACAACTGCTGCAGTACGTTGGCGCCCACTTCTAAGCGCTGGGAGCCTTTGGCAAGAACATCGTTTTGCGTAGCGCGTAGAAACGCCACGCCAGTGGCGAGTTGAGAGACAATCACCACCGTTAGCAGTACCAGCATCAGGCGCGTTCGAAAGCGCATAGCGACCTCGGAAAATGGCGGATCAACATCTTGTAAGCAGTAGGTAATGCCTAACTGGCGTCTCTAAATCGCTGCTGAAGAGGAGACAGCGTTGGCGCCGGTGGAGGTACCGCATTCAGTTCTAATCGGACGTCCAGTTGGTCTGTATCGGTAATGGTGCCTTCCCACCAGACTTGCTGGCTATCATCGAGACGTGGATGCCAAACACGAACGCGATGCTGACCAGGCGGTAAAGCAGGTAGGGTAAGCATGCCTTCCACGTCCGTTGTCGCTGCGTAAGGGGCGTCACTCACCACAATGAATGCCTGCATATGGTCATGGATATTGCATCCCAATACGACGACCCCTGCCTGATCAAAATGAACGGGTGGGGGTGTTTCCTGTAGGTACAGATTCAAATCAAACGTTTTCGCCGGTGAAAAAGAGTAAACGTGGTGGCGTGTGGTGTCCTGATTGGGAAATGCCACATAACTGCCGGTGGGCACGGTTAGCACCCTGGGATGAAAGGTCGCATCGCGCTGATAGATATTCTGTTCTTGTGGCTGATTGGCAGATGCTGAGTCGTAGTAGACCTCCACAACGGCATCCTCAAGGGGTAAGCCTTCGTCGCTGTTGACGGTGATCTGTGCAGCGTTAGCGGTCGTGCTAAAGAGAGTTATCGCCAGCCCAACGAGCGCAGCAGTGAATGTGCTGATAAAACCAACATAAAGGCGACGTTGTATTGGCATTGGAGTCGGCATCTCACGTTGAGGGGTAATATTTGTCATTGGCAGCGTGTTTTTCTGATGCTGCGTTGAGGCTAATAGTGAAAGGATTATGCAAGAAAGTCATGCTTTCGGCTTAACGGTAAGCCAACTCTTGCAAAAAAGAGTAAACAATGGGGAAAGCAGCCCCGATGAGTGGCGCTCTGTTGAAGCGGTGGTTAAAGTGAATACTGAGGAAACGGTGTTCGATAACTGCGGAGAAGTGATATGAGCACTCAGGATGAAGTCACCACAATGCTAAAACAGCGACGTTCACGCCGACAGGTCTTGGCTAGTCTAGGGCTTGGCGCAGCGGCGCTTTACGTAGCTCCCACACTGCTTTCAACGGGGCAGGCTGAAGCACATGAACGCGGGCGCTCTCGCCCTAAGGGCCGCCATCAGCATCAGCACCAACATCATTCGGGGCGTCGCCACTCAAAGCCCAGCTTTTCAAGGCCTGACCATTCAAGACCCCATTATTCACGGCCGAACTATTCTAGACCTCACTATGACCGGCCGAACTATTCCAGGCCAAGCTACGACCGGCCAGACTATTCACAGCCTGGTTATTCTCGCAACGGTTATTCGCGTCCCCACCGATATGACGAACGTCCTCGTTGGGAGCGTGATGGTGTGATTGAGCTGCGTATCAGCCGCCTACTTCCACGCGGCTGGTGAAACCGATGATGACGTCTGACGCCGAAGCCGTTGATTACGCGCTCACCGGTCTGGGACCGTGTATTCGCCTGGTGAATGCTCAGCCACTGCTGCCGGTTCTTCAAGCTGCCATGCCAGGCTGGCCGCTTACCCCATGTCCGTTACAGCCAAACAAGCCAGATATTTGTGTTTGGCAGCAGGAAGAGGGGTTTTGGCAGCAGGCACCGGCATTGCCCAAGGGGATGTGGCTGGAAACGCCAGTCAGCACGGCGTGCAGCGTTATTGCAGATATGTCTGGGGCCTATTTGCGCCAGCATCCAGCCTATATTGGATTGCACTGCGGTGCGGCTGAGATAGACGGTCAATTAGTCATTTTTCCTGAGTCTCACCGTGCCGGTAAAAGTACGTTGACCTGTGCGTTTGCAGCCGCTGGATACCGTGTTTTTGGCGATGATGTCGTGGCGCTGACGCCTCAAGGCAAGGGGGTTTCGCTGGGTGTCGCGCCACGTTTGCGTTTACCGCTTCCCACCACGATTGCGAACGAGTTACAGGACTTTATTCATCGGCACCGAGGGCCGAGCGATGATCGCTATGGCTATGTGGCGTTGGACGAAACATTGCTGGCCCGCCACGGAGAGCAGTGCCCGGTCGGTGCCATTATATTGATTGACCGGGATAACAGTGTTGCTCGTCCCCAGCTTACGTCGCTGCAACATGGAGAAGGGTTGTGGCAACTGTTAAAGCAGAATTTTGCCGACACGCTTTCCGACCAGGAGCTGATTGATAAATTCTGGCCTCTGGTACAGCGCATGCCCTGTTTCCTGCTGCGCTATTCAGATGCATATGAAGCGGCCGCTTTTGTAGGGCGCGAACTAAAAGAGGCGCTTCACACCCAGCCGGCTACTTACACATCGCCTTCACAGGCCGCGGCAATGCCTGAGGCTGCGGCACTGGATCGAAACGATTTGCGCCAGTGGCGAGCGCGTCCAACGGCGCATGAGTATCCTCTCGGCGATGAGCTATTCGTGATCGTGGAGGAGGGGGGCGAGATCCATCGTATGAACGTAACTAGCCGAGCGGCATGGGCATTACTGCAGCATGAAGCACTGACCATCGAGGAGCTAAGCCAAACGCTGGTGGCATTTTTTATGCCGGTCTCTCTTGAGCAAGTACGTAGCGACATGGCTGAGTTGCTGGGGCAGTTCTTAGCCGTTGGCTTAATTGAGCCCGTTGCAAGCGCCTCTTAACGCGATCTAGGCTGACGCCACGTGTCTCGCCACGCATGCATGACGCGTTCTGGGTACCACGTCTCTCCTAAGCTGCCATTATATCGCGCCAACGCACGAGTAAAGTCGCCACTCTCAATGGCTAGGTAGTGCGCCAGGATCGTACAGCCATAGCGTAAATTGCGCGGCGGGTGGGTGAGGTCGTCAATCGGCAACCCTAGCTCGCTTATCCAGAAAGGCATGATTTGCATCAAGCCAACAGCACCCGCTGATGAAATGGCATCGGCTTTGAACGCGCTTTCGACCTGAATTAGGGCTAACACCAAATCCGGTGGCAAACCTGCGAGTCTGGCTTCTTGGTAGATACGCGTGAGCAGCGTTTGACGTTGGGCCGCATCATCAATGAAGCGCGCCAGTGGCGCATCCATTTGCATGCGCCACTGGCGGGCTGCCCACTGCTGTTGAGCGGTTTGATGCTGCTGGTTGGCCGTTTCAAGGGTCGGGCGCAGAGCCGATGGCAGCGGCTGTGCTGCTAATGGCACAGCGACTACCAACAGCACGCCAAGCGTTATAGCAACGCTTGGCCGTTGTGCCATCATTAACCACCGCGGCACAAAGCCTAGAGCCCGCCACGCGGTGACAACCTTTGCCGACTTAGCGGGACTTCTCACACAAAAAGTCGATAATTTGATCGGCGGGCACCATCGTGGCGTCGCTATCACGGCGGCCTTTGTATTCCAGTTCACCGTTGTCTAAACCACGGTCACCAATCACCAGACGGTGGGGTACGCCCATTAATTCCAGATCCGCAAACTTAACCCCAGGGCGGGTATCACGGTCGTCTAGCAGTACGTCTAATCCGGCTGCGGTGAGCGCTTGATAAAGGCGCTCCGACTCCTCGCGGACACGCTGGGATTTGTGCGCATTCATGGGTACCAACGCCACTTGGAAGGGCGCAATCGCATTGGGCCAGATAATGCCGGATTCGTCGTGGTTCTGTTCAATGGCAGCGGCGACTACGCGGGTCACGCCGATGCCGTAGCAACCCATCCACGGATGGCTGGTTTTGCCATTGTCACCCAGCACATTGGCGTTCATCGCTTGGGAGTACTTTTGGCCAAGTTGGAAAACGTGACCGACTTCGATACCGCGCTTGATGGAGAGCGTGCCTTGGCCATCGGGAGACGGATCGCCTTCAATGACATTGCGTAGATCGGCAATCTCGGGCAGGGCCACATCGCGCTCCCAGTTAATACCGAAGTAGTGCTTGTCATCCACATTGGCACCGGCGCCAAAGTCGCTCATCAATGCCACGCTGCGGTCAATAATGACCGGCATTTTCAGGCCGACCGGGCCCAGTGAGCCGGGTCCGGCACCCACCGTTGCACGAATCTCTTCTTCGCTGGCCATGGTTAGCGGAGCAGCGACGTTGGCCAGGTTTTCTGCCTTCACTTCGTTCAGCTCATGATCGCCACGAATCAGCAGCGCGATCAGGCCGCCTTCGGCTGCATGAACCATCAACGTTTTAACGGTTTTTTCAATCGGCAGCTCAAACTGTTCCACCAAACTGGCGATGGTCTTGGCATCGGGCGTATCGACCAGACGCAGCTCTTCGGTGGGTTCGGCACGAGTTGCCTGGCTGCCAAGCGGAGCAGGTAGCGCCTCGGCTTTCTCCATGTTGGCCGCATAATCGGAGGAGTTGGAGAACACGATATCGTCTTCACCGGAATCGGCGAGTACGTGGAATTCGTGAGAGCCGGTGCCGCCAATCGAGCCGTTGTCAGCGATGACGGGACGAAAGTTAAGCCCTAACCGCGTGAAAATGCGCGTGTAGGCATCGTACATATCTTGATAGGTCTGCTTCAGTGACGCTTCATCAAGGTGGAAGGAGTAGGCATCCTTCATAATGAACTCACGCGAGCGCATCACCCCAAAGCGTGGACGAATCTCATCGCGGAATTTGGTTTGAATCTGGTAGAAATTGATCGGTAGTTGCTTGTAGCTGGCGATCTCTTTACGCACTAGGTCGGTGATGACCTCTTCATGGGTCGGGCCAACGCAGTAGTCGCGGTCATGACGATCTTTTAAACGCAACAGCTCAGGGCCGTACTGCTCCCAACGGCCAGACTCTTGCCAAAGCTCTGCAGGTTGTACGGCGGGCATGAGCACTTCTTGAGCGCCTGCTCGGTTCATCTCTTCGCGTACAATGGCTTCTACTTTACGCAACGTGCGCAGGCCAAGCGGCAGCCACGTATAAAGCCCTGATGTTAAACGACGAATCATACCGGCGCGAAGCATTAGCTGGTGGCTAATGACTTCGGCGTCGGCCGGAGTTTCTTTCAGGGTGGCAATCAATAATTGGCTGGCGCGCATGGGCGTGAGCATTCCTTGTGCATAAAAGAGATCGTGCTTATAAAAAGCAAAGCTTAGAAAACGAAGCACTTAACAACAGCGTGGTGGCTCCGTTAGCGTTGAATTGAGTCATTGTACGGCCTAGCGCTTAAAGCGGCAAAATAGTGCTTATCGTCAAATCATCTATGCTTTTGCATGGCTGTGCTAGACTAGGCTGGTTTTAGGGCGCGATGGTCGGTAATAACAAGACATGAAAATAATGCTTCAACACAGCATGTTAGGCCGATTATCGTTACTATTCTGATTGAGGGAACCTTCATGCATCAAGCAGTTCGTCGCTGGTTGACAGGCGCCGTGGTTGGCGTTTCCATCGTGTCATTAAGTGGTTGCGGTACGCTTTTTCATCCTGAGCGCAAAGGCCAGTTGAGCGGTGATATTGATCCCGTTATTGCCATCGCCAATGGAGTAGGATTGCTGTTCTTTATCGTTCCTGGGGTGATTGCTTACGCCGTGGATTTCTCTAATGGCACCATCTATCTGCCGGGCCGCAGTAGCGCCTCAGTTGATGTTCACCACTTAGACGACGCTATGGATGTCGCTTCCCTGGAAAAACTGCTGTCTGAAAAAGCCGGTCAGCCGGTCAGTCTAGAGAGCGAGTTGGTCATGATCGAAGAGATGGGTAGCCTGGACGAAGCCCTCGCCATGGTGCGTATGTCAGGCGTGCTGGACGAAGAAAAGCTTTCCGCGATGTAACGTCGAGCGTTAGTCGCTAAAACCCAGCTCGGCTTTTTGCCGGGCTGGGTTTTTTATGCGGCTTCATTCGCTACGCGTACTGAGCTGGATTGGGGACGCTGGGAAAACGCGGCGGATGCGCTTCCATATAGGCATTGCAGGCACGCAGAACGCGGATATCGTCAAACTTGCCCCCAGCTAACTGAAAGCCTACCGGCAAGCCGTTATCGGTAAATCCGCAGGGTACCGATGCGGCGGGTTGCTGACTGAGGTTGAATGGGTAGCTAAACGGTGCCCACTCTTCCCAGTCCTGCATACCGCTGCCTGGGGGCACTTCCTGATTAATTTCAAACGGACTGACTGCCACCGAGGGCGTCATCAGTAAATGATATTCTTGATTGAAGTGTTCCAGGCGTTGCGTTAATGCCGCGCGGTCGGCCAGGGCACGAAACAGCTCAACGGCTTTCCAGGGCTCTGCTTCGCGGGCATTGGCTACCATGCCGGGATCTAAAAGCGTGCGCTGATGTTGGCTCGTTTGCGACCACTGCTCTAATGAGGCGGTAAACCATAGCTTGCGAAATGTCTCCAGTGGTGACGTAAAGCCTGGGTTTACCTCGACGATTTCAGCGCCCAACTCCTCCAATCTCATGGCCGCTTCATGCACACGCTCGGCAATTTGCGGGTCTACCTTGGCGTAACCAAGATCCGCGGAGTAGCCAATCCGCAGCCCGGTTAATCCTTTGTCCAGGTCGACCCCCCAGCACTCAGGCTGGCCGCGAGTGGCGTAGGGGTCTCGATAATCGTAGCGACCTATCACATTCAGCATGCTGACCGCGTCGCGCACGGTGCGTGTCAGTGGCCCCAGATGTGAAAGGCTGGGCTCTTTTGCGGGCGGCCATTGAGGTGTCCAGCCGTAGGTGGGCTTGAAGCCAAATACCCCCGTAAACGCCGCGGGAATACGAATCGAGCCGCCTGAATCGCCGCCCTGATGCAGCACGCCCATATTAAGCGCGGCGGCCACGGCGGCACCGCCGGAAGAGCCGCCGGGGGTTAAGCGTGTATCCCAAGGGTTCGCCGTAGCGCCAAATACGCGGTTATCGGTAACGGCCTTCCAACCGAACTCGGGCGTGTTGGTTTTACCCAGAATTACCGCGCCGGCTTCGCGCAACATCCGTGCCGGCGGGGCATCGGTTTCACATAACCCTTTAGACGAAGTTAATGAGCCTTCCCGACAAGGCATACCCGCCACTTGGGTAAGGTCTTTAAGCGACACCGGAACACCATCAATGGGACTTAACTGCTTCCCTTGCCCCCAGCGCCTTGCAGAAGCCTTGGCCGCTGACTCAGCCCCTTCTGCATCGACGTGCACATAAGCATTTACGTCTGGATTGAAGCGCTCAATCCGATCAAGGGCAGCGCGGGTCGCTTCTAGCGGTGAAACTTTTCTACTTTTAAACAAACGAGCTAGGGTCTGGGCATCCAAACTGCCGAGATCGGTATCGCTCATTACATACTCCTTACGTCGGCTGAAGTTTGGGTAAAGGAGTTTAAGGGTAGGCAAGCATTGGTCGGGGTGCAAAAGACTCAGCCATGCAGAGGTTAATGGCCTGACTTATTTGGTAGCCTGGGCGCGCAGCCAGTTAATCTCTTCAGCCCATATCTCGGGCTCGACTGTCTCAAGTATCATCGGAATACCGTTAATCCTTGTATCTTGCATGATGGTCGTAAAAGCGGGCAGGCCGATGTTGCCTTTGCCGAGACTATGGTGGCGGTCCACTCGGCTGGCAAAGCTGCTCTTCGCATCGTTTAGGTGCATGCCGCGCAGGTACTCAAATCCCATCACGCTGCCAAGCTCATCAAGTGTTGCCTGTGTGGCTTCTGCGCTGCGCAGATCATACCCAGCTGCAAATGCGTGGCAGGTGTCGATGCATACGCCCACACGGGCTTTATCATCGACATGGTCGATGATCTCGGCTAGATGCTCGAAGCGCCAGCCGAGGTTGGTGCCTTGCCCAGCGGTGTTTTCAATCACCGCGGTGACGTTTTGGGTATGCGCCAACGCCTCATTAACGGATTCAGCAATGCGCTTTAAACAATCGCTTTCGCTGATTTTGTTTAAGTGGCTACCGGGATGGAAATTAAGCAGCGTCAGGCCAAGCTGCTCGCAGCGCTGCATTTCATCTAAAAAGGCGTCCCGGGATTTGGCTAAGCCTTCCTGATCTGGATGACCCAGATTAATCAGGTAGCTGTCGTGGGGTAAAATTTGACCAGGCGAAAAGTGGTGTTCGGCGCAGGCATCGCGAAAGGCTTGAATCGCGGCCTCGGTGAGCGGCTTGCCTTTCCATTGGCGCTGGTTTTTGGTGAACAGTGCAAACGCATCGGCACCGATCTCTACCGCCCGGTGAACGGCTTGGTCTGCACCGCCAGCGGCGCTCACGTGGGCTCCCAGGTATTTCACAACGGACTCCTTGTCATTGTTTGAACGTACTCAAGCATCTGAATGGATCAATGGCTATCTAGAAAGCGCTTGAACGCAGCGGGTTCGTCGGTAATCACCCCGGCGATACCCCACGCCCAGCGGCTATGGAAGGCGCTGGGATCATTGGCGGTATAGCACAGGATCTGGTAGCCGTCCTGTTGCATGGCCTCGACCTGGGCGCGCTTTAGGCGTGACCAGGACGGATGCACGCTAAAAGCGTCAATGGCTTCGCACTGTGCTCGCCAGGTTTTGGGTACGCCATTGTACAGCACGCCCAGCGCCAGACGCTCCTTACCTGCCAACTGACGGCAGTGGGTTAGGGCCTCGGTATTGAAGGAGGAGATGATAAGCCGCTCGGGGGGCAGGGTGTCCAGCATCTCGGGCAGGGCGCGCTCAACCAACGCGATGGGGTCGCGTCCTTTGTTGACCTTGATCTCCATGTTGACGCCCATTTCCAGCTTGTTAAGCAGCGCTAGCATCTCTCCCAGACTGGGCATTTTTTCCCCTGCAAAGCGATCACCAAACCAGCTGCCCGCATCCAGCGTTTTCGCCGTTGCCCAACTCATGGAGGCCAGGCTGCCTCGCCCGTTCGAGCAGCGTGCCACGTCGGCGTCGTGCCAGATGACCGGGGTGCCATCACCGAGCAGTTGCACATCCAGCTCTACCCAGGTGGCGCCCGCCTGATGAGCGGCGCGCACTGCGGCCAAGGTGTTTTCGGGAGCAGCGGCAGAGTAGCCGCGGTGGGCAATCAGCGAGGGAACTTGAATAGCGGGATGCGTCATGACAGCGCTCTAAGCCTTTGGACGATAAAGGAGTGTAGATTCTAGCATGGGGGGATGACAGCGGGATTTCACCGCTAAACAGCATAGGGGTGAAAATAGGCTAGCGTGCTAGCTTGATTTAAACGTCATGACGCGCTTGTATAGCGGCACCTGTTGTCTTGACTATCTTGTACAAACCCAACAATGAAAGGAAACCCTAATGTCTAAGCGTATACAATTTGCCCAGACCGGCGGTTCCGAAGTGCTTGAACTGGTCGACGTAAACCCCGCTGAACCCGGTCAGGGCGAAGTGCGTATCGCCAACAAAGCCGTTGGCCTCAATTTTATCGATATCTATTTTCGTACCGGGCTTTATCCCGCCCCTGCGATGCCTTCTGGCCTTGGCACCGAAGGCGCCGGTGTGGTCGATGCTGTCGGCGCTGGCGTGACGCACTTAAGCGTCGGTGATCGCGTCGCTTATGCCCAAGGGCCTTTGGGCGCTTATGCAGAACTGCATACGCTGCCTGCGGCGAAAGTGGTCAAGCTCCCCGATTTTGTTGATTTCGAGACGGCAGCGGCCAGTATGCTCAAGGGCCTGACCGTGCAGTACCTGCTGCGCCAGACCTATGAGCTGAAAGGCGGCGAAACCATTCTGTTCCATGCGGCTGCCGGTGGGGTAGGGTCGATTGCCTGCCAGTGGGCGAAGTCATTAGGCGTCAAGCTGATTGGTACCGTCAGTTCCCAGGAAAAAGCGGATCTGGCCATGGCCAATGGTGCCTGGGCGACGATCAATTACAGCGAAGAGAACGTGGTCGAGCGGGTGCGCGAGCTGACTAACGGCGAAATGTGTGATGTGGTGTATGACTCGGTAGGCAAGGATACCTGGGAAATGTCGCTGGACTGCCTGAAGACGCGCGGCTTGATGGTGAGCTTTGGCAACGCTTCTGGCCCGGTGGATGGTGTCAATATCGGCATCCTCAACCAGAAGGGCGCGCTTTACGTGACTCGCCCCAGCCTGAACGGTTACGCCGATACGCGCGAGCGTCTGGAAATGATGTGCCAGGAGTTCTTCGCCATGCTCGAGAGCGGAAAGATCAAGATTGACATCGCCAACCGCTATCCGCTGGCGGAAGCGGGTAACGCCCAGGACGCCCTACAGAGCCGTAAAACTACCGGCTCGACTATTCTCTTGCCCTAATTCCTACCTACCTAAGTACCCTACATACGCACCTACATACACACCCAGCTGACGCATTCGGCTCTCAACGCTTGCCACGTTATTGGCAAGCTGGCCAGGGCCGAATGCCTTGGTTGGCTATTCAACGGTCGATGCGTATGCAGGGACTATACCTGTGTATAGTAAACGTCTAATGTGCGTGGAGAATAGCCATGCCTGTGGCGTGGCGTGCATCAATCGTATGCTGCCGTTATCAAACGGTGGCAAGGGAGTAGGAAAAGGATGTCGGCTGAGGAGATGAGTGTTGAGAGCTCAGGTGCTGAGGGCTCAGGTGTTGAGAGTCTCAATCTTGAAGCGTTAGGTCTTGAATGGTTGGCGCTTTCGCCAAGTACGTTGGTGTTTATCGTGCTTGGCTTGACGCTGGTTGCGTTCATATGGGGACGCTTTCGCTACGATCTAGTCGCGTTGGCGGCATTGCTGGGATCGGTCATGCTTGGGCTAGTGCCTGCCGAGAACGCCTTTATGGGTTTCGGCCATCCGGCGGTGATTACAGTGGCCGCCGTGCTAGTACTTAGCCGGGGCTTTGAACGCTCCGGTGTGGTCGATATTATTTCCAATCAAGTGTTAAAAGTGGGTGAAAACCTGCTGCTTCAGCTATTAGTTCTGGTGGGTACCGTCGTGTTGTTATCGGGCATTATGAACAATGTAGGCGCTCTCGCACTGCTGTTACCGGTGGCGATGCGGTTGGCTCGTGAACATAATACCTCGCCCTCTTTACTGCTGATGCCGCTGGCGTTCGGGTCTCTGCTGGGCGGCCTGACAACCTTAATTGGCACGCCACCCAATATCATTATCTCTAGTTACCGGCGCGATGTGACGGGTGAAGCGTTTAGCATGTTTAGCTTTTCGCCTGTCGGGATTGCGGTGGCGCTGGTGGGGCTTGTGTTTATTGTGTTGGTGGGCTGGCGCTTGACGCCGAAGCGCAGCGGCCAAGCCTCTACCGATGAAATGTTCGATACCGCCAACTATTTGGTGGAATTGAAAGTAGGTGAAGAGTCGAAAGCTAAAGGCTTAACGTTACAGCAACTGCGCGATGAGCTGGACGAACCCATCCCCGTGTTAGCGGTCGTTCGCGATGATAACCGTCGTGCTGGCTATAACTTCCACGGCGCCTTGGAAGAGGGCGATATCCTGTTGTTGGAAGCAGGGCCCGATGAACTCCAGATGCTGGAAGACAAGGTAGGGCTTAGTGCGATAGCCGAACTGGAAGAAGAGGCGGAAGACGCTGAACACACTGCAAGCAGCGAAGAGGGCGAGAAAGCTGGCACGGATGAAGCGAAAGATGCGGCACAGGATCGGCAGCCGGTGGATACCGAAGGCTTGCAGCTAATTGAAGCCGTGGTACGCAATGATTCCATGATGATTAACCGCAGCGTGCGTCAGCTACGCCTGAATCATCAGTTTGGCCTGCACTTGGTGGCCGTGGCCCGTGACGGTGGGCGCTTGAAGCAGCGCCTGCGTGATATCCGGTTCAAGAATGGTGATGTGTTACTGCTACAGGGCAGTGAGAATGAAATGTCCGATAGTCTGGCCTCCCTCGGTTGCCTGCCGTTAGCGAGCCGGGAATTGCATCTGGGACAGCCGCGCAAGCTGGCCATGTCGATCGCCATTTTTGCCTTAGCAATTATTGCCATGCTGTTCGATCTGCTGCCTGCTGCAGTCGCCATGAGTACCGCTGCTTTGATTTCGCTACTGATTGGTGTATTGCCGTTGCGCGAAGGGTATCAAGCCATCGACGGCCCTGTGATCGTGCTGTTGGCCGCAATGATACCCGTGGGGGAGGCGCTTGAAACCAGTGGCGGCGCCGACCTGATTGCCGATGCACTGCTGCGCTTTGGCAGCGACTGGCCGGTGGTGGTCACCATGGTGGGGCTGTTCCTGCTCTCTATGCTGCTCTCGAATGTGGTCAACAACGCGGCGGCTGCGCTGCTGATGGCGCCGATTGCAGTCAGCCTGGCCAATGGGTTCGATGTCTCGCTCGATCCGTTCTTGATGGTGGTGGCCGTAAGTGCTTCCTGTGCATTTTTAACTCCCATCGGCCATCAGTCGAATACACTGGTGCTGGGCCCAGGGGGCTATCGGTTCGGTGATTACTGGAAGCTGGGGCTACCGCTTTCGCTGGTAGTACTGGCTGTCGCTATCCCGCTGATTCTTCTAGTATGGCCGCTTTAAAAAACGTCTAACGGTCCGGCCTGTCGGTGTGATGGTAGCGAAGAGAGGATGAAGGCTATTAGGTTTCGAAAATTTTGCTAACCTATTACGTTCAGAAACCAAGAAAATCGAACAGGCCGGGCTTATGAACCAACAATTTCGTCAGGATGCCATTGTCGAGCTAGTTCGTCAGCACGGCTACATGAGTATCGAACAGCTCACCGACCACTTTGCGGTGACACCGCAGACCATTCGGCGGGATTTGAATACCCTGGCTGATGAAGGCCGTGTGCGCCGTGTGCATGGCGGTGTAGGCATCGAATCCAGCACGGTGAATACCGCCTACAGCACGCGCAAGACGCTTCACCTGGAAGAGAAGGAGCGCATTGCCCGCTGCTTGGCGCAACACATACCCAACCACTCGTCGCTGTTCATCAACATCGGTACCAGCAATGAAGTGATTGCCCACGCGTTGCTGGAGCACCAGGGTCTCGAGATCATTACTAACAACCTGAATGTGGCGGCCATTCTTCAGCATAAAGAGGATTTTACCGTGATCATCGCCGGGGGGCAGGTGCGCTCTCGCGATGGCGGGATTATCGGCGAAGCCACCATCGACTTTATCAATCAGTTCAAGGTGGATTACGGCATCATCGGCATCAGTGGCATTGACGAGGATGGCTCACTGCTGGAATTTGACTACCAGGAAGTACGTGTCGCCCAAGCGATTATTGCCAATTCGCGGCGCATCTACCTGGCGGCAGACTACTCCAAATTTCACCGTAACCCGGTGGTGCGGCAGGGCAATCTGGAGCAGTTGGATGCGCTCTTCACCGATCGCAAACCGCCGGAAGCGATCCAGCGCTTGCTGACCCAGCACGATGTAGCGCTGCATATCGCCTAGCCTAGCCGTCTTTGTCGCAGTTTCATCCTTGAGCATTTAGAGCGGCTGGAGTAGCCTTAAAACATAATAAAGCGAAAGCAAGTCAACAAAATCGAAAGACAATACAACAAAGCGAACTCGACATGTCCTCTTATATACTCGCCATTGATCAGGGTACCACCAGCTCGCGCGCTATTCTCTTTGACCGCGAAGGTCAGGTGGCGGCCGTCGCTCAGCAGGAATTCACCCAGCACTTCCCTCACGACGGCTGGATCGAGCACAACCCCGAAGATATCTGGGAAACAGTAGTGGCCACCTGCCGAGAAGTGATGGCCAGTGCCGAGATTACGCCAGACCAGATTGCCGGTATCGGCATTACCAACCAGCGTGAAACCACCATCCTGTGGGATCGTAAAACCGGCAAGCCGCTGTATAACGCCATTGTCTGGCAGGATCGCCGCACTTCGGATTTGTGCCAATCGCTGCGGGATAAAGGGCATACCGAGATCGTTCAAGCCAAGACCGGCCTGCTGATTGATCCTTATTTCTCGGCGACCAAGCTTGCTTGGCTGCTGGAGAATGTCGAGAGCGCACGTGAGCGCGCCGAACGAGGGGAACTGGCCTTCGGTACCGTCGACAGCTTCCTAATCTGGCGGTTGACCGGCGGCCAGCAGCACGTGACCGATGCCACCAACGCATCACGCACCGCGCTGTTCAATATTCATACCCAGGAGTGGGACGACGAGCTATTGGCACTGTTCGATATACCCGCCAATTTACTGCCCGAAGTGAAAGATTCCAGCGATGATTTCGGTACTACCGAGGCGCACTGGCTAGGCGCACCGCTTCCCATCGCAGGGGTAGCAGGCGACCAGCAGGCTGCGTTGGTCGGGCAGGCGTGCTTTCAACCGGGGATGGGCAAGAGTACCTACGGTACCGGCTGCTTTATGATTGTGAACACCGGTGAGACGCCCTCGCTTTCGCGTAATCGTTTGTTGACTACGATTGGCTACCGGCTTAACGGTAAGCCGACCTATGCGATGGAAGGCAGTATTTTCGTGGCCGGGGCGACGGTACAGTGGTTGCGGGATGGTCTGAATCTGTTTGCCGATGCCTCGGAAACCGAAGCGCTGGCTCAGAAGACCCGCAGTGGGCATAGCGTTTATCTGGTGCCCGCTTTTACCGGTTTAGGGGCGCCGCACTGGGACCCAAAAGCACGTGGCGCGATTTTTGGTTTAACCCGCGATACCGGTATTGCTGAAATAGTCGCCGCGGGGCTCCAGGCGGTGTGCTACCAAACCCGTGACCTGCAGCACTGCATGAATGACGATATGGAGGCGCCGCCGGGCAATTTACGGGTTGACGGTGGTATGGTGAAAAACAGCTGGGTGATGCAGTTTCTTGCCGATATGCTGGGCGTGCAGGTGGATCGCCCCACCATATTGGAAACCACTGCGCTGGGGGCTGCTTATTTAGCAGGTCTGCGTCTGGGCTGGTATCAAACACTGGAAGAGATCGAACAACTGTGGCGCTGCGAGAAGAGCTTTATGCCCACCATGGAAGAAGCTACACGTGAGCAGCTTTACCAGGGTTGGTTGGATGCGGTGTCGAGAGTCCGCTCCACGCCTTAGATAATGACCTGAATTCAACTAATAAGTGCAGCACCCCTACTTAAGCACACTATCTATTCACTCTTTCGATTCTTTATAATGCGGCGGCCAATTAAGCAATTGGCCGCCTTTCTTCGCTTTTAGCGCCCCTCATGAAAGTCTTTAACACCATTAACGCTTATTGAGCGTTTATGTAGTCGAGTTACAACCATGCCTGCGGCCAATGACGCATTGTGAGCTTTCCTGCTGTAGCCCATAGTGAGGTCATGGATCAGGAAGGTGACTCGTTATCCCGAATCACTGAACTAATCCCTGCTACAGAACGATAGCGCTTCAGTATTACCCTAGCGCTAAAGGGCGAAGGTCTTGTAACGCTTGTGACCGTTTCGCAGTTACCGAACTGGGCACTTATCCGGCCCAGCATGAGTAGCAACGTCACCATACGTCGTTAATTAAGATGGCTGCTTTTAAACCGATTGGCGGTTAGGCAGCGGATGACCATACCATGAGGTAGTACTAATGAACTGCATCGAACTGAGCCAACAAGCCAATAGCATCGCCAGCTCCTTCAGCAAGCAAGATCTCGCCAGGTTAGTGGTGGCGCTGAAGGGTAATCGTGAGTCACTGCAACATGCGGTTGAGGTAATCGACACGGTGGATAGTCGTTCAGGCTGCACACTGGAAGAGGCCTGGGATGAAGTGCTCGCGGGAGACTCTCAACTTCGTATTGAAGATGAAGAGTAAAATAAAACAATTGCTTAAATAACCATTAGCCCCCCTTATTGATATAAGGGGGGCTTTTTAGTTTTATAGACAATTAAGCATTGGCCATGGGTGTAAAAGGGAGTGATGTGTCCCGGTGTTGTTCGAAGTAACTGTTAAAATGCTCTTCCGCATCGTCGCCAAATAATACCCGACAGGCTTCTTTCAGACCGTTTGAATGGCGCAACTGCTCATGGGGCACAACCAGCGAAACCTTGGCCCGGCGGCGTAAAAAATCTTCAAGCTGGGTGATCATTTCGTGATCGCGGGCGTGCTCAAGTTCACAGCGAATATACTCGGTGCCCTCAATCAGAATTTCACCCTGGGCAGGATCCTGGCGGATTTTTTCCAACATCTGAATAGCCTGGTCGGCATAACGCCGCCAGAGCCGTGTGGAGAGCAGTTCAGATGAGGTCTGGGAGGTCATGGCATCCAGGTTCATGCGCTTGGCCTGATCCATAAACTGCTGCTTGACGGGGTTGGGTGGTTCGCCGTACCAGTGGAATTTAGGGTCTGTGAGGGTAACGCCCAACTGGCTGATCTCTTCGGCAATTTCATCACCCACATTCAAGCAATCGGTGAGCTTGCCGCCAAAGATACTGATATGCGCGCTTTCGGCATTAGTGTCGACTACATGCTTGCGCGATAGCTGCAGGAAGTCTCGATCGTTGCCTTGATCATCTTTGATCGCTAATGGTCGTACGCCGCAGCGGGTAGAGATAATATCGTCCTGGCTCAATGGCTTGGCCAGGGTCAGACGTTTGTTGATATTTTCCAGCACAAAGGCGATATCGTCAGCGGTGACTTCCACCTCCGGGTGCTCCATATGGGTATCGGTAGTGCCGATGCAGGTACGGTTACCCATGGGAATGACAAAGAACAATCGGCCATCGTCAGCAAAAAACGCCAGCACCCGCTGGGAATCCGTTAATTGCGGAACGATGAGGTGAATGCCTTTGGAGTAGAGGTGGTGGTGAGTGGTTTTTTGGCCGGTCAGCTCATTATGCTGATCCACCCACGGGCCGGCCGCATTGATGAGTACCTTGGCGCGTATATCGAAGGTGTTGCCATCCATCACGTTGCGTGCCTTGGTCACCCACAGGCCATCCTGGCGCTCGGCGCCGAGTGATTCGACGTAGTTGGCGGCAATCGCACCATAGTTAAGCGCTTGGCGAACAAAGTTGAAGACAAATCGAGCGTCGTTATCGTGCAGGTAGGCGTCAGAATACTCAAAACCGCCAACGGCCCCCTCAATGTCGATGATTGGCTCTTCCTGCTTGATTTTATTCGGTGAGAGCAGACGCGGCAGTTTGGTGAAGCCGTTGCCCATCAGCCAGTAAAGCCAGGTGCCCGCCCATAGGTAGCGTGGAGAGTGGCGGAAACCTTTTGAAATAGTGGTTAGGAAACGGATTTCCTGCACCGTAGAAGGGTAACTCTTGATCAAGTGATTACGGCTTTTGCATAGTTTACGAACCAGGGCAAAATCCTTGCTTTCCATGTATTTAATGCCTCCCCACACCAGGTTGGAGGAGTGCATGCTGGTACTGCCGGCGAAGTCGCCGCGATCAATTAGTGCGACTTTTGCGCCTTTTCCAGCCAGCGCTGCTGCGGTGGCGGCGCCATTGATGCCGCCGCCGATAATCAGAGCATCAAAGGTCTCGTTAGGTAGCTTCTCAATGTTTCTATTTCGCAGTTTCATAGCGGATCCAATTAACCAATCAATAGCCCGGTTGCAGTGGGTGTTCTCTCTTTTGCTCTGGCATACCGCCAATGAAACCCTTGGCAGGGCGGGCGACTGCCCGCCCTGCAAGCTTTGACGCGTAGTTTTTCTAAACTTAGTTATTCTTAAGCTTAGTTACTCTTGGCGCGTACCGGCGGCCATCCAGGCTTCCATCATTTCATCGTAAGGAACGGTGGTGCCTTGCGGCATTTCGTTATCCAGCTTGGCTTTCGGGGCGCCTTCCTGATCCAGCCAGACCTGTGGATCCTGCTCTTCGTTAAGTACAGGTGCGTAGCTGTCGAAGACGTTAGCGCGGGCCAAACGGTTCATGGTGCTGTCCAGGTCTGCCGCTAGCTTGTCGAGACCTTCCTGGGGTGTGACTTCACCACTCATGACCGGTGCAAGATTCTGCCACCACAGCGGTGCCATGCGCGGATAGTCAGGTACGTTGGTACCGGTCGGGGTCCAGTTGGACTCGTTGGGGCTGCGGTAGAATTCCACCAGGCCACCCAGCTTGGGCGCCATTTCGGTCATCTGCTCAGAGAAGATGTCAGACTCACGAATCGGCGTTAAACCATGCATAAGTTTTTCCAGCGAGGTGGTTTTCGCCACGGTGAACTGGGCAAATAGCCACGCAGCGGTGCGGCGGTCTTCCGGTGTTGAGTCGAAGAACGTCCATGCGCCCACGTCCTGGTAGCCAACCTTCATACCCTCTTCCCAGTAGGGACCGGTGGGGGAAGGAGCCATGCGCCACAGCGGATTACCTTCATCATCGGTCACGGCAACCGAGGGGTCGGTCATGTCGGCTGTGAACGCGGTGTACCAGAAGATTTGCTGGGCAATATGGCCTTGCGCGGGCACGGGGCCTGCTTCACCAAAGGTCATGCCCTGCGCTTCTTCAGGTGCGTAGGCGCGTAGCCAATCGACGGCTTTCTGCATTGCAAACACGGAGGCCGGCGAGTTGGTAGCACCGCCACGGCTGACGCTGGCGCCTACCGGCTGGCTATCTTCATTGACGCGGATACCCCAGTCATCCACTGGGTTACCGAAGGGAACCCCTTGGCTGCCCATGCCCGCCATGGAGAGCCAGGAGTCGTGGAAACGCCAACCTAGTGACGGATCACGACGACCGTAATCCATGTGACCATAAATCTTGGTGCCGTCTATCTCACCCACGTCCTCGGTGAAGAACTTGGCGATATCTTCGTAAGCGGTCCAGTTGGTCGGTACGCCGAGTTCGTAGCCGTAGATTTCCTTAAACTGGGCCATCAGGTCGGGGTCGGTGAACCAGTCATGGCGGAACCAGTAGAGGTTGGCGAACTGCTGGGTCGGGAGCTGGTAGATGCTGCCATCTGGGCCGGTACCATATTGCAGGCCGATGAAGTCATCCAGGTCCAGCGTGGGCAGGGTGTAGTCGGCCCACTCGTTCTCCATCGCTTCAGAGAGGTTGATGGTGGTGCCATAGCGGATATGCGTGCCAATGGAGTCGGTATCATTGACGAAGCCGTCATAGATGCTGTTGCCCGACTGCATCTGGTTCTGCATGGTATCCACGACATCGCCTTCACCAATGATGTTGTGGGTCAGGTTAATGCCGGTCAGCTCGCTAAAGGCTTCCGCCAACACTTCACTTTCATACACGTGGGTAGTGAGGCCTTCCGCCACGGTTTGAATGTCCATGTCACGGAAAGGCTCGGCAGCCTTGGCAAACCACATCAGTTCTTCGATCTGCTCTTCACGGCTTAGTGTCGAGTTCTGGAAGTGCTCATCGACCAAGCGTTCAGCAATGGCGCGGGCATCCTCTTCCTGCGCTGACAGCGTACCCGATGCCAGCAGCAAGCTGGCGGCGAGGGTTGTCAGTTTGAATTTGTTGTAGTGCTTTTGCATGGTGACCTCGTTTTGTTGTGTTCTTCCTTGATGGCTTGGCCGTCCTTGATACCGAATAAACGCTGAAGTGCTTTTTCAACAACTTGTTAAGGGCTATCTCAAGAGGCTGTCTCAAGGGCTAGCCCCAGCGCATTAAAACCAGTAGCCATACGGCTGATACCGCTAGTGCAATCCAGATGGATAATGAAGTGAAACCAATCACTCCCAGGTGGATAAAGGCCGCCGAGAGCAGGCCGATAAACAGCCGGTCTCCGCGAGTGGTGGCAATGGGTAAAAACCCTTTGCGCTCTATGGTGGGAGACAGGATCTCCCATATCGTCATCCCCGCCAGCATGGCAGCGATTGATGAAAAGAATATGGCGGTGGGCATGGTCCATACCATCCAAGACATGGTGCGCTCTCCTCAGGTACGGCCCAGGGCAAAGCCCTTGGCGATATGGTTACGGACGAAATAGACCACCAGAATGCCGGGAATAATGGTCAGCACACCGGCGGCGGCCAGGGTGCCCCAGTCAATTCCGGAGGCTGTCGAGGTGCGCGTCATAATCATGCCGATTGGTTGGGCATCGGTGGCGGTTAGCGTGCGTGCCAGGAGCAGTTCCACCCAAGAGAACATGAACAGGAAGAACAGCGTGACGCCAATGCCCGAACGGATCATCGGAATGAAAATCTTGACGAAGAAGCGCGGAAAGCTATAGCCGTCGATATAGGCCGTTTCGTCGATCTCCTTGGGCACGCTGCTCATGAAGCCTTCCAGAATCCAGATCGCCAGCGGGATATTAAAAAGACAGTGGGCCAGCGCGACGGCAATGTGGGTGTCGAAAAGGCCTACCGAGTAGTAAAGCTGGAAGTAGGGCAGCAGGAAGACGGCGGGGGGAGCCATCAAGTTGGTCAGCAGCCAGAAGAACAGGTGCTTGTCGCCGATAAAGGTGTAGCGGCTAAAGGCGTAAGCGGCCGGTAGCGCGACGCAAATGGTGATCAGCATATTCATGGCCACGTAGAGCATCGAGTTGACGTAGCCCATGTACCAGCTTGAGTTGGTGAAGATGCCAATATAGTTGTCAAAGGTCAGGTTTTGCGGCCACAACGTCATCGAGCCAAGAATTTCGCTGTTGGTCTGCAGCGACATGTTGATCAACCAGTAAATGGGCAGGATCATCAGCGCCAGATAAAGGCCAAGCAGGATACGTGAGCGCCAATGCGCCCGAGCAGTGCGGTTACGCCGCTTGGCAGGTGAAACTTTGCTAAAAATCGTGTTGTACTTTTCACCGCGCTGGGTGTTTTCGAGTTGGTAGCTCATGTTAGGCACCTCCATGCGGGGGCTTGTCTTTCTGCATGTGCATGATGGTGGTGTAGAACACCCAGCTCACCAGCAGAATGACAAGGAAGTAGATCAGCGAGAACGCGGCAGAAGGCCCCAGGTCCTGCTGGCCGATTGCCATGGTGGCCAGCGACTGACTCAGGAAGGTGGTCGAGCTGCCAGGGCCGCCGCCGGTCAACACGAAGGGCTCGGCGTAGATCATGAACGAGTGCATGAAGCGCAGCAGGACGGCGATAACGAGCACGTTGGTGAGTTTGGGCAACTGGATATAGCGGAACACTGCCCACTTGGAGGCACGGTCAATACGTGCAGCCTGATAGTAGGCTTCAGGAATCGAGCGCAGGCCGCTGTAGCAAAGCATGGCCACCAGCGGGGTCCAGTGCCATACATCCATCAACACGATGGTTACCCAGGCATCGCTGGCGTCACCGGTGATGTTGTAGTTGATGCCCAGTTCGCGCAGCCCCCAGCCCATTAAGCCAATATCGCCACGGGTAAAGATTTGCCAGATGCTGCCCACCACGTTCCAGGGAATCAGCAGCGGCAGCGTGATCAATATCAACACGGCGGAGGCCTGCCAGCCCCGTTTGGGCATGATCAGGGCGATCCCTATTCCCAGCGGAATCTGGATAGCCAGAATAATCAATGAGAACGAAATCTGGCGCAGAAACGCCGCTTGTAGCGCCTCATCGTTAAGCATGGTTTTAAACCACTCGGTGCCAGTGAAAAAGCTGGCGTTAGGGCCGAGCACATCCTGCACCGAGTAGTTGACGACGGTCATCAGTGGAATGATGGCGGAGAACGCCACCAATACCAGCATGGGAAGCACCAGCAGCCACGCTTTGTTGTTGGGTACCTTGTTATTCATGGCCGGTCTCCACGAGGTATTCATCGATATAGAGAGCGAGTTTTGCTGTATCGAACTCAGCAAACGCCGCTTCCCCCACGGGTGAGTGCCCTTCGGGAAGGCGTGCCTTGAAGGTTTGTGCGTTGAGCTTATAGGTCAGCAGGGAGTAAGTGCCCAAATCCTGAACGCTGAAGACCTCAATCGGTACGCTATCGGCGGTCGGGCTGGCGGTTATGGCAATAAATTCGGGACGGATACCCAGTTTGATATTGCGGGAACTGGCGGTCGCAATCGCACGTTTTACCGACTCGCTGACCGGCAGTGATTGATCCCCGAACATGACGTGCTCATCTCGATACTCGATGGCCATGAAGTTCATGCCGGGGCTGCCGATAAAATACCCCACGAAGGTGTGGGCCGGGCGTTCAAACAGCTCTCGGGGCGTGCCGAACTGAACCACTTGACCGTCGTACATCACGGCTATCTTGTCCGCGAAGGTAGACGCCTCCAACTGGTCGTGGGTCACGTAGATCATGGTGATATTGAAGCGTTCGTGAATCTCCTTGAGCTTGCGGCGCAGCTTCCACTTTAGCTGTGGATCGATCACCGTCAGCGGCTCATCAAACAGGATGGCCGTCACGTCATCGCGTACCAGCCCTCGCCCCATGGAGACTTTCTGCTTTTCATCGGCGGTCAGGTTCTTCGCCTTGCGGTTCAGCAGCGGCGTCAGTTCCAGAATGTCGGCGACTTCAAGCACCTTAGGTTTCACCCGGTACTCGGGGGTATTCATATTGCGCAGGGGAAAGGCGAGGTTGTCGAACACCGTCATGGTGTCGTAGATCACCGGGAACTGAAAAACCTGGGCAATATTCCGCTCTTCAGGGGGAAGTTCGTTAACCCGCTGGCCGTCAAAAAGAACGTCACCCTCTGAGGGTTCAAGCAGACCGGAAATGATATTGAGTAGCGTTGATTTACCGCAACCCGATGGCCCCAAAAGCGCATAGGCACCGCCTTGATGCCACACGTGATCCATCTGCCGAATAGCGTAATCTTCGGCACCCTTGGGCGTTTTTTCATAGGAGTGCGCCAGACCTTTTAAAGTGATCTCAGCCATGGGCAGCTCCTCCCTGACGCGCAGGAATATGGACTGTATGTCCCTGTTTGTCGAAGGCGTAAAGTTGATGGGTGGGGAAGTAAACTTTCAGGGGTTCATTAACACTAAACTGGTGAATGCCCGCTAGGTGCAGCACTAAGGGGAAACGTTCGTGGTGAACATGCAGGAAGGTTTCAGAGCCGCTGATTTCTGCTACATCCACATGGACGTCCAGCGTCAGGTCATCGGCGCGTTGTGGCTGCAAGGTGAGGTGCGAAGCGCGGACACCAAAATCATAGTCACCTGGCTCCAAGCGCTTTAACTTGTCATCGCAGGGAAAGTGTAACGTTTGATCGAAAGTGATTTCGGTATCGGTAAGCCGACCGGGAACAATGTTAATTGGCGGCTCGGAGAACATTTCAGCGCTGAAGCGGCCGTTTGGCTCCCGGTAAACCTGTTCGGTAGGGCCATACTGAAGCAATCTGCCTTCATGCAGGACGGCAGTGTTTCCACCCAGCGCCAGCGCTTCGTTGGGCTCGGTAGTGGCATACACCGCGATGCAGTTGCGCGCTTTGAAGAGATCACGAAGCTCGTCGCGCAGCTCTTCGCGGAGTTTGTAATCCAGGTTGACCAGCGGTTCATCAAACAGAATTAAGTCGGCATCTTTGATCAAGGCCCGCCCCATGGCGGTGCGCTGCTGTTGGCCGCCGGAAAGCTCTTGCGGGTAGCGGTTAAGCAAGTGCTCGATATGCAGCATTTCAGCAATTTCGCCTACTCGCTTATCAATCTCGCTTTTTGGGTGTTTGGCCAGTTTCAGCGGCGACGCAATGTTGTCGTAAACGGTGAGGCTGGGGTAGTTGATAAACTGCTGATACACCATGGAAACATTGCGCTTGCGCACGGAGACGTTGGTGACGTCCTTGCCATCCATGATGATTTTTCCGCGGGTAGGGGGCTCAAGTCCCGCCATAAGACGCATTAGAGTGGTTTTTCCGGCCAGCGTCCGCCCTAGCAATACATTGAATGAGCCTGGCTCAAGCGCTAGGTCTATTCCACTGATATGAGGCACACCGTTAACGATGTGATCGATATTTTGCAAATGTAAGGACATGCCGATCTCGCTAGCGTCATTGTTATTGGAGCATGCTATTAGAAAGGCGACAAAATAGGTGAGGTCGCTTTCGTTTACGAAAGGCTAGTTGATCACTTGCGAACTTGCAACGCGTTTTTGGGCGATAGGACTAGGCATTTAGGCGTAGAAAGCGAACACAAAAAAGCCGACTACTAGCGCGCAGTAGTCGGCTATGGCTATCAGTAACTTACTGAATAATAGTGGTTACTTAATGTTTTCTTCTTCCTGCTGTGGTGCAGAGGCAGGTTTGCCGTTGTGATCGATCAGTGTGGACTTGTTCTTGGCAAAGGCGTCGTAGGCAAAATCATCCACGGTGAGCATTTTCAGAACTTCCGTTTCGAAGGTGCGCATAAATGCGGCGTTCTCAGCACTTTACAGGCCTGTTTTCAGGCCTACTGCATGCGGGTCTCATGATGCAGTGCATAGGTATTACACCTCTGTTTCATTGGAGCATAAGCGAACTAAACTGTCTGATAACGAAGTTAACAAGCAATACTTGTCCCAAAAAAGCGCAGCAGGAAAAAGTGTTTTTCCCAGATGTGCGATGCTATTACCGAGTCATGCGCCAATATGTCCAGCTAACCGGTCATCATACGCGTAGGCGTTTATCCAGTGATCCTCTGGAAAAAACAATGCCGACTTGATCGGCAGGTCACGCCACGTCTGCAAAGTTGCCAGCTTCTGTAAGGTTAACCAGTTTGGGGTTGGGATAGTTTTGCTCAAGCATAATTTATGCAACAAGACCGTTGAAACGTTATAAATCGTTTACATTTAGTATAAAGTTTTCTGAGGGTTTGGTCGTGGGCTGTATCGACCGCGCCAAAGACTATAAATATTGTTGTACGCAGAGAGCTACGCGTAGATACACATAATCCAACCGAGACCACAGATGACAAACTCCCTGACGATGGCGTCGAGCCATGTCCTTCTTGCTGGCAGCATTTCAAACACTACAGAGAACGAGCTCATCGACCGAGCACACGCATTTGTCGATACGTTTGTTGAGGAAGTACTCAAGGTCGGCGGTGGCTTTGTGATTTATGTAGCTGCGGAACCAGTCAATGCAGATGAGAAGCCGCTACTGTTTGATTGGACGGTAGCCAAGGCCGTTGACAAGCTGATTCCCGGTAACAGTTCGCAGGTTCGCCTAAAAATTGTGGCCTCACATGAGCGACTCCAAAATAAGGCCAACCCTCAACAGCGTCAGTTGCTCATGAGCATGATTGCGAGAGGTGTCGCCGAACTCGTCTCTCTCGACGACGAAGTGCTGACTGGCGGCAATGTCGGCGATGAGCAAATTGAGCATGCAACTGCAATGGTGGTGCTGGGCGGTGGAAAGGGCGTTTTAGATCGCGCGCGCAAGATGGCCAAGAAGCAGTTGCCGGTGCTGCCACTTGATTTGCAGTTGGGCGCAAACAGCGAAGATGGCTCTGGTGCGCTTGGCGTCCTGAAGAATTTCAACAGCAATCCTCTGAACTACATGCCGAATAGCGGTAATAAGGTTGTCAAGGCGCTTCCCGCTCTGTCGTTGCAAGAGCCTGTCATATCTTTACACGACATTAGCAAACGCATCGTAAAAATTTTTTATGAGGAAGAGCAGTCCAGGCTTGCGGCCTTGCCACCTGATGTACTAGTGCTGACTGCTCTAGACGTGGAGTTAGCCGCAGCAAAGCAGGCATTTGGTATCGCAGAAGATGCCGAGCATACGATCACGGAGAATGGTTTCCACGTATGGAAAGCACCCATTACCAAACGTGGCGGTAAGACTGCTAGTTGCGTGGTAGCGTGCTTTGCGGGTGCTGGCAACGTAGACGCTGCTTCTGTTACTTCCATGCTCTTGGGCGAGCTAAGGCCAGCCAACGTGATGATGTTGGGGATAGCAGCTGGTCTGCGGGGCAAGTGTGCACTGGGAGAGGTCATCCTTGCGGAAAGAATCGTCGCTTATGAAGGCGCCGCTCTTATTGAGGGCGGAGAAATCGAAGTGCGTCCCGAAATTACCAGGTTAAATATGCGAGTTCGCCAAGACCTAAGTTCCTATCTCTCCAATAGAACGACCCTCGTATCTCGCCTCACGGAGAGCTATAGGGCGATGGGCATCGAGTTTCCCGACCAAGTTGAGGCTGGCCCCGTTGCTAAAGGGGTATTGCCGAAAACAGCCACTGTTGGTAGTGGCGAAAAGCTCCTTCGTGACCCAGAGAAGTTCCTGGGGCTGCGTGAGATTCATGGTAAGACAGAAGTGGCTGAAATGGAGGGAGCGGGTCTTTTTGCTGCTTGCGCTAACTTTGGTAAGCCTGTCCTGATGGTGCGTGGTATCAGCGATTTCGGGGATTCTAATAAGGATAATAGGTTCCACCTCTTGGCGGCGCAGACTGCAGCAGCTGTTACTGCCGATTACATAGCTAACGGCTTGACATTATAAGACTAAATGAAACGCCATTCTCGTGCCGGATTATCAGTGGAGTAGCCATGCCTTTATCAAACACCGAGCTTGAATATTTCGACCACAATTTTTTGCGCCTTCCAGGACCTAAGCGTACGGAATATCATAAACAAGTCGACAATCTCATCAGCGAGCTGAAAAAGCGAATTACAGGCAAATCAGAGCTCGAGATCACAAAGGTAGTGAAGGCAGGCTCATTTGCCAAATTCACTATTATGCAAAAATTAGACGGCTATCCGACAGACATTGATATCGTGTTTTACATCACAGGCGTAGAAGAAAATAGCAAGTCTTATGAGGCCCTGTGCAACCAGGTTCATGATTTGCTGATAGATATTTACCCAACGAAGAAAGTTGAGGACTTCGAAATTCAGCGTCGCTCTGCAAAGGTGACATTCGTTAAGAGCGGCTTAGAAGTAGACGTCGTACCGGTTTTGCAACACGGGACGGATTTAGACCACGGCTGGCAATACGATATTCAGAGCGGAGCTAGGAACCTCACTTGTGCACCGTGCCACATTCAGTTCATTCGCACGCGGAAGGATAAGGATAAGCACTTTCGCACATTGGTGCGCTTGGCTAAGCGCTGGAAGCACTTTCATGATATCCCTGGCCTGAAGTCCTTCCATATAGAGCTTATTATGGCCCATCTAGTCGATACAGATGGACCTGCCGTGAGCATCGAGAGGCGCTTCAGAGAATTCTTGGTTTATATCGCCCGTACCAAGCTAAGTGAGCGCATAGACTTTCCAGAAAATTCCGGTAAGCCGATTGTCAGCTTTAACGATCCAGTTGTAATTATTGATCCGGTGAGTCCAGAGAACAATGTGGCATCTCGAATCACTAAGGACGAACAAGAGCTTATCGCTAAACATGCGGAAACTACCTGGGAAACGGCGACTTACGCGTCTGTGGAAAACAATAATGAGGTTTGGAAGGAAATCTTCGGCAACCGTTTCAAGGTCAAGGATCAATAAGGATGAGCACTTATTCGAGCACCACGACTTACACGGTTGCCGATGTTGAAAAAGTCATGCGTAGTGTTAAGGCTGATTTGATTATGATTGCCAATACTACCAAGGCGATGACTGAAGAGGACGCGGCGAAATATGCCCACGACATCGAACTTCTGGCCAAGAAAAACCACCTCAAATTTGCCGACGTGACGCTCATGAGCGGCTCCTCTGAGGTAAGAGCTATCAAGTATGAGTTTCATGCCGAAGGGGCGACGGGAACAGAACGGCCCGGTGGTGTCTTGTGGCCGCTGACGCCGAAAGATAAGGGTGGACGGATTCGTCTCCAGTTACGGTATACCGACTCATCGTCGGAGGAAGAGCGAGCTGATCTTCCATTGAAGGTTTCTTGGGTACCCGCGTCTGCCGATACTAGTCACAAAGACTTGATCTCCTCGGCAGGGCGTGGCTATAGCAGCAATGGATTTGGTACAAATAGGGAGGATTTTTCGTGAGCAACACATCCGTATTCGAAGTAAAAACTAACCTGCCAACAGCCCAGCTCGATGCTCAAGCGCAGAAATTGTTGGGTTTTGAGTCACGCTATCAGCGCGTTAGGAAGCGTCTTCAGCTCCTTCTTCAGGCGAATGAATTGGAGCGCTGGAGCCAAACACATCACAAAAAGCAGATTGCGGTCATCGGACTACTGAATGACCAGTATCCTCTAGCCATTTTTCATGGCGATGTTGGAACAGGAAAAACTGCGAACGCCGAGGCGATTGCAAATCGCCTCGCACGTGATGCAAACATCGAGGATGCAATTCTCTTTAAGCTGAGCAATAAAGTCCGCGGCACCGGTAAAGTCGGCGAAATGGGCACTCTGATTACCCAAGCCTTTGAAGACATTATCAGATCCATTGGTCCGGGCAAGGGCCGGGCTTTCCTGATTATTGATGAAGGCGACTCGCTGGGCGCATCCCGCAGTCAGGACAATAGCCATCACGAAGATAAGGTGGGCGTGAACACGCTGATACAATCTATCGACAACATGCGCATGCATGGCGGACGCATTTTTGCCATCCTTTGCACGAATCGCCTAGCCGCTCTTGACGCTGCGGTCATTCGCCGCGCTTCGATTGTCGAGGAGTTCGCGCGGCCTTCCGACGCAGAGCGAAATGAGCTTTTTACTAAAGATTTGAGTGATATGGGCTTCTCAGCTACTGAAATCAAGAAACTGGTTAATGCGACCGCTGCGACAGATACTAAGCCGACCTGGACATACTCTGATATTCGGACACGTTTATACCCGGCTGCGGTGTCTTTGGCGTTCCCTGATTCTCCACTGACGATGGAGCATTTCCATCAAGCTGTTGATGAATTAGAGCCATCACCCGTGATGGAAGGGTGATTTAACAGCGATTACCGGAGCAATTCAATGAGCAAGAAGCGAGAAGTCTTTATTTCTATCGACGTTGAAACTGCCGGCCCCGTTGTCGGTGAGCACAGCATGCTTACGGTAGGCGCCTGCTTGGCGTATCATCCCGAGATATCTTTCTCAGTCATGCTAAAGCCGATTAGTGATAAATCGGTTGCTTCAGCTCTAGAAGTCACAGGACTGACGTTGATACAGGCTGAAAAAGACGGTCTGGCACCAGTCGATGCTATGTCGCAGTTTGCCGACTGGATTGTCAAAAACGTACCGGAAGACAGCACTCCGGTATTTGTAGGGCTGAATGCACCATTTGACTGGGGATTCGTGAACTACTACTTCCTTAAGTACTTGGGCACCAACCCATTTGGCTTCACGGCGCTGGATATCAAAGCTCTTTTCATGGGTGTCATGGGATGCACATGGCACGAGACCAAGTCCAGCGCCATTGATAAGGTTGTGAATCCTAGTCAGAAGGGAGACCACGATGCCCTTCACGACGCAAGATACCAAGCCGAGCTGTTCAGGTTGGTCTTCGAATTAAGACAAAAAACCAAATAGTTATTAATTCCGGCACAATTATCTGTGCTTGACACTTGGTTCTTTTATTCAGGTCTACTCCATTTCTTCGGGGGGCGTTTCGCTGTAGTTTGAGGCGATTCAGTATTTCCATAAAAGTAAAGCGTTGGCCAAACACGCTGTTAGCCCCCTCAGACTACCCACTTGGGGCCTTGTTGAGGGGGCTGACTTGTTGTGTTGAGAGGGTTATTTCGCGCTGGTTTCCTCCTGCTTAGGCGCTGGGGCAGGTTTGCCGTTGTGGTCGATCAGCGTGGACTTGTTCTTGGCAAAGGCGTCGTAGGCAAAATCATCCACGGTGAGCATTTCCAGCACCTCTGCCTCAAAGGTGCGCATGAAGTCGGCATCTTCTTCATTGATCAGCCCTTTTTCCAGACCAGCCTCTACACGTGCCTCAGGATGCAGCGCCGTTTGCGGGAGTTCACCT
This sequence comes from Halomonas sp. HAL1, assembly GCF_030544485.1. Taxonomy (NCBI): domain Bacteria; kingdom Pseudomonadati; phylum Pseudomonadota; class Gammaproteobacteria; order Oceanospirillales; family Halomonadaceae; genus Halomonas; species Halomonas sp. HAL1. The sequence goes on from NZ_CP130610.1 coordinate 1,786,758, forward strand.
TTGGCATACGCCTTGTTCAATGTGCGGTAGATCGCTTCGGCGCGGTCATAATCGACCAGCAAAGCGTTGTAGCGCGCCAGCGGGTTACGTTGCTCACCGTCATCCGCATCCCAGGTGTTTTCCAGCAGCTTGGTACGCAAGGCGCTGTGTGTAGAAACACGCTTAGCGATATCGCGAGCCAAATCATCGTGGGGTTTGTTCCAGCGGCGGCCGGTCGGCATCACTACGGCGTTGAGGGTTTTACCCAGGGCGCGATTGGGTAGATTATCGAAAATCTCAACGAACGCCTGTTCTGCACGCTGAAGCAGGAAACGACAGCTGTAGTGCAGCAGCGCTTCTTCGCCTTCTACTTTACTGCCCGCTTGCCACTGCTTGAGCACCATGGAGGTCAGGTAGAGGTTAGAAAGCACATCCCCCAGCCGGGCGGAGATCATTTCGCGTTTCTTCAGCGCTGAACCCAGGCTTGCCATGGCTGCGTCGGCACATAGGCCAAAGCCAGCGGAAAGGCGGGCAATATCCTGAGCATAGATGGTGGCTGGGCCATCAAAGGGAACGCTGGATTTGCCGATGCCAAAGCCGAGGGTAAAGGCGCGCGCGGCGTTACCAAAGATCAAGCCTGCATGACCAAAGAAGGCTTTATCGAACGCCTTCATGTCATTGGCGTCTTTTGCGGCCAGCTCTTCAAGCACGTAAGGGTGGCAGCGGATCGCGCCCTGACCAAAGATCATCAGGTTGCGGGTCATGATATTGGCGCCTTCCACGGTGATCGCCACCGGGTTGGCGCTGTAGCCGATACCCAGGTAGTTGCGCGGGCCGAGCGTCACCGCTTTGCCACCGTGAACATCCATGGCATCACTAAGCAGCACGCGCTGGAATTCGGTCAACTGGCTTTTCAGAATGGCTGAGGGCACCGCAGGCTTTTCGCCGTGATCGATCATATTGGCAGTTTGATACACGGTGGCCTGGGAGATATAGGCCAGCGCTGCCATGCGGGCAAGGGGCTCTTGCACACCTTCCATTTCGGCCACCGGCACATTGAACTGGCGACGTACGCGAGTGAAGCCACCGCTCCAACCCAAAGCGTAGCGCGCGGTACCAGTAGCGCCTGAGGGCAGCGTGATGCAGCGGCCGATCGAGAGACACTCGACCAGCATCCGCCAGCCCTGGCCGATCATGTCCGGGCCACCAATGATGGTATCCAGCGGTACAAAGACATCTTTACCGATAATCGGGCCGTTCATAAACGGGCTGCCGATAGGGTGGTGACGACGACCGATTTCCATGCCATCGGTATCGCGGGGAATCAGTGCCAGCGTAATGCCGCGATCTTCTTCATCACCCAGCAGCTTTTCAGGGTCAAAGAGACGGAAGGCAAGACCGACGACTGTGGCGATGGGCGCCAGCGTGATCCAGCGTTTTTCGAAGTTAAGGCGCAGGCCAAGCACTTCTTCGCCATTAATAGTCTGCTTACATACAACGCCGGTATCGGGCAGTGACGTGGCATCAGAACCTGCACGAGGGCCGGTGAGGCCAAAGCAGGGAATCTCACGGCCATCGGATAAGCGTGGCAGGTAGTGATCTTTCTGCTCTTGAGTACCGTATTTAAGCAACAGCTCGCCAGGCCCCAAGGAGTTAGGTACGCCCACGGTGACCATCAGGGTTTCGTTGGCGGAGAGCTTTTGCAGCACCATGGACTGCGCTTTGGCCGAGAAGCCCAGGCCGCCGTACTCCTTCGGAATAATCATGCCGAAGAAGCCCTCTTTTTTCAGGTAGTCCCAAAGCTGCTGGGGCAGGTCTGCGCGCTCTTGGGCGATATCCCAGGCGTTGCACATGCCAGCGGCTTTGGCACACTGATTGGCTAAGAAAGCTTTTTCATCGTCGCGCAAGCCTTCGTCTTTAAAGGCGAGCAGCTTTTCCCACTGGGGTTTGCCCGAAAATAGCTCACCGTCCCAAGAAACGCTGCCCGCTTCCAGGGCCGTGCGCTCGGTGGCGGACACTTTGGGCGCCACTTTTTTAAAGGTGGTGAAGAGGCGCGGTGTCAGCCATTTGCGACGCAAGGCGGGCAGGCCTGCCACGGCGACAGCGGCGGCGCCAATCAATAGCAGAACGCCGATCACTTCAGCGTCTAACAGCAGGCCGACAAGGCCCAATACGCCAAGCACCACAAGCGCCGCGGGGGCGCCTGCTTCGCGACGCATGACCACGAGCAGGCCACCAACGGCGAGCACGATAAGGAGTAGGGTGAGCATAATAGTTCTCTCTGTTTCAGGCCTATAACGACAGCCTGCTGTTGTTAATGAGCGCGTTAATCGAACACTTGTTTGAATATTGGCAGATAGGCGCGGTTTTATGCAAGCCTTTAGGTATGTTTACACCCGGATGCCTTGTTAGATATAAAAAAATGCCATGACGTGAAGCCATGGCATTTTGAGTGGCGAATAGACTGAATGTTCAGGCGCGTTTGGCAGGCGCGCCGTTGGCGACATAGTAGTCCACACTCGCCCGGGGCAGCGGCTCATTACCCTTGATGTGGTCGGCGATCTTTTCCGCCAGCATAATGGTGGGGGCATTCAGGTTGCCGGTAGGAATCACCGGGAAGAGCGAGGCGTCGACCACGCGCAGACCTTCAATACCATGCACGCGCCCCTGGCCGTCGGTGACCGCCATCTCGCCTTCGCCCATTCGGCAACTGCCGCAGGGGTGATAGGCGGTTTCGGCATGCTCTTTGACGAAGGCGTCGAGTTCGGCGTCGGACTGCACGTCCGGTCCGGGCGCTATTTCACGACCGCGGTACTTCTCAAAGGCTGGCTGGGCGATGATGTCACGAGTGAGGCGGATAGCATCACGGAACTCTTGCCAGTCTTTCTCTTCGGCCATGTAGTTAAACAGGATGCTGGGCGCCGCATGTGGATCTTTTGACGTCAGGCGGATACGGCCGCGACTTTCAGAGCGCATCGAGCCGACGTGGGCCTGGAAACCGTGGGCCTGCACCGCGCTCTTGCCGTTGTAGCTGATGGCGATGGGCAGGAAGTGGTACTGCAGATTGGGCCACTCCTCTTCATCCCGGCTGCGAATAAAGCCACAGGATTCAAACTGATTACTGGCGCCAACGCCGGTGCCATTGAATAGCCATTCGGCGCCAATCTTAGGCTGGTTGTACCACTTCAAGGCCGGGTAAAGTGAGATTGGCTCTTTGCACTCGTACTGGATGTACATTTCCAGGTGATCCTGGAGATTTTCACCCACGCCGGGCAGGGCGTGAACCGTCTCGATATTCAGTTCGTTCAGCAGTTCTGGATTGCCAATGCCTGAACGCTGCAGAATCTGCGGCGAGGCGATAGCGCCACCGCATAGCAACACTTCGCGGCGTACGTAGGCCTGCTGTTTTTCGCCTTTTTGTTCATAGCGAACACCAACGGCGCGTTTACCTTCAAACTCAATCACATCGGTAACGGCATGTGTTTCGATAGTAAGGTTATGGCGCTTCTTGGCAATGTCTAGGTAGCCCCGGGCCGTGGACGCGCGGCGGCCTTTGGGCGTGACGAAACGGTCCATGGGGCCGAAGCCCTCTTGCTGGTAGCCGTTGACGTCTTCAGTCTCTGGGTAGCCTGCCTGTTTACCAGCTTCAATAAAGGTGCGATAGAGCGGGTTGTTAGTGGACTTTGGCGTGGTCACGCTCACCGGTCCATCGCCGCCGTGATAGCTATTGGGCCCAATGTCGCGGGTTTCGCACTTTTTGAAGTAGGGCAGGCAGCTCAGGTAGTCCCAATCTTCGAGTCCGGGCTGTTTGGCCCAGTTGTCGTAATCGAGCGCATTGCCGCGGATATAGCACATGCCATTAATCAGCGAGGAGCCGCCCAGGCCTTTACCGCGGCCACATTCCATACGGCGGCCGTCCATATAGGGTTCGGGGTCGGTTTCGAAAGCCCAGTTATAGCGCTTTCCCTGAAGCGGGAAGGCAAGGGCGGCAGGCATTTGAGTGCGGAAATCGAGGCGGTAGTCCGGCCCACCCGCTTCTATCAGCAGTACGCTGACGTTGCTGTCTTCGGTGAGGCGAGTAGCGAGTACATTGCCCGCGGAGCCTGCGCCGATAATGATGTAATCAAATTCGCGTGGTTGAGACATAGTGAATTACCGAGTCTAAGATGGGGCGGGGCTTCCTGGCGGTAGCTTTACGCGAGGGCGCTGTGAACCCATCCCTGGGCGCTACTTTTCCCATCCATGGGAAAAGACCCTCGCTACAAGCCACCCCCAGCGCCCTTGTCAGTTAGTGCGCAAAAAGTGGTGCTTTGATTTAAAACACTGACTCGAACGGCCCCATCTCGATCTGTACCGACTTGGTTTGGGTATAGTGGTTAAGCGTCTCGATACCATTCTCGCGACCAATACCCGACTCTTTATAGCCGCCTACCGGCATCTCGGAGGGAGACTCGCCCCAGGTGTTGATCCAGCAGATACCCGCTTCCAACTGGTGAATGACACGGTGGGCGCGGTTCAAACTTTCACTGAAGACACCGGCGGCAAGGCCATAAGTGGTGTCGTTGGCGCGGCGAATGACTTCTGCTTCGTCATCAAAGGCGAGCACCGACATCACTGGGCCGAAGATCTCTTCACGCACAATGCGCATTTCGTCGGTGCAGTCGGTGAAGACCGTTGGTGCGGCCCAGGCGCCATCGGCAAAGCTGCCGGTATTCCAGTCGTCGCCACCCACGAGCAGGCGAGCGCCTTGCTCCTTGCCCAGAGAAATATACGAAAGCACTTTTTCCTGGTGCTCAAAGCTGACCAGCGGGCCAAAGTTGACGCTAGGATCCATAGGGTCGCCTGCTTTGATTCGCTTGACGCGCTCTATCAGCTTGGCTTCAAAGGCGTCTTTAACGCTGCTCTCAACAAACACCCGCGTTCCGTTGGTGCAAATTTGGCCGCTGGAGTAGAAGTTGGCCATCATGGCGGCATCGGCGGCGCGATCAAGGTCGGCATCCGCGAAGACCAGCAGCGGCGATTTGCCCCCCAATTCCATGGTGACGTCTTTTAATGTCGAGCTAGCCGCGGCGGCCATGACTTTTTTGCCGGTGCCCGCTTCGCCGGTGAACGATACCTTGGCGATACCAGGATGCTCAGTGAGCATGGCGCCTACGCGACCATCGCCCTGTACCACGTTGAACACGCCGTTGGGCAGGCCAGCCTCGGTGAAGATTTCCGCCAGTTTCATCACGGTGAGTGGCGTGACTTCACTGGGCTTGAACACCACCGCGTTGCCTGCGGCCAGTGCCGGGGCGGCTTTCCAGCAGGCGATTTGAATGGGATAGTTCCAGGCGCCAATCGCACCAATTACGCCTAGCGGCTCGCGGCGGGTATACACGAAAGAGCTGTCGCGTAGGGGAATCTGGCTGCCTTGAATAGCAGGCGCTAGGCCAGCGTAGTACTCGAGCGCATCTGCGCCGGTGACGATATCGACGCTAGCCGTTTCGCTGATCGGCTTGCCGGTATTGCGGGTTTCAAGCTCGGCAAGCTCATCATTCCGCTCTCTTAATAGCGCAACAGCGCGCAATAAGATGCGCGAGCGTTCCATGCCGGTCATTGCAGCCCATTCACGCTGGCCCCGCAGAGCGGCTTCTACAGCCGTGTCGACATCCGCTTGGCTTGCCTGACCAATCGTGGCCAGCAAGCTGCCATAAAACGGGTTGGTGACTGTGAAGGTGTCGCCTGATGTGGCGTCTACCTGGCGACCATCAATATAGAGTGGCTGTATGTTTTGAGCGGCCATGTCGGTCTCCATGAATAAGTTAATTAACTATAAATATTGGATGCTTTCGTAGTGCATCCATGATGAGCAAAAAGCTGGTCGAGATAGGTGTGCGCAAGGTGGCGAGCTTCTGCCGCGTCAAGACCTTCAGGCGTCAGGGCGCCGCGCAGCCATAAGCCATCAATCATGGCCGCCAAGCCGCGGGCCGCGTTACGGGCCTCGGTAGGGGGCATGACGCGTTTAAACTGGTGACATAAATTGCTGTAAAGGCGGCGATCATTGACGTTTTGCAACCGCTGTAGCATGGGTTTATGCATGCTGCTGGCCCAGAAGGCTAACCAGGTCTTGGCGGCTGGGCCGGTGACCTGGGTGCGGTCAAAGTTGCCCTCGATAATGGCACCGATATGAGCACGCGGGGCGTTGTCTTCCAGCGCATAGCGGCGCACTGCCACGGCCTTGGTAAGGTCGGTCAAAATTTGCCGCATGGTGGCCTCAAGCAGGCCATCCTTGCCGCCAAAATAGTGACTGATAATACCCGCTGAAACGCCCGCATGACGTGCAATACGCATGACGGTGGCTTCTGCCAGACCGACTTCATCAATGGCTACCATGGTCGCGTTGATCAACTGCTGGCGGCGTATCGGTTCCATTCCCACCTTTGGCACAGCGCTCTCCTAATTCGTTGAATGCCTAACTTGGGTAGATGCTTGAAACCCAGGCGCAGGCATGATTACCTAACCATGATGGCATTTTTTTATTGAACGTTCAATCAATAAAAAGGCGCCGACATTTACACTGGATGCGACCTCTGCCATCAATGAGTGTTCGCAGCAGACGTTTAAGGGGAACCACGATCATGAGCAGAACTTCTTCACGCTACGCAGGTGCTTTATTGCTGGCAGCAGGCCTACCAGCGGTGGCTTACGCCGACGAGTGCAGCAGCGTGCGCTTTGCAGAAGTGGGCTGGACGGACATCACCGCGACGACGGCGCTAGCCAGTGAAGTACTTGAAGGGCTTGGTTACGAGCCAAGCGTGGATACGGTTTCCGTGCCGATCGCCTACGCAGGCATGCGCAACAATGATTTTGATGTCTTTCTGGGTAATTGGATGCCCTCAATGGCTTCCATCAGCGACCCCTATATCGAGCGTGGAGAGGTTGAGCGCCTGGTGGCTAACCTGGAAGGGGCGAAGTACACCCTTGCAGTGCCCCAGTATGTTTACGACGCTGGCGTGACCTCGGTTAACGATTTAGCGGAGCATGCCGACCAGTTTGATCGCAGCTTGCACGGCATCGAGGCGGGTAACGATGGCAACGAGATGATTGAGCAGATGATCGATGATGACGCTTATGGCCTTGGCGATTGGCAGGTAATAGATTCCAGCGAAGCGGGAATGCTGGCAGAACTGCGCGCCCGAGTACCCAACGAGCAGTGGATGGTGTTTTTGGGCTGGGAGCCGCATCCCATGAACTCCAACTTTGAGATGGCCTACCTTTCTGATGCCGATGACTATTTTGGCCCAGATCTGGGCGGCGCCACGGTGCACACCAATACCCGTGCGGGCTTTGTGGAGGAGTGCCCCAATGTGGGCACGCTATTGCGCAACATGACGTTTACCCTGGAAATGGAAAACCAGCTAATGAGCGCGATCATGGATGATGGCGAAGACCCTCGTGATGCCGCGCGTGATTACTTGAAGGCCAATGATGGCGTGCTGGACGAGTGGTTAGACGGCGTGACCACACGCAACGGCGAGCCTGGTGCTGAGGCCGTGCGTACTGCTATTCAATAAGTCAATTTTGGTGATAGCGGCAAGCCGGAATCCGGCTTGCCTTTCATCGTTAAGGTAGGCATAATCTGCACCCGTTGATGAGGAAAGGCTACGTAGCTCAGCTGGTTAGAGCACATCACTCATAATGATGGGGTCCCCTGTTCAAATCAGGGCGTAGCCACCACATCAGCATTAGCACACTTACTTAACAACCGAGTGTGCCGTTATGGTGGCCCCTTAGGTCCTCCCGCAACGCTAAACTGCGAACCCCGCCAGGCCCGGAAGGGAGCAACGGTAGTGGTGGCTGCGTGTGCCGGGATGTGGCTTCTGGGGTCGCCTCCATTTCTAGTCGTTTCCTGCCTGTTTTGACATAAATTGCCTTCAAAATGACATAATCTGCGATTTGTCATGACATAACCTATTTTTGTAATAATCCTACGAAATGGGGTGATGTTATGTATAGGCGCAAGCTCCGAAAGTGCTAATTTTTATTTTTACCGGAAATCGTTTTAAAGTGTTGTTTTTGAGCTGTTTTCAAAGATGTAACGGCTATTAAAGGCAGCAGAGCGTAGTGCAGCTTGGTAGCGCGTGGCACTGCGGTTGCAAAGGTCGCAGGTTGGAATCTCTCTTTCCGCTAAGTATTACGAATAAGCCTCTTACTTTCATAGGCTTTTTTGTGTCTGTAATTTCATCAGCCCATACTTCTGTTTTGGCTCTCTCTGGAATGCATAGAAGGCCTCTGGACGATTCTGCCCTTAGTCATGATAACCGGGCTTTGAAATATACAGCTGCTATATATCTGCCAGTATAATGAAAGCTAATGCTCTACGCAGCGTTGACTGGCTACTGTCATCATCCGCTGCTCATTTTGATATCAGTCTATCTATTTAAACCTTAGCGAGCCCCTTGAAGCTCATTAAGGCATCCTTGCTTTTTAATCATCCCAATTTTGCAAAGCTAGCTGTGTATATTCTATTGCTCTGCGCTGGTTAGCTACACTCGTCTAACTTTTACTGGTAAGCCTTGGCGCACGCTGGCCCCACTGATTGGCTCTAGCCAAGTGCCATCTACTTTCCGTGTGGGGTCTTGGAAGCCTAGGTCATTAATATTGATCCCTGCACGCATCCAGGGCATATCCGGCTGGGATACACCGTCGATGACATGTGGCGTGGCACCTAAATCCTTGTGGCCATAGCCGTGCTCAATGCCCAGGGCACCAGGTATTACGCTTTCACTGACAAGTGCCAACCCCACCACGCTTCCGCCAGGGCTTTCTATGAGAATGGTATCACCGTGCTGGATACCAAAGCGCTCGGCGTCTTGGCGGTGCATTTGTATCGGGTTATAAGGCTTGATCATACGTAGCCGCTCACTGCCAATGGCGTAAGAGTTCATCAGGTTGGATTTGAACGAGAAAGCTAGCAGCGGCCACTCCTGCTCAGAAAATACCTCGCGCATGGGTTGCTTGTTCGCCAGCTGAGGCAGCTTATGGCAGGGGACGCCGCTATTGGGAAGGCCATTAGTGGTATCAATACTGGTGCCTACCGATTCGTTGTAAACACACAGCGTTTGCTTCCACTGGTATTTCAATTTTTCACCGATGAAGTGCTCGCTGGCATCTTCAAAGCGTCCACCCCGGGCATAGAGATAGGCGACTCGAGCGCGTTCATCAGTTTTTAGCGTTCGTGCGATTTTAGGCAGCAGTGGGGTAATGCCTCCATGAGCAATATCAGCGTCATCTGCTTCTGGCAGTGGCTCTTCTTGAAAAGAGATATTGGCCGCGGCTCGTAGGTAGTAATCCTCAGCGCGATTGAGCGGGTGCAGATTTCCTTGGGCATCGGGAATTGCGTTGTCGCCAAAGCCGGGCAGACCCAGGCGCTTGGCAACGGCGATAAAGAAGCTGTCCATTGATACTGGTTCGCCCTCGGCGGTTTTTTGCTGGCGTGGCTCAACTACGGGCCAGCAGGCGGTGGTTAGTTTGCCGAGGGTGCCTTTCCACGCGCCAGCAAACCCCCACACCTCGTACATCACGGAATCAGGCACGATGTAGTCGGCGTAGCGGTTGGTTTCATTGATGAAGCCATCCACGGCGACAAAGAGCCCTAGCCGCTTGGGATCCTTCAGCTTGTCGACAATGACGCTTTTCAGACCGGCCTGACCATAAATCGGGTTGGCCATACAGCCAATCACCGCTTTGATGGGGTAAGGATAGCCATCTAGTGCCGAGGGTAGGTGCTCTGTGAGTGTCGGCGGTGCCAACGAGCGCCACGGCGCTCTAGCCGGGTAAGGATTTTCGCCTGCGGCGACTTTGCGCTGATACTCGGAAGACTTTTCGTAGGGGAAGCGCGAGCGGGATAGAAATACTCCCTGAGGCGCGCGCTTACCAGGAAAGTTGGCTAAGTCGTAGCGTGGGCCCTCGCCGGTACCGCTGTAAGTGCCGCCGCCCAAGGCGCTGCCACCCTTCATATTGTAGTTGCCCGCCAGCAGGTTCAGCATTTGCACGCTGAACGCGGCGTAGAAACCGTTACCCGACATCATGCCGCCGTGACAGTTAACAGCGGCTTTTCTGCCATGGCTGGCATAGCGGCTGGCCAATTCAATAATCGTCGCCTTGGGAATGCCACAATGCTCTGCATAGGTGTCTAGGTCGTACTCGTGGGCAGATTCGCTTAGCAACGTCAGGCTGCTTTTGACGGTCACGGTGGTGCCATCGGCAAGCTCAACCGGACGTTCGGCAAAGAGCTCGGCGGTCATCACCTCTTCGCTTAGCGCGAGTTCGCCATTGGCGACTACCATCGGCGAGTCAGTATCGTTACCCGCTTCTGCTAGACCCAGGTCGCTGGCGCGAAGAAAATAACCTCTGCGGGGGTGTTCATAGGTGTCAATCACCAAATGAGTGGCGTTGGAGTGGGTGGTTTCGCCCGCTGCATCGGCGGCGGCTTGGCCGGGCAGGACTAGGAAGTCGCTAGCATAGCCCTGGTTGTCGAGTAGCCACTGGATGATTGCCATGGCAAAAGCGCTGTCTGTCCCAGGACGAATAGGCACCCAGCGGTTATTGTCGGCTGCGTGGGAGGTGGCGGCATTGAGCGCTGGGTCGACCACCACGTACTCCAACGTACCGGCTGCACGGGCTTGGGCAATCAAGCGGCCTTGGCGTTTAAACGGGTTGCCCGCTTGGCTGGGCGCACAGCCGATATACATGATGAACCGTGCGTTTTGGATATCCGGCTTAACGTGGGCGTTGGTGACAATATTGTTCATCACCGCGCCAGATCCCATGCGGAAAGCCAAACCACAGTAAGCGCCATGGTGACCATAATTGCGGGTAGCAAAGGCATTGAGGGTAAAGCGCTTGAGTAGGTCTGAGCGCCCGTAGTCAGTGGCTTCCATTACCATTAATTGGTTGGCCTTGGGGCCATATTCAGGGTTGTCAGGGTCGATCAGGGTGTCGTGATCGCGAATATCGCGCAGTCCATCAACGTGGCCTTCGTTAAACAGGTCGCCGCCTTCGCAGATTTCTTCAATTAGCTGCTCAAAGGAGATTTTCTGCCATTGACGGCTTCCACGTTCACCTACTCGTTTCAGGCAGTGGTCGACTCGGAAAGGGTTGGTAATTTGGCTCATCATGGCGTTGCCACGGGCGCAGGCGGTGGAGCGGTTTATCTGACCCTGTTCACCATAGGCGCTAACACTGCGCAGTGCATCCGCCACCGGTGTACGCATAGGTAAATGGTCGTCGGCGGATAGCGGGTGGTAGGGATTGCCTGATACCCGCAGTACTTCGCCAAGGGTGTCATCGACCCTCACTCTCACGCCGCATCGGGTAGTACAGCCGTAACAAATAGTGAAGGCGACTCGCTGGCCGGGGGTTAAGGTGAGTTCACCAGTGTCTAAATCGACTCGGTATTCTGGAGTCAGCGAGTTGCCATGAATATTGTGCCTGGGTTTTTCACCCGCGCTACCGGTAATGCCCTTAGCCATTTTTGCCAGTGGGTCGGCATAGCCCACAGCAAAAGTGGCTGCACCACCGGCGACGGCAGCGCCTTTTAGAAAACGGCGGCGTGACGGGTCTTGAGCAGACTTAGACATGACTAGACGCTCCTTTTTTCGCGGTGAGAGAATGAATAGAAGCATCTGGGGCAGCGTGGCTTGGCGTTGCTATAAGGCCGCCCTGTTGGGCCTCACGCCAGGGAATAAACAGTTCGATCAGTAGAATAGCGGCGAGCCAGAGGCCGAAGGTGCCAACAATGCCTAAAATACCGTAAGAACCGGCGGGAATACCGTAATGATGAAAGCCCGCACTATTGCGCGCCACATGCTGAACATCCATCAGCACCACCCAGCGGAACATCCAGCCCATGTGTATGGCTATGAGGCCTAGCAACCATGCCCAGGTAAACAGTGCAGGCTGGCTAGAGGTTGGGGCGCCGCGCGCCCCCGGCTGGCGCAGGGTAGGACGAGTCAATAACAACAACACGGCGGCAAATAGCGCTAAGCCGGTAATCCCTCCCCATAGGGCGGTATTGCGCCACGAGTCGCTATGGCGCACGGATTCCAATGCGGCGGCAACTGAGCCTACGTGGGCATTCACGCCATCCAAAAACCAGCTAATCGCGATTAAGCCTGCTAGCGCACAGGTCACTAGCAACACATACAGCATTTGTCGTATCGTAGTTTGCGAACAAAGCCCACTCATCCGGTTCAGCACTAACACCAGCCCGGAGGCGGCGATAAATCCGGTAGTCACCAGCATAGGCGGTAGCCATACGGTGTTCCAAAGCGGGCGGGCTTTTACGATTGCAAGCTCCGCACCGGTGTAAAGCATAATGCCGCTGGAAAGCCCCAGCGCAGCCAGACCTACCACGGTGATCAGCGCTCTGGGCGTTGCGCCAGTGCCCAGTGAAAGCCAGGTGGCTAGCATGCCGCTGAGTCCTGGTGTGCTGCGCTGTGCCTGCAGCGCGGGCCGCCATGCCAGCCAAGCAAGTCCAAGCACGCTAACCAAATAAAGCGGTAGAACAACACTGCCAATCGACATCCACGAGTGGCTATTGGCGTAAGCGTAGAAGTGCCAGAACCGCAGCGGCTGGTGCAAATCCGCGAGTAGCGCAACGGGCGCTACCAGCGTAGTGCTAACGCAAGTGATTAGCGCCAGACGCGCGGTAGGCAGCCAGGCTTTTTTGCCGAATACCAGTGCTGGGGCGGCTAGCCAAAGGCTGGCGTAGGAAACCGCAATCATAAAAAAGTACTGCACCGCCCACGGGTACCAAGCGATGTCATAGCGCGGTGCCAGTAGCTCAATGGTGGAATTCATAGCCCATCTCCTGACCGTGGGGGTCGAGTACTTCGAGCGCAACGGGCTCTGCCTTAGGACGTGTGGTGAAGCGCTCATCCATGCCTAGGTAGAACACCTGAGGAAGGGTGTTTTTTTCTGGTTGTAGCACCATCAATGCATCGTGATGTTCGTGAATCATGCGGCTGATTTGGCTTTGAGGATCGCGCATATCCCCAATCATGCGGGCACCGCCCACGCAGCTCTCAACGCAAGCAGGCAACAGCCCGGCTTCTAGACGGTGGGCACAGAAAGTGCACTTATCGGCGGTTTGAGTGCGTTGGTTAATAAAGCGAGCATCGTAGGGGCAAGCATTGACGCAATAGGCACACCCTACGCAGCGGTCGCTATCGACCACCACAATGCCATCCTGCTGCTGGTAAGTGGCTTCTACAGGGCAGACCGGGACGCAGGGTGGGTTTTCACAGTGGTTACACAGCCGGGGCAGCATAAAGGTGGCTAATTCGCCGCTTTCCTGATGCTGTACTTCATACTGGGAGACCGTGGTGCGAAACTGTCCCAGCGGTGCAGCGTTTTCGATATGACACGATACCGTACAGGCCTGGCAGCCGATGCACTGGCGTAAATCGATAAGCATACCGTAGCGTTTAGTTGGGTCGCCTTCGCGGCGGGCAGGTTGCTGATTAATGCCAGCTTGGGCAAGGCTTGAAAACGGCATCAGCGCAGCGCCTGCGCTTAAGCGTGCCATTTGACCCAAGAGCGAGCGACGTATTGCGTCCATAGCGCCTCCTTGGCGAAATAAACGGCATTCGCAGGGCGAATGTCGTAATACGCTTAGATTACGCCTTTGCTCAAGGTGGAAAGTTGATACGTGTCAATGTGTTAGGATATATCGCTTAATGCTCTCTTAATGTTAAATGACTAAGTGGCTGTTCTGTATATGGAATTTAATTTAGTATTAAATAATTGGCTTGCTACATGGGAAATTTTTTAGCGCGCATATGTAAAAAAAACGCTTGCCCTAATAAACATGGCAAGCGCTTTTTCTATGGTTTTGTTTGCTTAATAGGCACTATTAAATTTTACATGTATTAATGCCTATTAATTTATAAGCTGGGCAGAAGTTAAATAACCCGGTGGCTAGCGGCAATACGCCGACCCAGCCCCACACCCCGATAGTACCTGTCAGGGCCAGTACGATCAGTGCAATCCCAATCAGGATGCGTAAGATTTTATCGATACCACCGACGTTGCGACTCATAATTGACTCCTTAAGCTCAGTTTGGGTGCTCAAAAACTGTAAACAGGAATGGACGGATCGCGCATCATTTCCGCTATGGGGCCAGGTGCCGCCACCCCCACGCCTTCAAGAAGGTCGTCTTCTTCGTTTTTGCTGTTAGGCAGGTAAATGGCACATACATCCACCGTTGCGCCATTCTCTAATAGCATATTAAGCATGCCTTCCGGTTTGACTTGGCCCGCCGGGTTGCTCGGTGGTGTGTGGATAGCTTCAGCACTTGCGTATCCCTCGACGGCCAAATCACCAGCAGCATCACAAAGCAGTATATGTAGGTGGGTGCCTTGCTGCTGCATGGCGTTGGATAGAAGCATGGCCATGCCTTGGGTCTGCAGTGAGTCGCTAGTAAGGATAACTAAAGCCTGGTCTTCAGCTCCGTTACTACCATAGCTGTCAGCTATTGAGAGGCTAGAGAAACCGATGGCAGCAGTAGCGGCTGCCAGTGCCAAGATAATGTTGCTGGTTTTAAGTGTGTTAGTCATGCGGTCATCTCGTTGGGTTTGATCAATGTCTAAGCCCCGCTGCTTAAGCGGTGAGCCATATATCGGAGTGTTAGTGCGCAGGGTGCCATGCCACATCAGGATTGATGTCATAGCTCCACGGAAGGCCCGAATTGCGCCACCCATCCTGCGCTCTTACACCCTGGGACTGACCCTTCTTGAGATTTTCACCCTCGAAACCATCGGTCATGGAGTAGACTTCGCTGTATCCCATCTCGGCGATCACATCGGCAGCGGGGGCGCTGCGGGTGGCTCCGGAGCGACACATGACAATGATCGGGTCTTCTTTGTTTACGCCCAGCGCTTCTATTTTGGCGCTTACTTGCACCGCGAAGTCAGCGTTTTTGACCATTGGCCAAGTCTTCGCTTCTCCATCGAAGTTGTCGCGCTCGGCTAGCACCCAAGGTACATGAATATCGGTGGGCTCAGCGAAGCCCGTAAACTTGATCTCAATGGGGTCACGTACGTCAATGAGTACAGCACGATCGTTATCTTGCATGAGGTCATGAGCCTCAATGGCTGTGACATAGAGACCTAATGTTGTTTCCCGGTAGGCCTCGACTTCGTCTGCAATAGAGGGTGTGGCTCCTAAGGCCATCGTGATTCCGATGACGGCAGCCATAGGTAGTAAAGAGCTATTAATAATTATTTTATCTATCGTAATAACTTTAAGTTGCATTCGTTGAGAATAGACCTCTTCTCACTTAAAAACACGAGGCATGTGGTCGCAGCTTGATCTATATCAAGCCAATATGATTTTTCGTGGTCGTGAAATGACGTAACGATGCTACTGGGCGGTGAAACGCTGAATGGCCCCCGCTATATATCTTGGAACTTCGTCGCTTCTTCGCAGGAAAAGCTGGAGGCCGCAAAGCAGGCTTGGGTAGAAGCGGATTTTGAAAATGGTCGCTTTCGCCTTCCCCCGGCAGACGATGCTGAGTTCATTCCTTTTCCCGGAAAGCCTGCTAAATAACGCTCCCAAAGAAGCTGGCTGCTCCAGGCAGCCAGCGTACTCCACTCGTTGATTCAGTTACGCTTAGCAAGACATTTGACCAACCCGGCCGCTGTTGAAATCATCTATTGTCTCCATGATCGCCTGTTCGCTGTTCATCCCAAAAAAGCAATGACCCAAGACTGGCTCCTTAAACGGTCGTTACTCTGCAGTAGAATCGAGGGAGTGAGCCATATCGCATGAAAATGGTTTCTTCCTAATGACAACCGGATACGGGTTTGAAGAGCGGTATGGCTAGTATGATGTGGTGAGGTTCTCCAAATGGCCTGGTGCGCGCCCGCCGATTTCCGCCGGGCGCGACAAGGGGTTTAAGTGCTGGTCACGGCGTCTTGGCCACGACGATCCAAACTGCCAGAGAATCGAGTGAGCACCAGTGCTAGGGTGACGATGCCAGCGCCAATCCAGGCGGTATCGGTCAGGCTCATGCCGTCGACCACATAGCCACCAGTCACAGAGCCCAAGGCAATACCGATGTTGAAGGCGGCAATGTTGAGGCCGGAAGCGACATCGACGGCTTCGGGCACGTAGCGCTCAGCCAACTGCACCACGTAAACCTGTAGGCCAGGCACGTTACCGAATGCGAAAGCACCCCAGATAAGCACGGTCAGTACAGCGGTTACTGGATGTGTGGCGGAAACTGCCAATACCAGCAAGGTGGCGATAAGGCCTGAGAAAATCAGCGTCAGAGCGCTGATGGGGCCCATACGATCGGCCATCTTTCCGCCGTAAATGTTGCCAAACGCTACCGAGACGCCGTAGACCAGCAGGATCAGGCTGATGGCGTTATTCCCGAATCCGCTAACCTCCTGCAGGATAGGTGCTAGGTAGGTAAATGCAGTGAATGTGCCGCCATAGCCAAGAATGGTGATCAGATATACGAGCAAGAGGCGCGGATGCGTTAAAACCTTAAACTGCTGGCTGAGAGAGGCTGGAACAGCTTTTTTCAGGTTATTGGGTACGAGCAGGGCGCTACCGATCAGGGCTAAGAGGCCAAGGGAAGAAACCACTAAGAAAGTGGCACGCCAACCGAAGTTTTGACCAATCCAGGTGCCTAGGGGAACACCCGTGACGAGAGCCACCGTCAGGCCTGTGAACATGATAGCAATAGCGCTGGCTTCCTTGTCCTTGCTGACTAGGCTAGTGGCGATGGTCGAGCCGATGGAGAAAAACACACCATGGGCCAAGCCCGTTAAGATGCGTGCCGAAATCAATGAGCCGTAGCCTGGCGCTTGCCAAGCTAAAAGGTTGCCGATGATAAACAAGGCCATCAGGCCAAGAAGCACCCACTTGCGATTCAGGCGACCGGTCATCGCTGTCAGCACGGGTGCGCCGACAGCAACCCCGGCCGCATAGAGGCTAACCAAGAGACCGGCCGAAGGTAGCGAAACGCCCAAATCCTGGGCAATGGTAGGCACCAATCCGACGATCACGAATTCGGTGGTGCCAATGGCAAAGGCACTGAGCGTCAGTGCGAACAATGCAATAGGCATAGCAAATCTCCTTAGAGGAAAGTAGGTCACTACGTAACGCAGGGGAGTTTGCGCTTGCTGCCTTGTGTGATAAACGGCTATAAAATAGAAACACTTTTACATTATTAACAATAATGTGCCGATCAAGGAATAGAGGATGCTGAGCCGTACTGTCGATCTTCAGTTGCTGGTGGCCGTGGTGGACAGCGGTGGGTTTAGCGCTGCCGCCCGCCAAATGGACGTCCCTGTAGCTAAGGTGTCCCGCGCTGTTCAACGCCTGGAGCAGCAACTGGGTACCCCACTACTTAACCGAACAACACGTAGCGTGACGTTGACGAGTGAAGGGCGCACTTTCGTCGAGCGAGTAAGGCTGGGATTGAGTACGTTAGAGGAGGCTGAAGAAGCCATGCGATTGAGCCAGGCGCGTCCTAGTGGCCGCTTGCGAGTTGATGCAGCCACGCCTTTTGTGCTGCATCAACTGGTACCCTTGATCGGGGCGTTTCGCGAGCATTACCCTGGAATCGAGCTTGAGCTATCGGCCTCTGATGACATCATCAACCTTCTGGAGCAGCGAACAGACGTGGCAATTCGGATTGGCGGTTTAGAAGATTCCACACTGCACGCCCGTCCTTTAGGTCGGTCGCCATTGCAATTAGTGGCTAGTCCTCAGTACTTAGAGCGCCATGGTGTGCCGGTGAGTCCTGTCGCATTGCGTGATCACCAGTTGCTAGGGTTTCTTAACGCCGATAACCTCAACCGTTGGCCTGTGGAAGGCCTTCCTCAGGAAGGCCCCAATATTCAAGCCCAGATGAGAACTTCTAGCGGGGAAGTGATGCGTCAGCTTTGCCTTGCTGGTGAAGGCATCGCCTGCTTCTCACGCTTTATGATTCGGAATGATCTTGAGAGAGGATCTTTGGTCGGATTTATGATGGATCGAATGATCAGTCCTCATCCTCGTGAAATGGTCCAGGCGGTCTATTATCGTAATACGGCCCTTTCGGGGCGAATTGGAGCTTTTCTTGACTTTGTGGCTCCACGGTTAAGGCTTTGATCTAAAACATTTTAATTTAAATTGCCTCTTGCCCGGAATTAATATCTAAATACGGCCAGTCACTCGTGGGGCCAAGAATGACGCGCAGCGCCCTTAACAAGTGCTGTTCCTGGGGGCAGCCTCAGTATGACTTGAGGCCTATATGCCCCACAAGGAAAGTGCTAGCCGACGGCAGGGAAGTTTCTACATTTGAGAAATCTGAATGCAACCAGAGAACAGCTTTGAGCTGAAGGTTTATCTGGCAAAGCTACGTAATATTACTACGAAAATGGTGACGCCATGTATCACTGCAAGCGTCGCCACTCCCGCCTTGAAAATGCTCAAGTTTGCTATTCCCGAAAAAGACTATATAAACGATAGTATATTCTCTGGAGTTCGTTAATTCGTTCAATAGTCTATAACTGCCAACAGAGTTACGTGTTGTCGCGCTTGTTTTCTACAGAATCTCCTCACACCTAGTTTATAAAAATCCTACATTTTCTATATGTGGCACCATATTTTTTCGAGAGAGGCGATTACCAAATCAGGCAAGAAATGGACAGTATTGTGCAATGCGTTTCAGTCTTATTGAAGCTAATAATGTATGTGTTGGTGACAACTCTAACTAGCTTGGAGTCAAAAAAATGTAATGAAATACCAGATAGGTGGGTGAGAAGGAGATGGCGTTTGCAATGCGGTAGACGCTGAAGCCACATAGGTTCTCATCATCTGTAGGGGCCTTTTCGTGCGTACCTTTTTCAGCTGAGGGGGGACAACACTAGTTAAGTAAAAGGAGTAAAATCATGAAAATGTTAAATGCGGTATTAATGATTACATTAGTGCTTATCTCAGGTGTAGCACTCGCTGAGAAGGGGGCGGCTGAGGATAGCAGGGTTGTTTATTCCGAATCGAAGTCTCCGCAACAAGGCAGCGGCACACGAAGTTTATCACCCTCCGAGTTGCGTGTCAGAAACCCTTAAGCGAAGCAGCCTGATCTGATATGATCAGTATTGCCGGGCAGGCATAACATCCTTCGGGCTGCCCGGTAACTTGCTAGGTTTCAATAAAATCAGCCGCTAATTAGGCAAGAACTCATCCATGTGGTGACCCTTTAATAACAAGCTGTATGTAATAAAATATTTGGCGGCAAGCCAGTTATTGATCTTCCCTCTTAAGCTTTTGCTTCATCGAAAGCAAATGGCCTATTCTTCGCGCAAGTATTTTGCATGTCTAACCTCCTAGTCAGAAGTGACAGGCTATTGAGCTTAGCGCTACTCATTCAGGAATTGACATCAGGAATGCAAGATATCTTGAGAAATTCTTGATCTGCGTCACCACGTTTACATTTTCTAGTTTCATACTGGTTGTAAAGACCAATGCTGGCACTAGCCGTTATACGCTCTTTTCCTTCTGAATGACTAGTTAGTCAAGGATGCCGAATCGTGCCCTCCACGCTGAGAAAAGTGGTATGGCGAATGTTAATAATTGCCGGTGTTGTATTTATTGCCGGTGTGTTGGTGTGGCTGGAGCTTCGACCTGAGGGGCTGGGTGATGGTTTTGCCAGCGGTAATGGGCGAATTGAAGCGACAGAGATCGATATTGCTACCAAGCAGGCGGGTCGTATCGAAGCTGTGCTTGTTGGCGAAGGGGAGCAGGTCGAGCCGAATCAGCTCTTGGCGCGTATGGACACGAAGGTGCTAGAAGCCGAACTGGGGCAGGCCAGGGCACAGGTTCGACAAGCCGAGAGTGCGAGACGGACCGCCCAGGCACAAGTAGCTCAACGACAGAGCGAAAAAACGGCTGCTGAGGCCGTCGTGCTGCAACGAGACGCCGAGCTGTTGCAGCGCACAAGCGTTATGATCGCACCCGGGCATTGGTGGCTCGCAATGCCTTGTCGAGGCAGCAACTCGACGATGACTTGGCCAGCCTGGAGAGTACCGAAGCCGCGCTGGCCGCTGCACGTGCGGGTGTGCTCTCCGCCTTGGCAGCCATCGAGGCAGCCGATTCAAAGGTTATTGAATCACAGGCGGCCATTGAGGCAGCCAGCGCAACAGTGGACAAGCTGGAGGCAGATCTTGAAGACAGTCAACTGCGCAGTGACCGGGTGGCAAGGGTTCAATATCGTGTCGCCCAGCCCGGTGAAGTGCTGCCAGCCGGGGGTGTGGTACTCAACCTCGTCGATCTGACCGATGTCTACATGACCTTTTTCCTGCCTGAGCGTCAAGCCGGGCGTGTTGCGTTGGGTGCCGACGTGCACCTGGTGCTGGACGCAGCACCTCAGTATGTAATCCAGGCTAACGTCAGCTACGTCTCCAGCGTGGCCCAATTCACTCCCAAGTCCGTGGAGACAGCTAGCGAACGTGAAAAGCTGATGTTTCGGGTCAAGGCCCGTATCGACCCCGCGCTACTTGAACAGCACCTAGACAAAGTCAAAACCGGTTTGCCGGGCATGGCCTATCTCAAGCTTGATGATACGCTCGATTGGCCCGACGAACTGAAGGTCAACGTGACGCCATGACCATTGATGGATCTGTAGTGCGGCTGGAAGGTGTCAGCTTGCGCTATGGTTCAGTGCATGCGTTATCCGGTCTAAATTTGGCCATTCCCGCTGGCTGTATGGTGGGGTTGATCGGGCCCGATGGCGTCGGTAAGTCCAGTCTGATGGCCCTGATTGCCGGTGCCAGAAAAATTCAGCAGGGTAGGGTTGTCGTATTAGACGGCGACATGGCAGAAGGGCGGCATCGCAAAGAGGTGTGTCGGAGGATTGCCTATATGCCTCAGGGGTTGGGAAAGAACCTCTATCCCACCCTGACAGTCTTTGAAAATCTCGATTTCTTCGGCCGTCTATTCGGTCTGGATCGTCAGAGCCGGCATAGTCGTATTGCCGAACTTTTGCATAGTACTGGGCTGGCTAGGTTCACGGAACGCCCTGTCGGCAAGCTCTCCGGCGGTATGAAGCAAAAGCTGGGGTTATGCTGTGCGCTGATCCACGATCCCGACCTGTTGATACTCGATGAACCCACCACGGGCGTCGATCCTTTATCACGGGCTCAGTTTTGGGACCTGATTGGGCGGATACGGAGCAAGCGTCCAGGTATGAGCGTGTTAGTCGCCACTGCCTATATGGAGGAGGCTCGAAACTTCGACTGGTTGGTGGTGATGGATGACGGGCAGGTATTGAATACTGGCGCGCCTAACGATCTGCTGGCAGCGACGGGAAGTGCAACGCTCGAGGAAGCTTTTATCAGGTTGTTGCCTGAGACTAAACGGCGCAGGTATCGAGAGTTCAAAATATCGCCCCGCCAACCTGATGCCAATATAGCCATCGAGGCCCATGGACTGACCAAGCGGTTCGGCGATTTTGTCGCCGTGGATCGCGCCGACTTTCGTATCGAGCGCGGTGAAATATTTGGTTTCCTGGGATCCAATGGTTGTGGGAAGACCACCACGATGAAGATGCTCACCGGGCTACTATCCGCCAGCGAAGGAAAGGCATTGCTGTTCGATAAGCCCGTCGATCCGCGCGATATTGCTACGCGCAGTCGGGTGGGCTACATGTCCCAGGGTTTTTCTCTCTATACAGAACTGACGCTACGTCAGAACCTTGAGTTGCATGCGCACCTGTTTCATCTGCCTAAGGCTGAGCGTGCCACACGCGTGAGGGAGATGCTGGATCGCTTTGATCTCACGGCAGTGGCTGACAAATTACCGCCAGCGCTTCCACTGGGAGTGCGTCAACGGCTGTCGTTGGCGGTGGCAGTTATTCACCGACCTGAGTTATTGATTCTTGATGAACCCACCTCCGGGGTGGATCCGATAGCACGCGATAACTTCTGGCTGCTGTTAGGGCAGATCTCCCGTGGAGAGGGAGTGACGATCTTTATCTCCACCCACTTCATGAACGAGGCAATGCGCTGCGACCGGATCGCTTTGATGCATGCCGGGCGCGTATTGGCTACCGACACCCCTGAGAAGCTACTAGCGTCGCGTGGCTTACCCACACTAGAAGCTACCTTTATGGCGTATCTGAAAGAGGCTAGTAAGATAGATGAAGCCGAGTCCGAAAAGCCGACGACTACCTCTCTCAAACCGCACCCGCCGACCCGGTCAGGCGGGCTGACCGTTAGCTTGCGCCGTTTGTTCAGCTATACCCACCGAGAGACCCTGGAGCTACGTCGCGACCCGATACGCGCCACGCTGGCGCTGCTGGGTAGTCTGATCCTAATGTTTATCATGGGATATGGCATCAATATGGATGTCGAACATTTGACCTATGCCGTGCTCGACCGTGACCAGACCACGACCAGCCAAGCGTATACTCTCAATCTAACGGGATCGCGTTATTTCACCGAAAAGCCTCCTCTGACCGACTACAGCGATGTACAGCAGCGTCTACGCAGCGGCGACATCAGCCTGGCGGTGGAAATTCCGCCAGGGTTTGGCCGTGATATCAAGCGTGGCAATGTGCCCAAAGTTGCTTACTGGGTCGATGGTTCCATGCCGGTCAGGGCCGATACTATCAAGGGGTATGTCGAGGGGATTCATGCGGACACCTTGGCTCGCTTGAGCGAAGGGGCTGGAGCTTTTTCTCCTCCCGTCGAGATTGCCATTCGCTACCGCTACAATCCCGACGTTAGAAGTCTGCCAGCCATGGCCCCGGCGATGATCCCACTGCTGCTCATGTTGATACCTGCGATGCTGACTGCCTTGGGAGTCGTACGTGAGAAGGAGCTCGGCTCTATTATCAATCTCTACGTTACGCCGGTTTCTCGGTTGGAATTTCTGCTCGGCAAACAGTTGCCCTACATCATGCTGGCGATGATCAATTTCGTCACCCTGGTGGCGTTCGCCGTGTTGGCCTTTGGTGTGCCGGTGAAGGGTAGCCTGCTGACATTGAGCCTAGGCGCGCTGCTCTATGTCATCTGTTCCACGGGGATGGGATTGTTGATGTCATCGGTTCTGCATAGTCAGATTGCCGCTATCTTCGGTACCGCCATCGCTACACTGGTGCCTGCGATCCAGTTTTCGGGGCTACTCTCTCCAGTTTCCGCGCTGCAAGGGGGTGCGGCTGTCATTGGACATATCTATCCCACCAGCCATTTTTTGATTATCAGCCGAGGCGTGTTTTCCAAAGCGCTCAGTCTGGGAGATCTGACACCGTATTTTCTGGCCCTGCTGATCACCATCCCCGTACTGACGTTATTGAGTGTTTTGGGTCTCAGGAAACAGGAGCGCTGAGATGGCCAGGCTTGCCAATATTCTGCAACTGGGTATCAAAGAAATACGCAGCCTGTATCGCGACCCGGCTCTGATGTTACTGATCATTTACTCGTTCACTTTGGGGATCTACCTGAGTGCCACTGGCGAGCCGGAGGCGCCATTCCGAGCTAGCGTGGCCATTGTCGACGAGGATCAGTCTCAGGCATCCTTACGTATTGTTAATGCCTTTCAGCTTCCCTATTTTTTGCCGCCTGAATTTATCGATATTGGCCAGATGGATCGTGGCATGGATGCGGGGCGTTATACCTTTACACTTAATATTCCTCCTAACTTTCAGCGTGATCTGCTGGCCGCTCGACAGCCGACCATTCAGTTGAATGTCGACGCTACCCAGATCAGTCAGGCATTTACGGGAGCTGGGCATATTCAGCGGATTATCAGTGATGAGGTGGCCGATTTCATCGGAACATACCAGCACCCATCGCCGGGCCGCATTGAGGCAGTAGTTCGTGCTGAATTCAACGCTAATCTCAACCGAAGTTGGTTCGGCGCCATTAATGAAGCTATCAATCAAATCACCATGTTGTCGATTATCCTGACAGGAGCAGCGTTGATCCGTGAACGAGAGCACGGCACCATTGAGCATTTGTTGGTCATGCCGGTCACCTCGTTCGAGATCATGTTGGCCAAGGTCTGGTCGATGGGGTTGATCGTGCTGTTGGCTTCGGTCTTCGCACTACGCATCATCGTCGAGGGTTGGCTGCAAGTACCTCTTCGCGGCTCGCAGACGCTCTATCTTTTCGGCGCCACGCTACTGCTGTTTGCGACCACATCAATGGGGATTTTTCTGGGCACGTTGGCGCGCTCAATGCCGCAACTGGGCCTGTTAATCATTCTGGTACTGATTCCCCTGCAGATTCTGTCGGGTGGGATGACCCCGCGTGAAAGCATGCCTGAGCTTGTGCAGCGCATCATGTTTGTCGCCCCGACCACTCACTTTGTCGAACTTGCTCAGGCCATTCTCTTTCGTGGCGCCGGATTGGGAATTGTCTGGCCGCATTTGTTGGCGCTGGCCATCATTGGCAGCGCGTTTTTTTTGGGCGCCCTTTTAAGGCTCAGAAAAGCACAAGAATGATCCAGCTTATATGCGATCCGTCGCTGGCCTGTCAGCTATCTCTACTACTCCCCCGATGGGCGGAAAATCTTGGGCGGTCAGCGTCTCGCGCTCCAGCAGCATGGCGGCACCGGTCTCCAGTACCTGGCGACGGCGGGTCAGTATCTGGGTGGCGCTATCAAAAGCGTCGTCGACCAGCCTGCGTATGGCAGTATCGATTTCACGGGCTGTTTCCTCGGAGTAGGTCTTGGGCTTTGCGAGCCCAAATTTGTCGCCTAGAAAAGCTTGCCGGTCTTCCTCATAAATGACTTGACCGCCTTCCTCACTCATTCCGAACCGGGTGACCATGCTACGGGCAATATCGGTCACCTTGGCCAAGTCATCAGCCGCTCCAGTGGAAATTTCATTGAAAATCATGCGTTCGGCGGCTCGGCCGCCCATCAGCACTGCCATGCGACTCTTTAGGTCGGCAACCGTTTGCAGGAAACGCTCCTCTGTTGGGCGCTGGATTGTATAGCCCAAGGCGCCCACCCCTCGTGGAATGATAGAGATTTTGTGTACAGGGTCCATTCCAGGCAACGAAGCGGCGACGAGAGCATGGCCCATTTCGTGATGCGCTACTACGCGTCGCTCATGTTCATTAAGCACACGGCTTTTCTTCTCCAGTCCAGCAACGATGCGTTCCACGGCGAGTGTAAAATCGCTTAATGCCACCGCATCGGCATCACGGCGCGTGGCTAGCAGAGCCGCTTCATTGACCAAGTTGGCTAGATCAGCACCGGTAAACCCTGGAGTCAAGGCGGCTATCTGCTCGGCATCGACATCAGACGCCAACTTGTTGAGGTGTTTTAGATGTACATTGAGAATGGCAATACGTCCCCGACGCTCGGGGCGATCGACCAAAACCTGACGGTCGAAGCGTCCTGCACGCAGCAGGGCGGGATCAAGGATCTCGGGTCGGTTAGTCGCGGCCAGAAGTACAATCCCGGATGATGTATCAAAGCCATCTAGCTCAGTTAGTAGCTGGTTGAGGGTCTGTTCCTTTTCGTCATGACCGCCACCGAGCATACCAAGCCCTCGGGCGCCGCCGAGGGCATCCAGCTCATCAATAAAAATGATACACGGCGTGGCTTTTGCAGCTTGCTCAAAGAGGTCTCTAACTCGGGCTGCCCCCACGCCGACGAACATCTCTACGAACTCGGACCCTGAAATCGAAAAGAAGGGAACGCCAGCTTCGCCAGCCACGGCACGGGCCAGCAGCGTCTTGCCAGTGCCAGGAGGGCCAACCAGAAGGATGCCCTTCGGCACGTGAGCCCCCAGGCGACCATAACGCTGAGGGTCGCGCAAAAAGGCCACTACTTCCTTGAGTTCATCCTTGGCTTCGTCAATGCCAGCCACGTCGGCGAAGGTCACCTTGGTTTCGGTCTCAACATAAACACGGGCTTTCGATTTGCCCAGTGTCATCATGCTGCCGAAGCCTCCCTGACTTGATACCATACGGCGTAGGAAAAATCCCCAGATAGCGAATACGAGCAGGAACGGCAAGAGCCAAGAAAGCAGAGAGGTCAGCCATGACTCACTAGGCGCACCATTGAAAGTGACATCGTATTGGGCTAGCTCATTGGCCAAGGTCGGGTCGATGCGATAGGTGGTGAAGCCAGTAGTACCGTCGGAGAGTGGCGTATTGTAGGTGCCTTTGATCCGCTCTGAACTAACATCAAGCGTGTTGATGATGCCTTGCTCAAGATGATGACGAAACTCGGAATAGGGAATCGGTTCGTAGGAACGCCCCTCCGCAATGAAATCCTGAACCAATAGGACAAAAATATAGCCGAAAATAAAAAAGAGGATATATGCTTGGTAACGTTTGTCCATGCTAACCTCAATGCGGCTTACTAGAGGGCCTGATTGGAGGAGGTTTCGCCCTTGTTACAGATCAGCGCAGTTTTTGCAGCGGGTTGTGTAGGGCAAGGCCCTGAGACGATCTGGTGCGATGGGCTTGCCACATTTCTCGCAGAAGTCTCCGACCTGGGCAGCGATGCGTGCCAAGGCGCGTTCGGCCTGGGCCAGTTCTAGCCTGGCTTCTTCCTCCAGCCGCGCGACAACTTCGTCGTTTTGAACCTCTAGCGCCTGATCATCAAGATCTTTATTCAGAGCGCCACTGCTTCGATGCTGGTGTTCTTCATAGTGATGGATGCGGGCTTTGAGCTCTAACCGTAGGTTGTCTAGCCAGGCCTTTCTATCTTGAGTAGACATGATGTACCCGTTAATGTTGGTTAGTACGTGGCTCTATTGAGCGGTATATGGCATCTAATACACTTGGTACAGCTCGCGTTATGCTCAAACCTGTTTTAATCGGGCCGACGGTGGCGTTACACCATCACGGCTTTCTGAGTAAGGTCCAACAGCATGAGCGCTAGAACTTGTAGCTGTGACTAAAGATCTTCCAGCTTTTCCGCGTCTCGTATCATGCGCATGATTTCGTGTTGTTCTAAAGCGAGGAGGCCATTCAATAATTCCTCGGTGGACGAGACTTCAGCCCGTGTCGATAAATAGCGATAGAGATCAATAATACGATCATGTACTGCTAGCAAAGAGCGCAGGACATCGTCAGTGCTCATGTTGGCAAAGTCTAAATTACCCAGTGTTTCAAGCTTGAAAGGGTACTTGTCAAAGTATTCTGCACACCACGTTTGGAGCGTGGCTTTCTCTGCATCTTCCTCGCTCAATGCTATGACCCTGCTAAGTTCTTGTTCATGTTGGGAAAGATAGTCAAGTAACATGCGCAGCTTTTCTTGCCGGGCATCCATGGCGGCGCGCTTCAGTGTATCGGCCAGATTGGCATGCAATTGCCGGGTCAGCTCCAATATGTCTTTAATGGTTTCAACCGTCATGCCCTTGTCCTATCTCAGGTTGGCTCTTGTTGGAAGTGATGCGTTACTGAGCAGAATCTTTAGATCTCACACCAAATGCGCTCTCTTAGGTCATCGCTGAGCTTTGATACCTTACGCGCGCGTTTTAACGTCGCTTCTGTCATATCACCAGTGATTTCATGATAGCAGGACACCATAGACGAAGGTGTTAGCAGACCCTCAAGGCCCAACATGCAGCTTGTCAGCTTGTTGCAGGAACTCGTCACGGTTGAAAAGAAGTCTAGTTCGTGACGCGTTGCGTCATTCAGTGTCTCTAGCCAAATTCGCTGCAACTTGATCGCTGTATTAGTGGATTCCATCCACGGTTGAGACCACAAAACGAGCAAGTTTTCTGTGAGAGGTGCTTTCAAAGGCTGTTTTGTAAGATCTGACGTTACCATTTTATTGTCCTCTTTGAAGGTAAGGCCGTATAGATGGCTTTAATGTTGTTGTAATATTTTATGTTTTTACCAGCCAGCCGACACTGACGTTTTATGGTGTCTATACAAAAAGTTAGCTAGAACTCCAATAATAACTTTCAAATAGTATAGACGACATGGGTGCACAAAAATTTGACCGTTGTCAGCTTTATGGCTTGAAATTTTTTATGGATAGTATGCTTGATTTCAAGGAGAGAGCTGCTGCTAAGGATGGGGTGCCTTGTTGTTTTGAAAATGATAACCTAAATGATTAGATTTTTAGTTATCATGATAGTGATAAAGTATTAATAGTTGATTAGTTAAAAACAGGTAAGATTTTAATGAGTGTTAATTTTTTAATGTTGATATAGAAAATTGACCGGTATCATAGAAAACGAGCTTTACCTCACACTAGGATGCCCTTTGAAAAGCTGCCCATTGTTGGGCTTTTTTTGATGATTAGAGGGCTTTAATGATGGATAACTTGACAGCACTTACTTATCTACCGCAAGACCAGTTGAGCTTAGCTTATTTGCACGAGGTACGTGAGCTGAATCGCTACCGGGGCTTGGCACTGAGTTTTCTGCCCTTTGATCCACCTATTAGTCGCCTGATGGATGCGATTGGTATGGAGTGTGTGCACAGACTCTGCAGTTTGCAGGAAGTGGCTAGTCAGATGGAGCTTGGCGCTTGCGCAAATGCTAACCAGCAAAAGGAGCCTCCTTTTTTTAATAAAGTTAATAAGCACCTCTTCGTTGTTGATGAAAATATGGGGAAATACCTACTAGCAAATGCCGAAAAATCCGCTGAAGCGACGTGTACGTTCTTTGGTTGGCTGCTGGAAACAAATGCGACGCCTGAGCTACATCAGCCATTATTCGACTTTGTGACACAGAAAACGAAAGAGTGCCATGTGCTTCGGGAGTGTCGTGAGCAGTGGGGAGTAGGCTCTTCTAAGTTAAGTCTTGCGATGTGATTAAAGCGCCGCTTTGTACACAACATATGTCAGCGGAGGAGCATATTTCTACTGACGCAGAGTGAGCTACGTTGAGAGGTTTTTTTTGCGCTAGATCAATACTGTTATGGGTAAGTGCTTTTATTTGCTTGGAGAGCTTCTCTTCAAGAGAGCTTACACTATAACTATTCATACTCTACTAATAGTCGCTGTGGTCGAGGCATGGGTTTGTGCAAAAAATAGCGCACAAAAGCTAGGTAAGGGACGTTAGTTAAATTGTAGTTTACGTGCTTAGGGAAGTCGCATGAAGGTCATGGTGCTTGAGAAACAGGGTGGGCCTTTGCAGTGTCATGAAAGGGTAATTCCTACGCCGGGGCCGGGGCAGGTACTGCTTAAAGTAGAGGCGTGCGCCGTGTGTCGTACTGACTTGCACCTACTCGATGGAGAATTGCCAGACATCCATTATCCGATTATTCCTGGCCACGAAATTATTGGTCATGTTGTCGAGTGTGGCCCTGGTGTGTCGCTGGAGAAGGGAGTACGACTGGGTATTCCCTGGCTAGGGTATAGCTGCGGTGAATGCCGTTACTGTTTACATGGGCAGGAGAACCTTTGTGATCAGGCGCGCTTTACTGGCTACCAGATTGATGGTGGCTTTGCTGAATACACGCTGGCGGACCATCGCTTCTGCTTTTCAATCGGCCCCGACTATAGCGCTGTAGAAGCTGCTCCACTGATGTGTGCTGGTCTGATCGGCTATCGTTCTCTAGTCATGTGTGGCGATGACCTGCAGCGTCTCGGTATTTATGGCGTTGGCGCGGCGGCGCATATCGTGGCGCAGGTCGCAAAACGGCAGGGCGTGGAAGTGTACGCCTTTACTCGCCCGGGCGATAAAGCGTCTCAACGATTTGCGCAACACTTGGGCGCGATGTGGGTAGGTAGCTCTGAACAGTTGCCGGAGGTACCCCTGGATGCCGCTATCATTTTTGCACCCGTGGGGAAGCTGGTACCCCTTGCACTTCGTGCCGTGCGCAAAGGGGGAGTCGTTGTCTGTGGCGGTATACACATGACTGACATTCCCTCTTTCCCTTATGCGCTACTCTGGGGAGAGCGCCAATTACGCTCGGTAGCTAACCTGACCCGCCAGGACGGTAAGGCGTTTTTATCGCTGGCCTCCCAAGCGACCCTTCAAACCAGTACAACCTGCTATCCGCTCCACGCTGCTAATGAAGCGCTTAAGGATCTCAGGGAAGGCAAAGTAACCGGCGCTGCAGTATTGGTGATGGAGACATCACCAGCATCTGAGATGTTCGATGTCGATTCGTAAGTTGGGTACTTTGTTTTCCCACACCACGATCACTTTGCTTGCTGCCATGACCGTGATGAAGTCGATACCGTGACGGTGGTGATCTGTGACAGTGATTGCTTATTCCTCTTGGATACGTCTGCCAGGGAGTCAGGATGGAAACGCCTACTGCCGATACCAGTTTGTTATTAGATAACTCGTCTTTGGGGGTTCATGCTAGGCATATTGATGAGGTCCTTGCGGACTTGAAGACTTCATCGTCGGGTCTGACAGCAGGCGAAGCGACCAGGCGCTTGGCTAAGTACGGACGCAACCAGTTACCGGTAGTGGCTGGCCGCCACCCACTGTTTCGTTTTCTTGCGCATTTTCATAATGCATTAATCTATTTTCTGTTAGCGGCAGCGCTCGCTGCATCACTGCTAGGGCATTTTGTCGATGCATCGGTCATTGCTGCGGTGGTCTTAGTCAACGCCGTGGTCGGTTTTATTCAGGAAGGTAAGGCGGAAAAGGCGCTGAGCGCGATCCACAATCTTATCGCCCCGCACGCTTATCTGGTAAGAGAAGGAAGGCGAGTCAAGGTGCCTGTCGAAGAGATTGTACCTGGGGATATCGTGTCGCTTGAGCCAGGGGAACGGGTTCCTGCTGACCTGCGGCTTATTCGTACGAGTGCTTTACGTATCGAAGAAGCCATTCTGACTGGTGAGTCGGTAGCAGCAGAAAAGCAGGTAATACCAGCATCAAAGGAAGCTGCGCTGGGTGACCGGCACTCAATGGCCTATTCGGGTACGCTGGTGGCTGCTGGGCAAGGGCTAGGTGTCGTGGTCGCAACGGGGGGTGCTACGGAAATCGGGCGCATCAGTGCTTTGTTGCGAGAGGTGCAGCCATTGACCACACCGCTGCTGCGCCAGATTAATCATTTTGGAAAGCAGTTTACTTGGATCACCCTGGCGGTGGCGGCCGTACTCTTTGCCTTTGCGGTATTAGTACGTGGCTATGCATGGCCGGACGCACTGATAGCTGTCGTTGCTCTGGCGGTGGGGGCTATTCCTGAAGGCTTACCAGCAGTCATCACCATTACATTGGCTATTGGTGTACAGCGCATGGCGCGTCGTCATGCAGCGATCCGGCAGCTACCGGCGGTAGAAACACTCGGCGCTACGTCGGTCATCTGTTCCGATAAGACCGGCACCTTGACGCGTAACGAAATGACAGTGCGACGGCTGGAAGTCCCTCATGGGCAGTACACGGTGACAGGTTCGGGCTATGTGCCGGAAGGTCGGCTGGAAGCCGCTTCTACCGATGATGCTGCTGCGGATAAACAGCGGCTAGAGAGTAGTTGTTTAGTGCTATCGGGAGCGCTGTGCAACGATGCCCAATTGAACCAGGAAAATGGTGCTTGGCATGTGATGGGCGATCCGATGGAAGGGGCGCTGGTGGCGTTGGCGATGAAAGCTGGTTTGGAGCCGGAGCTAACCCGCCATGAATGGCCGCGACTTGATGAGATCCCCTTTGATGCCAAGCATCGTTTTATGGCCACGCTTCATCGCCATTCAGCAGGCGATGGTCGGATTTTTGTCAAGGGCGCCCCCGATGAACTGCTGACGAGATGTATCGCCCAAATAGATGGTGAAGGGACGGCGCCGTTAGACCGAGATACCTGGGGCGCCAAGGTCGCGAATGCAGCCGCCCAGGGAGAAAGAGTGCTCGGCTTTGCGGTTAAAACAGTAGCCTCCGATATTGATAAGCTGGCTTTTTCCGACCTGGATGGGCTTGTCTTCATTGGCCTGATAGGGTTTATCGACCCCCCGCGCCAAGAGGCAGTGGCCGCCATTAAAGAGTGCCACTCTGCAGGTATTGCGGTGAAAATGATTACCGGTGATCACGCTGAGACGGCTGCGGCGATTGCTCGGCAGCTAGGATTTGGAGAGGAACCATACGTCCTGACGGGGCGTGATCTTGATGACATTTCAGACACTGACCTGCCTGCTATCGTGACCGAAACCAGTGTGTTTGCTCGAACCAACCCTGAACACAAACTGCGTATCGTGCGTGCCTTGCAGTCGACGGGGGCGATCGTGGCCATGACCGGCGATGGCGTCAATGATGCACCGTCGTTGAAGCAGGCAAATGTCGGTGTTGGCATGGGGCATAAAGGGACTGATGCAGCGAAGGAGGCCTCCCAGATGGTCTTGCTGGATGATAACTTCGCCTCCATCGTCGCTGCAGTGAATGAAGGGCGAGTAGTCTATGACAATATCCGCAAAGTAACCGCGTGGACACTGCCTACTAATGGCGGCGAGGTATTGGCGGTGATTGCCGCTATCTTGTTTAACTTCTCAATGCCGATGTCTGCGGTGCAGATTTTGTGGATCAATCTTGTTACGGCGGGCACCCTTGGCCTTGCTCTAGCGTTCGAACCGGCAGAGCCCAACGTCATGCAGCGCCGCCCTAGGCCTGCCAACCAAGGGCTGCTGACACCTTTTTTGATCTGGCGGGTAGCGCTTGTGTCGTTCCTGTTTCTGGCAGCGGTGTTGGGCGTATTTTTTTACTCACTAGGGCGAGGGGATGAGCTTGCGATGGCTCGCACCTTAGTGGTCAATTTGATCGTCGTATTGGAAATTTTCTATCTATTTAACGTGCGCTATCTACACTACACTTCATTTAGCTGGCAGGGGCTAATAGGCACCCCCGCTGTGCTGTCTGCTGTCACTGTGGTGATCGTTGCTCAGGCATTGTTTACCTACTGGCCTGTTATGCATGCCCTTTTCGATACGCGTCCGTTAGCATTTTTGGATGGCGTATTAGTCATCAGCATCGGCATGGTGATGATGGCTATATTGGAAGTCGAGAAAATTGTGATGCGCCGAACAGGCTGGCTAAATCAATAAACAGAGGTAGAGGAGTGTGTCTAGGATTAAGCAAGTACGTGCTCGGCTGCTAACGCTTGATCCGTTTCCTGTATGGCTGTTTGTTGGCTTTGTGCTGTTCTGGATATGGCTGGCCATAGCACCTTATTACCGCTCAGATTGGCTGCTTGAAAATATTCTGGTGTTTGCCGCGGTGCCCGTATTGGGTTGGTTGTGGTATCAGGGTGGTGTCTCGCGTCTGGCATGGTTAAGCATTTTTCTATTTTTAATATTTCATGAAGTTGGTGCTCATTATACCTATTCTGAAGTGCCCTATGACCACTGGTTGAGAACACTGCTTGGGTTTTCTCTGGACCAACGGTTTAGCTTTGAGCGTAATCAGTACGACCGCTGGGTACATTTCCTTTATGGACTGCTACTTTTTCCACTGATGAAAGATCTTGTGAAAAGACGCCTACTATATGAGGCAGTTTTATGGCGCCTACTACCGGTGGTGCTGATTTTATCCCATTCGGCGTTTTATGAGATTGCTGAGTGGCTGGCTGTTGTACTCTTCCCAGGGGAATTGGGGGAGTCATACCTAGGTGCCCAGGGAGATATTTGGGATGCGCAGAAGGATATGGCGTTAGCACTTTTAGGAGCTTTCATAGCCAGTGCGCTGAGTGTGCCAGTGCGCTATTTAGTAGCTAGAATTAGCTCGGCCGCCAATAAATAGGCAGTTTTAATAGTGGGTAGAAGCTATTCTAAAATACATCAATGCACCACTGAAAGGAGTGGTAGCATTGTGCTTTACTACTGCTAACAGTTGCATGGGGTGATAGATAAAAAATATTAACTTTAGTATTCTCTTGTTGATTTAGTCATATGAAAATCTTGCAGTTTATTAAGTTGTTTTATAGCGTTTATTTGAGGCGCTATGCAGTAAGTGTATAAGTTTTTTTAGGGGTTGGATATGGGGTTTGTATGATTACGTCTTAAGACTTATTTGGTTGCTTAAGTCGCTAAAAGTTGTTGCCTATCGTTTTGCGTGTTTTATTTATTTCTCTAATCGTGGAGGGTTTATTCCACTATATATTAGTGGGCGACGCTCAGCTTCGTTAGCTAGCCAGGCTCAAAGAACACAAAATGAATAGCGTCTTCATCAAGCTAGCCATACAGAGCTATGCTTTTCTGACATAGCTGCCGGGGGCGTTTTCGAGAGGTGGGTAGTTTTGTGAACCAACGTGAGGTGCCTCGACAAGGGGGCCTGATCTTGCTGCCAACCATGATTGCCATGCACCCCACCAGGAGCCTGGCTTAATTGCTGTACGCTCCAGCCACGTGTCTGGATCAATATAGGAGTCACCTTCAAAGGCGGTGGCTATTCGATAATGCCGATGCGATTGTTCAGGGGGACTAATAATACCCGCGTTATGACCACCGCTAGTGAGCAAAAAAGTAATCTCCGGTGCATCTGCAAGAAGGTGCAATCTATAAGTGGATCGCCATGGTGCGACATGGTCCCACTCTGTGCCAACACAGAAAATAGGTATTTGTATATCGCTAAGCGCCACCGGGCGGCCTTCTACCCGCAAGCGTCCTTCGGCTAAGTCATTATTTAAAAATAGGGTACGCAAATATTCAGAATGCATACGGTAGGGCATGCGCGTTGCATCGGTGTTCCAGGCGAGAAGGTCGTTAATGGGTTGCCTTGCGCCTAACAAATACTCGTTCACGGCCCGGGACCAGATTAAATCGTTGGAGCGCAGTATCTGGAATACCCCTGACATTTGTTTCGTATCGAGAATGCCCTGAGCCCACATTAAGTCTTCAAGGAAAGCGAGCTGCTTTTCATCAATAAAAAGCATTAGTTCACCAGCTTCTCGGAAGTCCGTTTGTGCGGCGAAGAGTGTCATTGAGGCCAAGCGGTTGGCTCCATTTCTGGCCATCGCAGAAGCGGTAATAGCCAACAGGGTGCCGCCCAGGCAGTAGCCTACCGCATGTATTTTCTGACTAGGAAATAAGTTTTCGATGACATAGAGACTCGCCAGAAT